>JAIPAF010000119.1 GCA_021740225.1 Bacteroidales bacterium | reverse complement strand
AAATTAAAAAAGAATTGCTCAGGGAGGAGCGACTTATAGTATTTATCCAACTCCTTGAATTCCTTCGCTCCGATTCAAAGATCAGTGAGGGAGAGCTGAAATTCGTCAAAACCGTGGCCGACACCTTCAACATCGATGAAACGGAATACAGCAATTGCAAAGCATTTATATTTGAAGGACGCCCGGACAATATAGAGCGGGATAAGGTATTGATTATAGACAATCAACTCAGGGAATGGTCAGAAAGCATTTACCGGATGATGAAAAAGAAAACCCGGGAAATCCATTCCTATCCTTACAAACATCTTTATAAAGAAAACCTTTACGGACAGTTATTGTTCCTGTACCTGGAAAGCATCAATTCCTTTGTTTTTCGGTATTCAGGTCAATTAAACCTTTATATTGAAGGCGATAAGATTGAACCTGAACATCCGTACTTTTTCAAAAGCGGCGCTATCATAAAAGGGCCGAATATTTACCCCATCTATTTTCATGATGTTTCATCCAAATTCCTGGAAGATATAATACAAACGCGCATTACATTAAACACCTATAATGTAAGCTTTACTTTTAAAAATAGTGACAACGGGATCAGATCCTTTAATATATCAGAAGAGGCAGGCCAGTTGGTCGGGATCATGGGAGGAAGTGGCGTGGGAAAGTCCACCCTTCTGAATATACTTAATGGAAAAATTCCTCTTGATGAAGGGAAGATCATGATCAACGGATACGACATCCATAGCAACCGGGAAGAAATAAAAGGGCTGATTGGTTATGTTCCCCAGGAGGATCTCCTTATAGAAGAACTTACCGTATATCAAAATCTCTATTACAATGCCAAACTCTGTTTCAGAGATTTCGATGAGGAAGCCATACACCACAAGGTCATAGATACACTCGAAGTTCTAGAGCTGGCAGATATAAGAAACCTTAAAGTGGGTTCTCCGTTAAATAAATATATCAGTGGAGGACAGAGAAAGAGGTTAAATATAGGTCTTGAACTGATGCGGGAGCCTTACATTATGTTTATAGATGAACCCACCACCGGTTTGTCCTCGATGGATTCTGAAAATGTAATGCATTTATTAAAGAATCAGGCCTTAAAAGGAAAATTGCTCATTGTCAATATACACCAGCCATCCTCTGAAGTATATAAATTATTTGACAAAATGTGGGTGTTGGATAAAGGGGGATATCCAATCTACCAGGGGAATCCAATAGATGCCATAGTGTACTTTAAAACGGTAGCTTCGCAAGTAAATGCAGCGGAAAGCGAATGCCCGCATTGTGGCAATGTAAATCCGGAACAAATACTGAAGGTTGTTGAAGCCAGAAAGGTTAACGACTATGGCAAGCCGATAAAAGCAAGAAAAACTCCACCCGAAACATGGTTTGATCGATACAAAGAGAAGATCGAATCACGGGTTAAGAGAAGAGAAAACATGGGAAACCTGCCCGAAATCAATTTCAGCATTCCTTCAACTTTTAAACAATTTCGCATTTTTAGCATGCGCAATCTATGGAGCAAATTTTCCAATAAACAATATATTCTTCTCAATCTCGTCGAAGCACCGGTTCTTGCACTGATTTTAAGCTATTTCTCCAAGTATATCACTTCCGAAGGATACATTTTTGCCCAGAATAAAAATCTTCCGGTGTTCCTATTTATGGCCATTATAGTGGCGTTATTCATGGGATTGACAATAAGTGCGGAAGAAATTATTAAAGATCGCAAAATTCTGGAACGTGAAACTTTTTTGAATTTAAGCTGGATAAGCTATTTAAATTCCAAGATTGTATATCTATTCGGTTTATCTGCTATTCAAACTTTTACCTTTGTGCTTATAAGCAATGAAATACTTGAGATCCAGGGTATGTTGCTGCCCTTTTGGCTTATATTATTCTCTACCTCCTGTTTCGGTAATATGGCGGGATTAAATATTTCCTCGGGCTTAAACTCGGTGATCACCATTTACATCCTGATTCCTTTAATACTCGTTCCTCATCTGCTTCTCGGAGGGGCCATGATCTCGTTTGACGATTTGCATGAAAACATCACTTCCAGAAAATATGTTCCCATCATTGGAAATTTCATGGTTACCCGGTGGGCATACGAGGCCATTACGGTTAAACAGTTTAAGGACAACAACTTTGAAAAAAGATTTTTTGAATATGATAAACAGATCAGCAACGCGGATTACAAAACTTCATTCCTGATCCCCGAGCTAGAGGCAAAACTGGACATGGCCTGGAGAAACCTCTCCAATGATAAAAGCACACGAGAAATCAATCATAATTTAAAGATTATCAGGAATGAACTAATCAAACTCCAGGAAGATGCCGGAAAACCTCCTTTCGAGTATCTCAACCGGCTGAATGCAGAAGAAATCAATCAGGAAGTCGTGGAATCACTGAAAGACTACCTGATCTATCTCAATCTTTATTATGTTAATCGCGGCAAAGAAGCATCAACTAAAAGGAGTGAGCAATACGAACAGCTTATTGAAAAGCACGGAAGGGAGTGGATAAGAAATCTAAAACAAAGTAATCACAACCAACGATTGGCCAGCATTCTCCAAAACACGAATGAAGTAAAGAAGATGTACGAAACAGAAAATGAAATCCTGCAGAAAAAGGATCCCATTTTCATGGATCCCTTATCAGATGTGGGAAGGGCCCATTTTTACACACCGTATAAGAACATCAAAGGCTTTCATATAAATACCTTCCCTTTCAATTTGATTATTATTTGGATTGGTGTCGCTATTCTTTATTATACGCTAATTTTCGATATTCTGAGAAAATTGTTGAATGGGGTGGATGTTTTCCTCTCCGGCTTAACTGCATTCAGTAACCAAAACAAAAGCCCCTGAACATCAACGAATCTATTGGTAATGAATCTAATCATTAAATTATATAGGCTCTGTCTATAAACTTGCAATAAATTAAAAAAGATCATTGAAAATATTATACAGGAAAGGCCCTTTCATTCGTTAAAATAAAGACAGACTCATCATTCTGCTTTCTACCTTTCAAAAAACAAAGGGTATCATATATTGTTTATATGAGAAAATGTTTACATGAATGAAAACGAACAAATCAAATTTTCAAAAACTGCCGGAGGGTGAAAAGGCCTCTCTGGTTTTGGATAAAGGCAAACAAATCAGCAGAAGAAAAGTAAGCAACTACTTTGTAAGCCTTTATACATTGGATGAATTCATGGTAGAGATATGGTACCATTCCAGAAGCAATAAAATTGAAAAGGTGGAAATTGTTGAAGATCATTCTATAATAGACAAATATATCGATGAGGAAGTCAACAGGAAAAAAAGTTAAAAAAAATTCCTTTTATTAATCTGATGAGAGGTTATTTTAACGTGAATCTTTAGTCATAACCGTCTTTATCCCGCCCTGTAAATTCAACTTTCATACCACCGGAAACTCTTGTTATACAAAATCAGAAGCAAGCACGCTTCTTTAGCATAAATTTATGCTTTCACAGTTCTAAAAGAAACTCGTTGGCGCCATAACCAATAAATTTAAGTGGAGTTTATAATTTTATTGTTATATTTTTTTAATGAGATCTACTATATTTGTAGCATTTCAACCAGCAAAAATCTACCTTGATGAGTGAAAAGTTCAAAGAATACGAACGACTGGATTTATCCGAAGTAAATAAAGAACAGTTAAAGGAGTGGGAAAAAGACAATACTTTTCATAAGAGTATAGAAACCCGGGAAGGAAATGAAACTTTTGTATTCTATGAAGGACCCCCTTCAGCAAATGGAGTACCGGGGATTCATCATGTTTTGTCAAGAGCCATTAAGGATATTTTTTGTCGCTATAAGACCATGCAGGGCTATCTTGTAAGAAGAAAAGCCGGATGGGATACGCATGGTCTTCCGGTAGAAATAGGAGTTGAAAAAAAACTCAACATCACCAAAGATGACATAGGAGAAAAGATATCCGTTAAGGAGTACAACGAGACCTGCCGGGAAGAGGTTATGAAATACAAGGATGTGTGGGAAGATTTAACCCGCAGGATGGGATACTGGATCGATATGGATAATCCTTATATTACTTATGATAATAAATACATCGAAACCTTATGGTATCTTCTTAAAAGTTTCTATGAAAAGGGATATTTATATAAAGGATACACCATTCAGCCTTATTCACCGGCAGCCGGAACGGGTCTCAGCACCCATGAGCTGAATATGCCGGGATGTTATAAAGAAGTAAAGGACACCTCCATCGTTGCCCAATTCAAGGTAATAAAGGATGAAAATTCGGAGTTTCTTTTCAAAAACATTGATAGCGAGTTGTTTTTTCTGGCATGGACTACAACTCCCTGGACCTTACCTTCCAATACCGCCTTGGGGGTAGGCCCCGATATTCAATATGTACAAGTAAGAACATTCAATCAATATACCTATAAACCCATCACGGTAATCCTGGCCAAAGAGCTGTTGAACAAATATTTTCCAGAGAAACATGCCGGCTTGAAACTTGAAGATTATAAACCGGGAGACAAGAAAATACCCTACAAGGTAATTGCTGAATTTCCCGGGACGGATCTGAAAGGCATCAGGTATGAACAGCTCATGCCCTATCATCAGCCCAAGGATGGCGACGCTTTCAAGGTGGTAACAGGGGATTTTGTAACCACTGAAGAGGGTACCGGTATTGTTCACCTTGCGCCGAGTTTTGGTGCAGATGACTTTAAAGTATCCTATGAGTATGGCATCGGTTCCTTGACATTGGTTGACAAGCAGGGCAAATTCGTCGATGGCATGGGAGAATTCAGCGGCAGATATGTAAAAAACGATTACGACCCGAACCTTACCCAAGACGATCCTTCGGTAGATGTTGACATTGCCGTGAAACTAAAAAAGGAAAACAAAGCATTCAAAATAGAAAAATACGAACACACTTATCCGCATTGCTGGCGCACCGACAAACCTGTACTTTATTACCCGCTGGACTCCTGGTTTATTAAAACCACAGCAGAGAAAGACAATCTTTTGGAACACAACCGCACCATTAACTGGAAGCCCGAAGCCACAGGAACAGGACGGTTTGGAAAATGGCTGGAGAATCTGGTGGATTGGAACCTTTCACGGGATCGTTATTGGGGAACACCTTTACCCATCTGGGCGACCGAAGACAATAGCGAGCGCATCTGCATCGGTTCCGTATCAGAATTGAAGGAGGAGATTGATAAAGCTGTGGAAGCCGGTTTCATGAATGAGAATCCTTTGAAAAATTTCAGTGAAGGAGATTTTTCAAAAGAAAACTATGATATCTTTGACCTTCATAGACCTTTTGTGGATGAAATCATCCTTGTTTCATCCAAAGGGAAAAAAATGTATCGGGAGCCGGCACTCATCGATGTTTGGTTTGATAGCGGCGCCATGCCCTATGCTCAGCATCATTATCCTTTTGAAAACAAAGAAAATTTTGATAACCTGTTTCCGGCAGATTATATTGCAGAAGGAGTGGACCAAACCCGTGGATGGTTTTTTACCCTTCATACCATTGCTGTGATGCTATTCAACTCGGTGGCTTTCAGGAATATTATATCCAACGGGCTGGTACTGGACAAGAATGGAAATAAAATGTCAAAACGTTTGGGAAACGTGGTAGATCCCTTCGAGGCTATTGAAGAGCACGGCTCTGATGCGCTCAGATGGTATATGATAACCAATGCTCAGCCATGGGACAACCTTAAATTTGATATGGAAGGGCTCAGGGAAGTAAAAAGAAAATTCTTCGGAACCCTCTTCAATACCTATTCATTTTTCTCCCTATATGCCAATATAGATGGCTTTCAATATGCTGAAAAAGAGATCCCCCTGAATGAAAGGCCGGAAATCGATCAGTGGATTATTTCCCTTCTCAACTCCCTGATCAAAGAAGTAGAAGAATATTATAATGACTATGAACCCACCAGGGCAGGAAGGGCTATTCAGTATTTCGTCACGGAAAACCTCAGCAATTGGTACGTTCGATTAAATCGCAAGCGGTTTTGGGGAGGTGGTTATTCCAAAGATAAAATTTCTGCCTACCAAACCCTTTATAAATCTCTGGAAGCCATTGCTCAGCTAATGGCACCTTTAGCCCCGTTTTATGCCGATAAACTGTTTAAGGATCTCAATCAGGTTACCGGCCTACACGGCGAAGATTCAGTCCACCTTTC
>JAIPAF010000118.1 GCA_021740225.1 Bacteroidales bacterium | reverse complement strand
AACCTCGCTCCATCCCGGAAATCCTCCTAAATTTCTATCGTCAATATAAATGTCTGCGGCAATCTTACGACTTATCGTATCATCAAAATGTTCTTCCGGGTAATTTTTGTTGACAGCATAAAATTCCAGCCCGTGCTTTTTACAAAAGGTAACTGCTTCATCAAGTTTTTTCCCTGTCCGATAGGTCCAAAGAATCAGAAGATGCCCTTTCTTTTGTAACTCTAAAAGGGTTTCAAATGCAAATATCTTCGGCTTTCCAATTTCCGGATACTTGTTTTCTACGATGGTACCGTCAAAATCTACTGCAATCTTCATCCGTTAAATTTTTATATTTTATGCAAAGATAAAATATCAGATTGAAGGCAAAATTTTTTACCTTTGATTATTATATTCAATACAGTAGCCCTGTCAAACCGCGTGTAAAAAATTATTCCTATGTCTACGCCCCCTCAGGATGAACCCGGTAATGACTTGTACCTCCAATATCAGGTAGGGAATGAACATTTTGCCTCTGCCATAACGGATGTTTTTCTGATCATGAACAGTTTTAGTATTATCCGGGTTCCCGGTTCACCTGCTTCCATGGTGGGAGCGATCAATTACGGAAACATGATCCTGCCGGTGGTCAACATGCGTTTAAAATTGGGGATGTGGCCCGGTAAAGCGCAAAGTGAAGATCACACCATCCTTATTATGGAGCTAAACAGGAATCTTCTCCGTACCGGCAGAATGCACATGGGCGTATTGGTAGACAGGGTGAGTACCATTCATAAAATCAGCCGTTCAAGCATAGAGCCACCCTGTCATAACACCTTTCCCTTATTTCCCAATCTCATACAAGGATTGGTCCATACTGAAGAGCTGACCCTGAAGATTCCCGACACGGGAAATCTTTTCGAAAAAGAAGAGCTGTCCGGTATGCTGAAAGCTTGTGAAAAACTCTAAACCGCAGCAATGAGATAATAAGAAATATGAGGACAAGGATTCCTTCTCCATGGAACGGAGATTAAGACAGCCGCACCAGATGCTCTCTCAGAGAATGAAAGAATTATTTATTCAGGAATTTTCTCATCTCCACATAGAGTTTCTGGACGGGCAGACCCATTACATTGAAAAAAGACCCTTCTATTCTTTCCACACCAATGTATCCCAACCACTCCTGTATACCATAAGAACCGGCTTTATCAAAGGGTTCATACTTATCGATGTAATACCATATTTCTTTATCGCTCAATTCTTTGAAATGAACATCCGTTCTGGAATGAAAAGTTTCCCTTTTTTTTATCGAGCGGATGCAGACACCGGTATACACCTGATGAACCGTACCTGAAAGAGTACGCAGCATATCAAAGGCTTCCTTCTGATCCTTTGGTTTTTGTAAAACCTTTTGATCTTTTAATACCACAGTATCGGCTGTGATAACGATCATATTTTCCGTAAGCTCATCGTCAAACGCATCTGCCTTTTTCCCGGCCAGATAAAGAGGAATCTCTTCCCCGGTAAGACCCTCTGGATAATCCTCCTGAAACATCCGTTTCAGTTTCACATCAAACTTTATCCCCAATTCTTTCAAGAGATATTGTCTGCGTGGGGATTGAGACCCCAGGATAATCCTGTATTTTGCAATCTCCTCATAGAATTTCATATAACTTGGGTTTGAATGATATATCTGGCCATCAAAGCATATAACACACCAAACAGCATGATGACCTTTAGCACATTGCCGATAAAGGCAAAATAAAGTCTATCCGTGGCTTTTATATTTTTAACGATCAAAAATATAAAAGGTAAATATAAGAACAATGAAAAATAAATCAGTGTAACGATATCTTCCAGATAACGGAAATACACGTAGTTCAACCCTGCCAACGTAATTAATACCAACAGGTTGACAATATTTTTTGAGGTTTTTACGCCAAGGACTACAGGTAAGGATTTCCTCCCGTACATCCTGTCTCCTTCATAATCTTCAATGTCTTTAATGAGCTCCAGCATCAGATTCATGATAAAGGCAAAGAAGGCAAAACCCATCACCCAATGGAAAAGGTACATGAAGTTCGTGTTGTGCTGTAACAGCAAATCTTTATATTCCTCGTTCAGCATAGGGATTTCAAATACAACCACCATTAAGGGAACCAGGGCCGTCAGTACGGCTACTACCAGGTTCCCTACAAGAAATTGTCTTTTATAGGTAGTGGAATAAAACCACAACACTCCGGATACAAGCGGGAAAATCAAACCCAAATAGGGTATACCGACATGCCAGGAAAGATAAAATCCCAGGCCCACCCCGATAATGTTCAACACCACATGAAAAATAATGGCGAACCTGCGGTGCACTTTGGTGCCCACGAGCACTTCCCGGGGCTTGTTAAGTAAATCGGTATGGGTATCGAAATAATCGTTGATCACATAACCACCGGCAGTAATGCAAACCGTTGACAAAACAAGGAGAAAAAAATGAAAGGAATCGAGTTGAAGATCGAGCCGGTTAACCTCGAGGATGGGTTCAAGGATGCCCCATCGCATCAGGTACTGGGTCAATACGACAATAATAAGATTGGGCCAACGGATCAATTTCAAATAAGCATACATATTGTTATTGGGTGCTAGTCATTTGTAATTTTACTCCCGGAATGTCTGACTGCTTTATAGACAAACGCTATTTACATCCACTTACCCTGCGCCCTGAGCACCTGTTCTATAACATCGCGCACACAGCCGTTCCCGCCTTCAAAATTGGAAATGTATCTGGCAACCGACTTAATCTCTTCGGCAGCATCAGACGGACAAGTGGGTAAGCCGCATTTTTTCATAACCTCATAATCAGGCAGGTCATCGCCCATAAATAAAATGGACGCCGGATCGATATCATATTTAAAATAAAAATCTTCCAGACACTCCGTTTTATCAGTAATGTTAAGATATATATCGGTAATGCCAAGATCAATGAAGCGCTTCCTTACCATATCCGAATCGCCCCCGGAAATGATGGCCATGATGTAACCCTGTTGCACTGCATACTTAACGGCATAACCGTCTTTTATATTAAAAGCCCTGACAAATTCATTCTGTGCAAACATGTAGAGCTTTCCATTGGTGAAAACGCCATCTACATCAAAGACAAACGCATTGATCCCGTTCAGGTCTTCCTTGAAATTGGCCATTATTCTCCCTCCCCGGCTGAATTATAAAAATCCATAATTGATTCGCTTACGTATTTATACAAATTTTGTAGCTTCCCGGAATGAGCAAGCAGATCCAAATGCTTTTCAATGATTTCCCTGTCTCCCCTAACTGCCGGTCCTGACTGCGATCTGGAAGGAGAATGTACGAGCGCTTTGTCTACCGTTTCCCTGATCAGGGGTTTCAGCACATTGAAAGAAATGTCATGATTTCGGAGAATATTTTCTGCCGAAGCGAACATAAAATTGGTAAAATTACAGGCAAAAACCGCGGCCACATGCAAATATAACCGTTGCATGGTATCTATATGGCACACGTTGTTTGACAATTCTTCAGCAATTTGTCCGAGGATATTCAGGTTTCTATCTGTATTGGCCTCAATGCAGAGGGGGATCTCCGTAAAATCGGACAGCCAGTCTTTGGAAAAAGTCTGAAGGGGATACAATACCCCATAATCATCGGTATAATCCCTAAGCATGTTCATAGAAATACTGCCGGCAGTATGTACCAGAAAAACGTCATTGTGGGGAAACTGGCTCAGGACTTCCTCTATAGCGTCATCTTTTACAGCAATAAAATAAATATCCGCATCGGCAACGATGCGGTCCAATCGGGTGATCGCCTCGGCCTCTGTTTTGTGTGCAAGTTCTCCTGCAGATTCTTCGGTTCGGCTGTAAACCTGGACGACCTCATGTCCTGATTTTCTGATTGCAACGGCCAGATTGGTGGCTACATTACCTGCTCCTATAAAGACAATTCTCATGGTGAAAGATTTTTACACAAATTAAACATTGGTTAAATTCTTTCCAATATTAAAAAAAAATCAATGTGAAAAAATACTCAAATAAAAAATTCATCCATTCAAAATGGGATAAAATGGATGAAAAGGAGTTCTCTTATTAAAACTTCCCGTAGAAAAACGGTTCATTCAGCCTTCCCATGAACAGGATGGTTCCTGTGTGGTTGTCTTTGACCAGGTAGATGAAAGGATGATCGGCCTTAAATTCCGCCTTTTTCACGAGGGAAGTTTTGCTCATCACCGCGCCGGTGGCAGCAGCTGCTTCGGTACCCTCTTCATCGACCTTTACAAAAGCCTTGTGAGCCACATTGCTTATGAAAAGCTCCTTCTTGCCGGTCATCCCGGAAAAATCGGCATCTCCGGAGAATGCACTTTTCATTCCCAGATCCGCCAGAGGCTTATTCAGATTATACCGGGTTTCTACCTTAAATTTTGGAAACCAAACTTCCACCTTTTTGGTGAACATAGATTCCCGGTATTTCTTGTAGAGGTCTTTATTCAACTTGGACTCCAGATGATGGATCCCGGAAACTTCTTGAGGCAGGAGGATCATCATTGATAAGTCTTTCCCGGAATAAGGCAGCTCAATGACTTGGGCCAGCTCATCCTCGTAATATTCCACTTTAACGGAACGATGCATAAAAGGAATCCGCTTCCTGTCTTTTTCGTTCATATAAAAGAATTCCGGCCGGGTTTTGCTTTTATCGAAAGGATACTCCCACATTCCCTTAAAATAGATGGCATTGGCAAGCACCAGCCTGACCGAGGGATTCAGCACCCCTTCAGGTATCAGATTTTTTATTCTGTTGCCGGTTTGTTGCTCCACCCATTGATTGATCCGGTTGCGGGCTTCAGGATGATTATTCCTGAAATCAACCTTTTCAATGCCGGCCCGGTAATATTTTGTATTGACTTCCAGGAAATCCTCAAGAAAGTCATAATCTTCCTGACACCAGAGGGAATTGGCCACATTCATCTCGATTTTCTTATCATTTAAGGTATCCAGGTGTTTATTCAGTCCATGAAACTCCCGGGCCACCATCTCCTTATCACCCGGAAAGCCGAACACATCCTGCATCTGCTTTTTTGTAATTCCTTCCGCCCCGGTATAAGTCATGGCCAGAGCGGAAGATATGCTGTAAGGTGAGAAAAATACATTTTCCCCTTCGTTTTCAATTTGTTTAAAAAGACGGAACGCAAAACCATTGGTGCCTTCCACCGTTTCCTCTCCGGTTTGCCGGGCATATCCTGAAAACAACACGCCCGTTAAGAAGGCCAAAAGCATGGAAATGATCCTGAATGATTGCATAGGTCGTTGGGTTTTCATGAGTTCAAATATAATAAACTCAAAAATGGGGCCAATATTATTTGCTATTTGATGGGTGTCATTTGTTATTTTATTCTGAATGATTGTCTGCTTTATAGACAAAATCTAAATAAAAGCGGATGTTTCCACAATCGTAACCTTTGACTTTATTATTCGTAATATACTCAACCAATTATAGATAGTATGCATACCGTTTTCAAATCAGCAAACACACCTGTAATTATTTATTTTATTGTGGGGTTGGTCATTGCCGGAATAACTATAGCAGCCGGTTACTCTTATTATCAAAGAGAATCGGAAACCATCCGAAGAGAAAGGGAGAAAAACCTTAAATCCATGGCCCGTTTAAAATCCAGGCAAATCACCTCCTGGTTCAATGATGAATTATACGATGTAAAAGTGATATCCCAAAATATATCTCTGAATTCGGAAATCAACCACTGGCTACAATACAAGACACCCCGTGAACCCGGGTGGCTTGTTCAGCGATTGGCTTCCATAAAGGATGAGCATAATTTAAGGAGAATCAATCTGTGTTCGCCTGAGGGCAAATTACTCCTATCCACGGGACCCGGATGTGAATCTGTTGATACCTCTTTAATACCTGCAGTTAAGCGGGCTGTTAAAACACAATCCACGGTATCAACAGGACTTTTCATGTGCGGCGAGAGAAATGAAATCCTTATCGCCTTTTTGTCGCCTATATTCAATTCACAGGATAAACCGGCGGGGGTGCTTATTTGCCAGTTAAATCCGGATGATTTTCTGTATCCGCTGATTCGATCATCGTCTACTTCAAATGAAGCGGGGGAAACCTACATAGTAAAAAAAACAGAAGACAGTGTTCAATATCTGAATACATTACCTGATACTGAAAACCTTCCTTTACAATACCGGGTGTCCCTGGCCAAAAACGAGCTTGCTTCCGTAAAGGC
>JAIPAF010000117.1 GCA_021740225.1 Bacteroidales bacterium | reverse complement strand
GCGCCGGTATTCATTTTTGAAGCCACCTCTTTTAATTTTCCGAGCGGGATCCCCCTTCCAAAATCCCTAAGCGACACCTTTTTATCCTTTATATCTACATTGAATCTTTTACCGTTGCCCATCATGAACTCATCGATGGAATTGTCCATCACTTCTTTCAACAATACATATATCCCATCATCCTGGGAATTGCCATCTCCAAGTTTCCCGATATACATACCGGGTCTCCTTCTGATGTGTTCTTTCCATTCTAATGTTCTGATGCTCTCTTCGGAATAATTTGCCGGCATATCCTGCTATTTTTTTGTAAAAATAACCAAAAGAATAATTACTGAGCCATTTGTTTTTCAACACAAATTGTTAATTATTTTCTTCAATACAAGCCAAAACGAAAGTTATGAACAGAATTGTTTGTATAAAAGGGGTTTCTCAGATAAGTTTCATCTTCCTTAAAAGTTCCAGTGCATTCATGTTTTGAGCAATTCCGTCTCTCAGTTTGTAGTCGTATTTCATTTTTTCATCCGCCAATTCTACTTCGAATCTTTTGTTGTGAATTTGCTCCGGATATTTTTCTTCCAAAGTGGTTAGAGAAAGATCATGGGTAGCTATGATTCCAGTCACCTTCATATTGATCAGCCTTTCCAGAATTGCTTTGGAGGCTTTTTCCTTATCCCGGGTATTGGTACCGGTGAGGATTTCATCCATTAACACCATAAGATCTTCTTTTTTGGCTGCCTTATCAATGAGTTTCTTGAGCCTTTTTATTTCAGCATAGAAATAGCTTTCATTTTTGGAAAGAGAATCGGTGATGTTCATACTGGTAAAGAGGTTGGAGATTTTGAACTCCATATTGGTGGCACAAACCGGAGCTCCAATCATGCCGAGAACAAAGTTGATCCCCACAGTTCTGAGAAATGTGCTTTTACCTGCCATATTGGCCCCGGTAATAATAAAATTATCTCCGTTTTTTGTTATGTTAAAATTGTTGGTGACGCATTTATCTTGCTGAATAAGGGGATGGCCCAGGTCTGTGGCTTCCAGAACTTTGTTTCTGCTTATTTTAGGGAAAGTATAAGATTTATAGTTGTAGTAAAAATTTGCCAAACTGATGAGGGCATCAAATTTTCCAATGGTCTTAATCCAGTTTTCAATATCTCCTGCATAATGCCTGTGCCAGTTCTCCAACCGGATTACCTGATGTATATCCCATAAAAAGAATAATTTGAGAATGACATCAGCAAGAAGATTGTTACGGTTATCCATGGCATTGGAAATACGGAATAATTTTCTGATAATCCGGCTTGAAGGATGTTTGTCTACAAAAAGTCTTGTTTGCAGGTCAACCAAGTCAGATGACGAGAAGTTTTGTTTTTCTATATGCTGAAGCAGCTGAGCGTAATTTTTTAATGCCGGTAGTTGATTGGTGATTTTTTGATATTGAGCGTTGATCCTTGAGGATATATTACGAATTACCCAAAAATTTACAAGCAAAAGAAGTATAAGATAACCGATGGGTACGATTCCATATATTGTAAGACCAAGCATCAGGAAGGCCAGTAAAGGCAATACCCACCTTAATATTTGATAGGTAACGTTATTGCTAAGCCATGGTTGCTCTTGGCTCCACACAATGAGGTGGGTATCGTTATACTGATTAAGATTCAGTTTTTGTCCTATGGCTGAAAATTTTTGTCTCCAATGCAACAAATTCGATAATTCATTAACAGCAGATTGTCTCCGGTTGATTTTTTCTTTGGAGTTCAAGGGCTTGCTCAACCAGTTCGCCAGCTTATTTTTACCCGCATATGTACAGGTTCTGTTTATATGTTGGAAAAGGCTTGACTTACCGAATATTTCCAAATCATTCACATAATCGTGAGACGCATCCCTAAATTCTTCGCCTCCTGAGAAGTTACTGATATTTCCTCTGCTGGCTTCTATTTCTCCGGAATTTACCCGGACTAAATTTTTAACGATCTGTGCCTCATCTTTCTTCTTCTCATAGCGAATAATAAGATAGATGAAAAAACTCAGAATAGCAGCTATAATGCTTAGTCCAATGAGCAAATCGGTTTTTATCAATACGTAACCCAAATATACAGCTGAAACAAAAGTTATAACCCGTGCAAATGCCAGTATATTTAACTTCTGTTTGATTTTTCGATATTTACCGGAATATTTTACATGTAATTCTCTATAATAGTTAATTTGTTGTTGCATCATCTATTTCGTTATTAAAGAAAGGCCTTCAAAATTAATACGCTTTTTATGAAGAATTCTTATAAATCGTATAATAATATTGGATAAATTTGTACATTGGTTTTTAAAAATTGTTAACCTAATCAAATCCATATATCCATGTTAAGAAAATTAACCTTTTTCATTATTGGAATGGTGTTTGTTATTTCTTCTTTTTCGCAGGAAGAAGCGGATCTGGATACCATTTATATGCTGGGTAAGAGAAAAAAGATTGTCCATGTGAGGAGCATTTATTATTCCAATGTAAAGTATTCGGAACCTGGAAGTGAAGAAGTCAAATCCATGGAGAAAAAAAATATTCAGAAGATCATTTTTGACAATGGCAGGAAGGAAGTGTTTAATGAGCCAGTGGTTGGAGAGATCGAGGAGACAGACTGGAAGAATGTAGTGCTTACCGAGAACAAGGAAGAAGTTAAGGGGCTTTATAAAGTGGGTAAAGTCACCGGTAAGTCTTCTTCAGGAAACCGAACCGCGGAATCTGCGGAACGCACTGCCAAGATCCGAATGAAAAAACGGGCTGCCAACAAAGGCGGTGTGATGATTTATGTTACGGAGAAAGAAACTATCGGAGGTTTTGGTGAAGTGCCCAGTTATTATATTGAGGGAATTGCCTACAGTATTCAGAAACCCGGTGAGGATAGTCAATAAAGCAGAGAACATATCACCTGATCAGATTCCATTTGCCTTGTCTTGAGTATAATAAGTTGGCAATTGGCAGTTGGCAAATCATACGTTAACAGACAGGAAGAACTATCTCCAATCGTTTAATCTTATAGCCGACAGAGCTTAAATCTTTAAAAATCAATTTCTTGTTTATTTTATTCTTCCCGAGAGTTGTCCGCAAGCTGCATCTATGTCATCACCTCTGCTTCTTCTAACATTAACAACAAGGTTTTTACTTTCAAGAAATACTTTAAATTCATTTAGCTTTTGAGGATCGGGTTTTTGGAAAGCCGGGTCCCCGGTGGTATTGTATTCAATCAGGTTAATTTTTACCGGAAAATTTTTGCAATACTCAGCAAGAGCTTTGGCTTCCGCAATGGAGTCATTGATTCCATTGATCATTAAATATTCGAATGTAATTCGTTTTCCGGTGTTCTTGTTGAAGTATTCCAGTGCTTTTTTCAGGGATTCAAGGTTGTATTGTTTATTAATTGGAATAAGCCGGGTTCTGGTTTCATCCATGGCGGAATGCAGGGATACGGCCAGGTTGAATGTGATCTGATCATCGGCTAGTTTTTTGATCTTTTCCGGGAGGCCAATGGTAGAAAGAGTCACCCGTCGGGGAGAGAATCCAAGGCTTTTTTCTGAAGCAATCAACTTAATGGATGCCTTCACATCTCCATAATTTAGCAGAGGCTCACCCATACCCATGTACACAATATTGCTGAGGGAAAGATTGTATAGTTTATTGGCTTTGTTTTTCACAGTCAGGATTTGATCAAATATTTCAGCTTGCGACAGATTTCTTTTGAAGGGAATTTTCCCGGTAGCACAAAAAGTACAATTTAATTTGCAGCCTACCTGAGACGAGACACAGGCTGTAATTCTCGATCCGCTGGGTATCAAAACGCTTTCCGTCAGATGGCCGTCATGGGTCTTAAAAGTAAATTTTATCGTCCCGTCCCGGCTTGTTTGCTTTGAATGGATATTCAGGCGTGGGATAGAAAAATTTTCGCTGAGAAACTTTCTGGTTTCTTTTGACAAATTGCTCATCTCCTCAAACGAGGTGCTTCCCTTCTTCCAAAGCCATTCGTAAACCTGCCTTCCCCGGAATGCCTGTTCCCCATGTTCTTTAAAAAATGCACTCAGGGCCTCTTCTGTCAGCTGTCGTATATCTGGTTTGTTTGTTTCCATGATTGTTCAACTTTTTTGCAAACCTAATCCTTTTTTATTTAAATTATAAATGATTAAATTCGTAAATTTTAATGATACCATTAGACTCTGAGACAAACACATATTGTATAACATTAAATATTAAATTATAGGAAAATGACAAAGAAAATAACGAGCGCATTAATTGGTTTCTTATTGACTTTTAGTTTTTCACTAAAAGCCGATGAAGGCATGTGGTTATTGACCATGCTGGATAAAATGAACATGGACCGCATGCATGAAATGGGATTAAAACTGTCCAAAGAAGATATTTACAGTATCAACCAATCAAGCATCAAAGATGCCGTGGTAAATTTCGGTGGATTTTGTACCGGTGAGATCGTCTCGGATCAGGGGCTTATTTTTACCAATCATCATTGCGGAGAGAGTGCTATCCATGAGGTTAGCACTCAGGAGAACAATTACCTGAAAGAGGGGTTTTGGGCAGAAAACCTGGAGGATGAAATCCCCATAGAGGATTTATATGTTTCTTTTCTGGTGCGAATGGAAGATGTCAGCGAACGGATTAATTCCGAACTTACCGATGATATGAGCGAAAGCGAGAGAAATCAAAAGATACAGGAAATATCTTCTACTATTAAAGAGGAAGCTACTGAAGATAATCATTATGAGGCTAGCGTAAGATCATTCTATAAGGGCAATGAGTTTTATTTGATGATATACGAAAATTACAATGATATAAGGCTTGTAGGAGCACCCCCTGAATCCATAGGTAGCTATGGAGGCGATACGGATAATTGGATGTGGCCAAGGCATACAGGTGATTTTAGTGTGTTTAGGGTGTATGCCGGACCTGACGGAGAACCGGCCGAATATTCCGAGGAAAATGTTCCGCTTGAACCCAAACATCATCTTCCCATTTCTCTTGGAGGAATGAAGAAGGGAGATTTTTCCATGATTTTGGGATATCCCGGAGGTACGGATCGGTACATGACTTCCTATGGAGTAAAAGAGACCAGGAAGATAGTCAATCCTACAAGGATTAAGGTACGGGAGAAGAAACTTGAAATTATGGAGGAAGCCATGAATTCAAGTGAAGAATTGGAACTTAAATATTCTTCCAAACATTCAGGTACAAGCAATTATTATAAATATAGTATAGGTCAGAATGAAGGACTGAAACGACTTGACGTTATACAGGAAAGGCAGAAGCTGGAAGATCGGTTTAGAGAATGGGTGAATAAGAGGAATTCAAGACAGGAAAAATATGGTGGGACGCTTTCCATGATCGAAGAGGCTTACCAAAATCGGCAGGAGTATTATAAAACATTTTTATACATGAATGAAGCCATTCTCAGAGGGGCTGAGATTGTTCCATTTACTGCAAGATTTCAGGGACTTTACAATATTCTGGATGCCCATCCCGATAGCACTGAGGCCATTCAATATGAGGTTGAAAACCTCAGACCCCGGCTGAAGGATTTCTATAAAGATTATCATGCGCCCACAGATAAGAAACTTTTGAGTGCTTTATGGGAGATTTTTGACGAGAACGTGAAGGATGAATTTAAGCCTTCCGTTTTTGAACGCATTGAAAAATTGTATGATGGCGATTTCAGTCAATATGCCGAAGTGGTGTTTGAAAATTCCATTTTTACCTCTATGAACAGGTTATCAGCTTTTTTGGAGGATCCTAAGGTTGAAATTCTTGAAAATGATCCTGCTTATACGGCTATGAACTCTGTGCAGAATAAACTTATGGAAATTCGGCAGCAGTACCGTAGTTATGCTGATCAGCTCAGCAAAGGACAACGTTTATTTATGCAAGGTTTGCGTGAAATGCAGGACGATAAGCGGTTTTATCCGGAGGCCAATTTTACCATGCGCCTGACCTACGGAGATGTCAACGATTATTATCCGAGAGATGCCGTACATTATGACTATTATACCACATTGGAAGGAGTGATGCAAAAAGAAGATCCTACAAACGATGAATTCATTGTGGCGGATAAGCTTAAAAAGCTTTATAAAAATAAAAATTATGGCCCTTATGGAGAAAATGGTGCCATGCGTGTTTGCTTTATTTCTGATAACGATATTACCGGTGGTAATTCCGGAAGTCCTGTAATTAACGGCGAAGGTGAGCTGGTCGGTATTGCTTTTGACGGCAACTGGGAAGCTATGACCGGCGATATTAAGTTTGAACCCAGTCTGCAGAGGACCATTAGCGTAGATAT
>JAIPAF010000116.1 GCA_021740225.1 Bacteroidales bacterium | reverse complement strand
ATATCGTGCGGGGAGTGTGATCAGTGCCTGGCAGGCAGACCCCATACCTGCCGCAACATTAAATTTTTGGGCTGCCCTGGGCAGTCGTCCGGTAGCTTATCCGATCACATCATAATGCCCGAGGAGAATTGTTTCCCTTTGCAGGAGAATTTATCCCTGGAAGACGGCGCCCTTTCGGAGCCGCTTTCCATTGGTCTGTATGCAGTGAAACAATCCGGGCTGGCAAAGGGCATGAAAATCGGGATACTGGGTTACGGCCCCATTGGGATGAGCGTTTATCTGACTGCTAAAGCTTACGGAGCCGGGAACACCTATGTAACCGATAAGCTGGATCCGCGGCTGGATATTGCCAGGCAGACCGGCGCCACACAAACCGGAAACCCGGATGAGGAGGATGTTGTTCGGAAGTTCAATGAAGCTGAGCCCTCCCAGCTTGATGTGGTTTTCGAATGTTGCGGCGAGCAGGATGCTCTGGACAATGCCGTTGACCTGGTGAAACCCGGGGGAAAGATCATGATCGTCGGTATACCGGCCATTGACAGATGGTCGTTTGACAACAGCAAGGGGAGAAGGAAGGAGATTACTTTCATCAACGTGCGCCGGCAGAACGGCACCGTACAGGAAACCCTTGACCTGATGGCCTCAGGGAAGATCCAGGCCGGTTCCATGGTTACCCACCGGTTCACCCTGGACGAGACCCAGCAGGCTTTCGACCTGGTATCCAACTACCGCGACGGGGTGATGAAGGCGATGATCGATGTTGGTTAATTTGACAAAGAGTTTGACAGGAGTTTGGTGAAAATGCTGGCAAAGGGCAGTTGGTAACCCTAAAGCCGCATTTGGCAGACGATTTGGTTATCATTCGTGGTTATTCTAAAAAGCTGGCAATTAGCAAAGTCAGCAAAAGGCAGTTGACGGTACGGGACCCGGGAGACACAACCTCTTGCTCTGTGTTTTTTCATGATTTAAAAATTTTTGAACCACATGCCTGCCCGCAGCAGGCGGGAGGCACAATAGGACACATAAAAAGAAAACATAGCACGAATAACAGCATCTTACAGAAAACCTTATTTTCATTGTCCTAACCTTAGTAGCCCTTTTGCGGCTATAGAAGGATCCCTGACAACCAGCACCAACCTTTCAATCTTTATAAATTCTAATTAGTTATACAATCCCGCTCAGTTCAATGATTTCTAACAATAATTGCATTCAAGGGTTTATACAATAAACAATTCATTTTAATTTTTTTGCTATATTAGTTAAAGATTTTACTGAATCCATAATATGTAACAACCGTTTGTGAATAATCTTCATAAAAATACCACAATATGAAACCCTTTACATTGATAGCAATTTCAATTATTCTGGCAGCATTCATCTATAGCTGCCGGGAAAAGGATACTTCCAAAGCAGATATGTATAGCATCAACCTCACCGAAGGGTATAGCGACACCACCCTCCACCTGGAGGATTTTGCAGAAGATGTCCGGCTGATTAGGCTGGAGACCAGCAAACAATGCCTGATTAGTTATCTGCGTGGCCATATTGGAGAAAAGCACATCATTGTTATGGGCAGGGAAAATATGCTGCATTTTTCAGCCGATGACGGCAGCTTCATCGGTACAATAACCCAAAAGGGTAAAGGGCCCTATGAATTCAATTATATTGAAGCCTGGGAAGTAAATGAAAACGGGCAAAAACTGATCTATCATGACCAGAGAAAGAGCTATATTAACTGCTATAATCTGAAGGATCAAAAGTTTGAAGACCCCATCAAATTGGCCATAGATGAAGGAGCAGATCATTTGGGTAACATTATATTAGCCAAAGATACGCTGCTGGCCATCAAAAGGGGGATGTTCTCGGGTTGTAAGTATCTATATTTTTATCAATCCACCACCGGCCGGTTCATAGAGGGCAGAAAAAAGGAACCCGTTCCCCATCCGGGGGCATGGGCTGGTATAGGGGCAACTTTTAAAGAAGCAGGTAATTCAATATTCTATCAGCCTTCTGAATCGGATACCCTCTTTAGTATTGAAGGAGCTAAAATGAAGTCGGTGGCTTCATTTTATCTTGCGCAATCCAGAAAGGACGGCGAATTTACCATGAAACACCATGGAAGTTTTCTATACAAGTACAAAAACAGGATATTCCTGCGAAAAATCAATTATAAAACCCGTATTACCAAAAAATCAGCAAGGATTAAATCTTTGGACTTCGAATATTTTATTTTCAATACAAACAACCAACAACTATATCGTATCGATTCCCTTTATTACGATCGGCTGGGACTTGAATTAAGAGACCACAAATTGCGCTTCCGGCATGAAAATTTGTTTGCCATCCATTATCAGGCCATGGAGTTTAAGGATATGATAAGAGAGCAATTAAAAAACGGTGATATACCCGTTGCGAAAAGAGAAAGGCTGAAACAATTGAACGGCAAAATATCCGATAATGACAACCCTATCATAATCACAGCAAGATGCAAATAAGAAACGTAATGATCATCATGCTGCTGATAGGCGGCCTGTCATGCATGAATCAAAAAATATAAATATACAAGATACAACATTCATTCTGACAAAATTGATTATTTTGGACAACATCCTGACCATTATCCTGAAAGTAGAAAAAAATTATATCCGTTCATATATGGAACTAAAACGGTGGTGAAACCTGACGAAAAAAAATTTGCCTCATTTTGCTGGCAAGTTAAAATGTTCAGAATTTACAGTTCTGATGGGACGATTGAAAAGGAGGTATTTCTGAAGAAACAAAAAGACTTTTTTGACGGGCAGTGGATCAGAAAGAATGCAATCAAATATTATACCTGTGTACGGGCAACCAATGAATATCTCTATGCATTGTGTCAGGATGAACACTCCCATGATTTATCCGGTAGTAATCCGACCCTGGAAATCTGGGACTGGAATGGAAATCCCATTGCCTACTTAAAATTGGATCAATCCATTTGCTCTTTTGATGTAACCGATGATAACAGTAAAGTGTATGCCACTTCCTTTAATGATATGGATAAGATATTTGTCTATAATACAGATCGGATAATGCCTTAATTGATTTAAGCGTATAGTTGATTATTTTGGCGAAATATAAGAAGAAATGAATGAACCCAGGACAGCTTCATTGTTGTAACGTAATAAATAATCCAAATGTTATCTTAGTAGCCCTGTAATTCCCCACATTACCTGACCTTATTACCATTAGAGAGCAAAAATAAGCTAATAAGGTGGGGGTATCTTTTGGCTACTAAGCTTTAAGATAAGGAAAATAAGGTTGTAAATTGGGGGGACATCTGATGCCTGGTTCTATGAAACATCTACATATTTGGTGCATGTTTGCGAATACAATAATTTATTTTAGTTTTCAGTTTAAAAAATGATTAACAAATAAATTATAAAACCATGAATAAGTCTGATTTAAAAAGAGAAATCAATAAAGTAATGGATGAGATCCCTGAATCCGAACTTGAAAATATTCTTGAATATTTAAAAGAGATTAAGGATTCTTCTCCGGAAAAAACAAATCTTTCCAAAAATCTTGGAAAAATTATTCGTGAAGATAAAGAATTGTTGAGAAGGCTGGCCTCATGATCCACTTAGAAGATGCTATACGAATTCATAACATACTCATTGATGAATTTGGAGGAAGAAAAGGAATTCGGGATAAGTAATCATTAGAGTCCGCACTTTACAGACCTTACCAAACATTTTCCCAAAAAAGTCTCTATCCTGGTATTGTGGATAAAGCAGCTGCATTAATTGAAAGCATTGTATTAAATCATCCTTTTATAGATGGTAACAAGCGAACTGGCTATGTGCTTATGAGATTACTTCTACTAAACGAAGGCTTGGATATATCAGCAAGTCAAGATGATAAATACGAATTTGTAATATCAATAGCAAAGGGAGAATATGATTATAATCAAATTATAAATTGGATAAATAATAAATTAACATCCTCAAATAAATCTAAAGGTTAAAATCAATAATAACCACAGAGGGCAAAGAGGAAAACTCGGAGAAACACGGAGGGTTTGATTTACATGATTTTTTAAATGTCCATATATGCCTCCCGCCTGCCGGCGGGCGGGTATATGGTTTAAAATATTTTTTGAACCAGATGAGAAAAAAACAGATTACCGGTCTTAGCCGATTGACCAACCCATAAAATCTGCCTGGTTTAAGCTACCTTGTAACAACTGAAGCTTTAATGCCGCCTTCGTAGAAGGCCAATAGCGATAGCAGTCATTTGCCGAACGATGCCCGGCGCCTCGTTAGAGTGCGCGATAAAATGCAGCTTATATGTACTTTCAGCATATTCCCTGATAGCCACAAAAATCTCCTTATTTATATACAATATAGATTTTAAATAGTTATATACTCAGGGTCAATCCAGTAATTCGAAAGATAGTTTATATTCAATACTTTACACGGTATTGTATCCATTCTAACTTTTTATTACATTTGATATAGAGACCAATTGAATGCGTGAAGAAATATGAAGCAATTCGTATTCAAAATGGAAATAAACCCTCATACTGCCATGAATTAACCCGTCACTCAAGCCATCAAATAGGATATATCATGAAATAAATTCTAATTCCAAAAATCATTCTGATTTCCCTGGTTTCCTTGTTGGGCTGCCAGCAAAAGGACCAGGAAATCGAGCGTTTCACCGAATTTCCCGCAACTGATTCCCTGCAAGGCGTTTAGCCGGATGTGAAAGCTTATTTCAGAGGGGCTGATTTATATGTGTTTGATTCATTACTGATTCTGGAGACCATGTATGCAGACAACATTTAACAGGGATAAGAAACATTTGAAAAAAGACTGATATTTGTTGAGCTCCGTGAGCACGGATTGGATATTATAAAACCAGGTAATAAAAGCATTCAAACTTCGTTAAATAACTGACTTCAGATCAGGATAAATGATTATTTTTGTAGAATACAAATATTTTTGCTTATGAGAAAACTACAATTAAATATACCCGACTCGGTGGATAAAAATGATCATGAATTAACGCTTTTAATCGCAGCAAAACTATATGAAGATGGTACTTTAACATCAGGTCAGGCAGCAGAGTTGGCCGGGTTATCAAAAAGAGCCTTTATTGAGATAATAGGAAAATATGGAGTATCTGTGTTTAGTACTTCGGTTGATGAATTAGACTCCGATATTGCCAATGCCTAGACTGATCATTGCAGATACAAGTGTGCTCATCATATTCGATAAGATAGATCGTTTTGATATCTTAAGAGATTTATACCATGTAATGACAACCACTCCAGAAATATCCGGTGAATTTAATAAACCATTACCAAATTGGATAGAAATCAAAGATGTAAAGGATAAAAAGTACCAAAAGTTTATTGAAAATCATTTAGATGCTGGTGAAGCTTCAGCTATAGCATTAGCTATAGAATATGAAGACACTCTTCTTATTTTAGATGACCTTAGAGCCAGAAAATATGCGAAACAATTGGATATCACTGTCACTGGCACACTAGGGGTTATAAACAAAGCAAAAGAAAATGGTCTTATTGACAAGATAAAGCCTATTATAGAAAAATTAAGGGAACACGATTTTAGAATCTCAGAAAAAATTATAAAAAATCTCTTGGAGAGGAACAACGAATAAAATTTTAATATTCTGTGAAATTCTTTTTGTGTAATTGAATGGTTAGAATTAATATTAACTACAAAGGGCCCAGAGGGAATCACGAAGGGATACGGAGGTTTTGACAGGCCCAGAGATTACCTGATTTCTATAAACGCTTATATGCCTTCTATGGTTTTAAAATTTTTTTGAACCACGAGACACATTAGACACATAGAAGAAATCATAGAACGTACAGCAGCTTACAGAAAACCTTATCTTGTGTTTTTTCCCCTTTTTGGCATTTGAATCTACTCTTCTTCATTTACATTATTATGTAACTATATATAAGGAAAGTCCACTCTGGCACAGACCGATCGCGGGGCTGTATCAAAAATCAAAATTTCCTGATTTTATTCGGGTAGGTATACGAGAACAAAATCAAATATGGCCTTCTCAGACACTTAATGAACATTTTCATACAGCCCCGTAAGGGCATGGCCATCAAGTAAGCACCATACATAACAGAGACACAGCCAAAAAATGGTATATATAAAGCGAGTGAAGTATTTATGTATTCCTCTAGGGACCCGCGATGGGAACACATAAAAAATTTTCTTCACTCGCTTCCAGGTTGAGTGATAAAATTACAAATCTTTTGACAGAACAAAAAATCAATTCCATTGCAAAAGAAATTGGTTTCATAAAACATGAGT
>JAIPAF010000115.1 GCA_021740225.1 Bacteroidales bacterium | reverse complement strand
AAACTCATAAATCCCAACTGGTCGGCAGCACCCTACTTGACGGATTCCGGAGGCTTGTTTGCCGGTTTTTTTCACTCGCTGACCAGCAATCCGGATGTATTGCATTTTATTGATATACTGAATATATGGGGTCTTATAGCCATCGGTGCAGGTCTGATATTGGGGTTTTTGACAAGATATGCCACCATTGCCGGTATTCTGCTTCTAAGCTTGTATTATCTCTCGCACCCTCCCCTGATCGGTGTAGATTATGCCCTGCCAACAGAAGGCAATTATTTATGGGTTAACAAAACGCTGATTGAAATATTCGTACTGGCTATATTGCTTGTATTTCCCACCAGCAATAAAATCGGACTGGATCGACTCATATTTAAAGGTTCAAATTAATCACGAGTGTTATCAATTAAAATCAAATATAAAATGGCTGATAAGAACAATCAAAATAAGAAAGATTCAAAGGAAACAAATACGCAAAACGCATCTCCAAAAACCAAGAATCATATATCCAGACGAGACGTACTCAAATCACTTGCCACGGTTCCCGTTCTTGGAGCCCTTGCTTATGGAGTCTATCGCAAACAGCAATACAAGAAATTCCTGAGCAAAAATATATTCCAGGAGACAAACATGTCAAAGGGCACTGAAGCACCGGTGTATTTTGGCAATGCCAAGGGAGAAAAGATCAGGGTAGGAATTATCGGATATGGCATAAGAGGCCCCCAATTGATGAGGGGATTGGGTTTTCCCCATCCGGAGACCATCGATGCATGGAAACAGGCTGCAATGGAAAACCCACAGGATAAACGCTATCAAAATTACATGAACCAGCCCGATCTGAATGTCACAGTCAACGGAGTATGTGATATTTTCGATGCTCATGCCGAAAGGGCTATGGAAGCTGCGGCAAACCGCGGCCGCGAAGGCACAAATGGAAGTTTTGCCAAACAGCCAAAAAGATATCATCGATATACAGACCTTCTGGATGCTGAAGATATAGATGCGGTGATCGTTGCCACACCGGATCATTGGCATGCCAAAATAGCCATCGATGCAGTCAAAAGAGGGAAGCATGTGTACCTGGAAAAAGCCATGACCCGAACTGTGGATGAAGCATTTCAGGTTAGGGACGCTGTGAAAAAGAGCAACGTCGTTTTTCAGCTTGGTCATCAGGGCCGGCAAACGGAGAGTTATATCAAGGCCGAAGAAGCCATTAAGAAGAATGTACTGGGTAAGATCACTCTTGTTGAAATGACTACCAACCGCAATTCTCCCAATGGTGCATGGGTCTATCCAATCCATCCGGATGCCAGTCCCAGGACCATAGACTGGGAACAATTCATCGAGCCCACAAGGAATCATCCCTTCAGTAAGGAACGATTCTTCAGGTGGCGTTGCTGGTGGGATTATGGCACCGGTCTTTCCGGTGACCTGTTGACGCACGAATACGATGCGGTCAATCAGCTTATGGAAGTGGGCATCCCCCGTTCTGCCATGGCGGCAGGGGGCATCTTTTACTACCGCGGCGGCAGAACGGTTGCAGACGTTTACCAGGTTGCCTATGATTATCCGGACCGTGATTTCACCCTGTTGTACAGTGCCACGCTTGCCAGCAGAAAAGACCGGGGCAAAACGATCATGGGACACGATGCTTACATGGAACTGGGCAATACCATGCAGATCTATGCTGATGCCAACTCCACCAAATACGAGGAAAAAATCAATAAAGGAATCATCAACCCCGATCTTCCAATATATTCTTATGTTCCCGGCAAAGAGGAAGTAGATGCTGTAACTTCAGCAACTGAACAGTATTTTGCAGGCCGGGGTCTGCTGTATACTTATAGGGGAGGAAGAAGGGTAGACACCACGCATCTCCATATAGCCGAATGGCTTCACGGTATTCGTACGGGAAAACAGCCAAGCTGTAACATTGACCGGGGCTTCGAAGAAGCCATAACAGCCCATATGTCTACCATTTCTTACCGGGAAAACCGGAAGGTGTACTGGGATGAGGAGAATGAGAAAATTATCTGAAGAATATCAAAGCACCAATTGACAAATCACAAATATATTCGAAATAACAATTTCAAATGAACCAAACTAAAGCAAGGCAATGTTTGGAATTGGAATCATTTGGAATTGGGATTTGGTGTTTATCCTCTATCCTCCTGATCAAAATCTAACTTAAGAGTTTTTCAAGTGTAGGGTTCCAGCTTTTCACGGAGGATTTTCACCAATACGGGATCATTTCGGTCATAGATATCGGGAATGTCCAAAACAATGATTTTACCCGAAGCAACAGAAAAGGCTATTGAAATCTCCTTTTTCATATAATCTTCCATAACAAATATTAAATCAGCCTTTTCAGCAACCTCTTTTTTCAGGGGTCTTTCAGCCCATCCTGATAATCCGGCCGACGAGGTTTGTATATTTGAGCCTTTTGAGCGAGCCAAACCCTGACAAACGGCCTCTGCCGTCGGGCTTCTGTTCATATTGGCCAGGCAAACGAAAAGATATGTTTTCATTTCCGCCTATCTCACCATTAAAATAGATTACACCAATTCATCCCAGCTCAAGGGCCAGGATCAATTCTCCAATTTTTCTATGTCATAATTTTGCTCACGTTTTACGGCCTGCTCTTCCCATTCCGGAACAACTTTCTCCATGAATTGCTCCTTTTGCCTGTTCAGCTTGTCCATATCCAGTCCAACGACTTCCTGTGCTTTGGCCTTCGTAGAAATATCCGGCACTTTCACTTCCTTATTATATCCCAGACCGGCAAGAATACGTGAGAGTTTCATGCGGGCTTCATGAGCGATATTGATTCCTGTATTATAAATGTGCAAAGATTCAATAGGAGAATGAAATGGAGCTCCATGGCTGTTGGCAACATAACCCCATCTCCATTGGGCATGCCGGATATCCATCAGGGCATCCTGCATCTGTTCTTCGGAAGCTCCAAGCTCCCATGCTTTTTTGGCTTCGAAATGGGCTTTGACCAGTAGCTTCTCCAGTTGATACTGGCTTTCCTTCACTTTATCAAAGCGGCTATAAACGTTTTGTATCAGTTCCTGCTCTGATTCTTTATGGCACACCAGGCAGGTCTTTTCCACATAGTTCAGGGGAGAAACAATCTTATGATCCGTATATTTCTGTCCGCCTTCACTGGTATAAGGCATATGGCAATCGGCACAGGCCAAACCGCGTTCGGCATGTATTCCGGTCATGAACAGCTCATAATCAGGATGCTGAGCCTTTACCATAGGCGCTCTGCTAATACCATGGGTCCAGTCGGAAAAATTTCGCTCATCATAATAGGCTTCCACCTCTTCAACACTTCTTCCTTTATCCCAGGGAAAGACAAGATAATTGCCCGATCCCTTAAAATAATATTCCGAGTGACACTGAGCACAAACCAAACTACGCATTTCCTGGTGAGAAGCTTCTTCGACATCCCGGTCATTTCTGTTAAATGCTTCAACCAAAGCGGGCCTGGGAACATGCAGATTCATA
Organism: Bacteroidales bacterium; assembly: GCA_021740225.1. Lineage (GTDB taxonomy): Bacteria > Bacteroidota > Bacteroidia > Bacteroidales > UBA12077 > JAGXLC01. Next base: position 2,872 of record JAIPAF010000115.1, on the reverse strand, counting down.
TTCTCAGCTTCATGGCAATCAGCGCATCCAATGGGATTAACTATCTGATGACCCCGCTCCTCCCAGGAACCCTTATAAAACTCCTCAGCACCAATCTTACTCATCACACGGGGTACATCAGGACTTTTGCAGGTCCAACAGGTATTGGGCATCGGGCTGCTTTGACCATCTACAGGTGCGCCGGTACGCAGAATATCCCGGATATCATGAATGGCGTAATAATGCCCTTTGGATTGATTGTACTCTTTGGAAAAACCATAATCAGCCCATAGAATGACCAAACGCGGATTTCTCTCCAGCATGTCGATCTGGGCATTGCCATTGTATTTTGTACGGAAAGAGGTGTCGCTGGTAGCCTTCCAGCGATCGTACTGCCGGGGGAAATTCCTTCCCCATACTTCGCTTCGGGGCTCCCATTGAGAATGCTTAACCTCAGGCTGATAGGCGAAAACAGCCTCCGCTCTCCTTTCCATGATGGAAGAGGCCAGCAAGCCCAAAATAAAAACAACAACAACTGTTGCCAAAAACAACAACCATCCCAACCAGGGTTTCTTTCTGATGTGTTCGCGTATCGTTGCCATACTTCGAATGTTTTAAATTTTATTTATTTCTTGATTTATCCTTAGATTAGATATTCTGATTTCTGGTCTCCCATCTTCTCATTCCTCCATAACTTCTTTCATCCAATCCGGAACAGGACTTTCAGGCACAGGAACCCGTGCATAAGGGGTTAATGAAAGACTGTTTTCCCTGCCGTGGGGAACCTCCCGGTGACATTCCCAGCATTTTCTTTTTGTGCGGGCATTTATACTATGATACGTACGTTGAGTCAGCATTTCCGGGTTCTTTATCAGTTGTTCATGACATCTTATGCAATTCTGCTGTACCACCTCCTGTCCCGCTTTTTTAATTTCGATGACCTGCGGTTCGTTGCGAAGGGTAAATATGGTGGCATGTCTTAAGCCATCCTTAGCTTTAAAATAATAATGTTTGAAGAAATTATCATGGGGCACATGACATTCATTGCAATGGGTAACCTCTCTATGTGCACTATGAAACCAGGTAGCGTATTGTGGGGCCATAATGTGACAATTCACACAAGCGGTGGGTCTGTCGGACAGATAAGAATGGGCTTTGGAGATGTATAAGACATATATCAACAGACCCGTAAATATACCCAATAAAAAAATTACAGGAACTTTCCATCGGGCAGGGGGTATTATTTTTCGAATGAATTTCATCATAATTCAAAACTGGTGAGTTACAAAATATATGAAATACGAAAAAATAGCCTGATTTTCCTGCTCCATTTGGCACAATTTATAAACAATCTAAATTTAAACTATAATGATATTCTGTAATTTCATTTTTCTGAAACTGCTTTACATTTGAAAACTGCTCATCTGTAAGTGCTTGTTTGTTCATAAGAGGATGGTTTTATATGATTCCAATCAAAGGCAAAAAATAAATATATTTCAGATCTACACCAAGGCGGGGAATCTGAAAGCATAAGGGAAATGAAAAAAATTCGATAAATTTTCAGAAACCTGAAACGAAACCCAGGCTAAATCGACCAAACTCGCTCTCATTGTAGCCGGTAGCCACATAGGTATATTCTCCTACCAATCGTATATTCCTCCTTATCAGGTATCCGGCATGAAAAGTCATCGACTCATAATCGGCCGGATCAAAATCGGATTCCACCCTGTTATACATCCCCAGCAGGTACCAGTCGCTCTGATCTCCCATCGGGCTGTATATAAACTCTGCCAGCATGCCGTTAGTGGAAAGATCCTCCCTCGGATTAAACGCATCATTAACTGGATATACTTCTGAATCATTGCGGATGGTATATTGAAAATTAAACTCCACCCGATCATCAACATTGACGGTAAAATCGGGGCCGAATATTTCTACCTGATTGGTTATGGCATCATTGTAGTTGTTTTCCAGATGTTCCTTGCCAAGATAAGCAAAGCCACCCACACGGAAATGCTCGCCAATGTTCTGGGATATCCTTCCCAGGAAATTTTTAAACCGATCCTGGTCAAAAACATGGAATGCACGGGCTTCCCCAATACCGTTACCGTTGATCACTTCCAAAACCAGGTCGGTTCCTGTATCAAAGCCATATTCTAACATGAGGCCTTTATCATACTTCAGGCCAATTCTCGAGTTACCGATCTGCGAAGTATAAAGCCGGTAATCCTCCAGTTGCAGGCGTAGCTCCCTTGTAAACAAAGGATCGGATACCTGAAACTGACCCAGTTTGACATCCAGTTCCGTATCGAAAAGATTATTATACATCAGATAGGCATCCTCCAGCCCAACGACCTCACCCCGTTCACTCATATAAAAATAGAAATAATAAGACAGATTTTCGGAAATCGCTCCGCCGGAAAGCAATTTCATCAGGTAGGGCGCACCGAAATCACTCTTTTTATCATTCCCGTTGTTGTAGGTAACGAACCCATCCAAACGAACAGCGAGGGGAAAACTACGCAAAAGAGACAAATTCTCATCACCGGCATCCACATAGTATCCCGGCGCATCGTATTCCTCCAGTCTGAAACCATCTCCGGCAAAATCTTCTCCATAGTCCTTCAAGCTGGGAGCAGCAGGTGAATGGCAGGTCTTGCAACTCAGTCTATACTTCCTGGCAAAGGCAGGAATGGCCTGACAATAATCTGTCAGAACAATGGATCCGAAAAAGGCAACCAAAACAATTCCGAGTATTTTTTTCATAGATGTCGATTTTTAAGGTATAACAGTGATTTCAGTAGAATGCCGGTTTATTTCGTGGATGGCATATTCTTCTTCAGGGACATCAAGCAATTCGCCAACAGGTTTAACCAGCAGGCGGTAGTTTAAT
>JAIPAF010000114.1 GCA_021740225.1 Bacteroidales bacterium | reverse complement strand
GTTAGTTTTTGGGATTGTGGAGAATACATAGCTTCCGCTTATAAACTTCAGGTCGGGCATCCCCCAGGAGCTCCTTTTTTCATGCTTCTGGGCAGGCTGTTTACTATTTTTGCATCTGAAGCTTCCGATGCAGCAAAAATGGTCAACAGCATGTCGGCATTGGCCAGTGCATTCACTATATTATTTCTTTTCTGGACTATCACCCATCTGGCAAAAAAAATATTCTCCGCTGAAAACGATAAAGGCAACCTTTTAGCTGTTATAGGAGCCGGTGTAGTGGGCGCCCTTGCGTTTACCTTCTCCGATACCTTCTGGTTTTCCGCAGAAGAAGGAGAAGTCTATGCATTGTCTTCCCTGTTCACTGCCTTTGTTTTTTATGCCATTCTGAAATGGGAAAATGTAGCAGACGAAAAGCATGCCAACCGCTGGATTATCTTAATTACTTTCCTAATGGGAATTTCGATTGGCGTTCACCTGCTGAATCTGCTGGCCATTCCCGCCATTATTTTTGTTTATTACTTCAGGAAATATAAAATCACAAGGAAAGGAATTTTTGGTGCTGCATTGCTTTCAGTAATTCTCCTGGGAACATTCAATTATATCATTATACCAGGTATTGTAAAAGTAGCTTCCGGGTTTGAGCTGATGTTCGTCAATACATTGGGACTACCCTTTAACACCGGCAACTTCATTTTTATCCTGGTTCTTGCAGCCCTTCTGGCCTGGGGTCTGCATCGAACCCATAAACTGAAAAAGGTTACACTCAACACATTGCTCCTGGGATTAACCGTTGTGATTATCGGCTATTCATCATATACAATGCTTATGATTCGTTCTGCTGCCAATCCTCCGATGGATGAAAACGATCCGGAAACCGTATTTTCCCTGTATCACTATCTTAAAAGGGAACAATATGGTCAACACCCGCTTATTACCGGGCCTTATTACAACGCTCCAATAACTGAGAGTGAGCAGCCCTATACCTACGTCAGAAAAGGAGATAAATATGTAAAATCGTATTCCCTGAATCCCGATTATGAATACGATGAACAGTTTACCACCTTTTTCCCGAGGATGTATAGCAGACAGTCGGATCATGTGCAGGAATACAAAAAATGGGCCAATATTGAAGGCAGACAAGTCACTGTAACCAATCGCCGCGGGGAAGAAGAAACCAGAAATGTACCCACTTTCGGGGAAAATCTGAAATTCTTTTTCAAATACCAGGTAGGACACATGTACCTGCGGTATTTCATGTGGAATTTCGCCGGCCGGCAGAACGACATACAGGGGCAAGGGGGACCCCTCAACGGGAACTGGCTTAGTGGCATCAAGCCCTTAGACGAGGCAAGACTGGGAAATCAGGACAATCTGCCTGAAAAATACAGCAACAACAAGGCCAGAAACACCTATTATATGCTACCACTGATTCTCGGTCTGATAGGTTTCTTTTTCCACTATAAAAAACATCCCAAAGATTTCACCGTGGTGCTTCTGCTCTTCCTTTTTACAGGACTTGCCATTGTGGTATATCTCAACCAAACTCCGCTTCAACCCAGAGAAAGGGACTATGCCTATGCGGGTTCCTTCTATGCCTTTTCCATTTGGATTGGTTTGGGAGTACTCGGTATGTACAATTTCTTCAAAAACAAAGCTCCGAAGGTATTCAGCGCATTGCTGGCCATACTGCTTACTTTGGTTTTGGTTCCGGCCAATATGGCTAAGGAGAACTGGGATGATCACGACCGATCAAACCGATACATAGCACACGATTTTGCTTACAATTATCTGAACAGTTGCGCACCCAATGCCATTCTTTTCACCCATGGCGATAACGACACCTTTCCTCTCTGGTATGCACAGGAAGTGGAAGGCATAAGGACAGACGTCAGGGTGGTAAACCTAAGCCTTTTAAATACAGATTGGTACATCAATCAGATGAAGAGAAAGGCTTATGAATCCGAACCAGTGCCCTTTAGCATGGAATACAGCCAATACAAACAAGGGACAAGGGATCAGGTACCCATGCTCAATAAAGTGAAGAACTTTGTGAATGTCAAACAGGTTGTAGATTTCGTTGCCAGTGACAATCAGCAAACCCAGCTTTCTTCCTACGGGGACCAAAAAATCAATTATATACCAACCAAGAAATTCAAGTTGAATGTGGACTCGGCTAAAGTAGTCGACCGGGGTATCGTTAAACCTGAAAATGCCGATAAAATCGTAGACAAAATAAGATGGCAGGTAAACAGGGACAATCTCACTAAAAATGAACTCATGATGCTTGACCTGTTGGCAAACTTCAACTGGGAACGACCGGTTTATTTTGTTTCCCCCAGTGATGAGACCAATTTGGGATTAAGTGACTATCTCCAGCTGGAAGGATTTGCCTACAGGCTGGTGCCCATTAAAACCGAAGCAGAAGACAGAGTTGATGTGGGAAGGGTGGATTCTGAAATCATGTATCAAAATCTTATGGAGGAATTCAAGTATGGTAATATGCAGGATCCGGATGTCTATATGGATTATACTTCCCGGAGAACAAGCAATGTGATCCGTATCAGGAATAAATTCGCCCGATTGGCTCATAAACTTATTGATGAGGGCAAAAATCAAAAAGCTATTGAAACGCTTGACCGGACAATGGAGCTTACCCCCCACAGTCAGCTTCCTTACGGGATGTGGGTTCTGGAAATTCTTAACGAGTATTACAGGGCTGATGCGACAGAAAAGGCCAATGCACTGGCTGAAGAATTCGCAGGTTATACCAAAAATGAACTCAATTACTATTTCAGTTTAAATCAGCCTTTTGCAAATGCTGTTTCCCGGGAACAACGTATGGGCTTGCATATCATACAAAGGCTCTCCCAAATTACCAAGAAATATGGCCAGGAAGAGCTTTCCAAAGAATATGAAAACTATCTGAACACCAAGATATCCTCTATGCGGGGAACCGGCGGTGGCTTCAGGTAAATAGAAACCTCATTCATTGCTCATGGGGAACAAATCGATTGCCTTTTTGGCTATTTCATAATCGTTGAGATCCATGATGCATCTAAAATGTTTTTTGGGGCATTGCTTAAATCCCAGTTTGGAACAAGGCCGACAAGGCAATCCTCTTATTTCAAAAATAATAGATTCCTGATCGGGCATATAAGGATACATGCCAAATTCAGGAACCGTATTTCCCCAAATGGAAATGATTTTTTTATGAAAGGCTGCTGCAATATGCATAATACCGGTATCATGGGTGATAACCAATTTGGATTGCCTTACCAGTGATGCAGACTGGTTAATGGTATACCTGCCACACGCATTAAACACAAAACCCCCGCATTGCAAGGCAATGGCTTTTCCATGTTCATAATCTTCCCTCCCGCCCAATAAAATAACCGGTAATTGCATTTTTTCAATTATGGAAATGATCTTATCTGTTGTCAGCTTTTTCGTATTGTGTTTGGCACCAATGGCAAAAGTGATGTATCCGTCTCTAAATTGTGAAGGAAAAGTGGAAAGATCAACCTGATCATAGGAAGGAATGAAATAATCAAGTCCCTGCTTGTCGTTTGCCACATCAAATATATCCACTGCTTCAAGATACCTGTCAACAATATGCTTATCAGGGAGTTTATTGACCTTAAAATTCACGTAATACCACTTCTTCCAATTTAACTTATCGAATGTAAAGTGGATAATCCCAAGGCGTGAAATAATACGTTTTGTACGCAGGTTTTTATGCAGGTCAATAATATAATCGTAAAATTCATACTTTAGATCGTTCAGTTGTTTGCCCAAATCTCTCTGAAGTATATGGACTCTATCTACATAGGGATTGGCTTCCAGAATCTCTTTATACTCCGGTTTGGTAAAAAAATGGACTTCTGCATTTTCCACCTGGTTCTTCAACCCTCTGATTACCGGAGTAGTCAAAACAATATCACCAATGGAGCTGAATCGTAAAACAAGAAACTTTACAGGCTGCATGAATGGGGTATTTCACAAAAAAAAACTCCTGCGATGAAGGTTATACTACATGATAATCAAGCTACTTCGGCAAGAATAATCGTTCTGTTTCTTTGCACCTCTATTACTCCTCCCTCAATATCAAAATACTGAGGGGCACCTCCCGAGGCTTCAATCCTAATTTTTCCCTTTTCAAGAGTAGAAATAATAGGAGCGTGGTATTGAAGTACCTGAAATTGTCCTTTGCTGCCAGGAACCTGAATCAGGGTAACTTTTCCTTCAAAAAGGGTTTCATCCGGAGTGACGATCTCTAATTTCATAACATATTGATCATCAATTATTATTCTTCTTTTTCTGATAACATCTTCTCTCCTTTCTCAATAACCTCATCTATGGTTCCTACCATGCTAAAAGCAGACTCGGGATATTTATCCACTTCGCCGTTCAGAATCATTTTAAATCCCTTGATGGTATCCTCAATCTTCACAAGTACGCCTGGCTTACCCGTAAACTGTTCAGCAACATGAAAAGGCTGGGAAAGAAATCGCTGAACCCTTCTTGCTCTGTGAACTACGGTTTTATCCTCTTCCGAGAGTTCTTCCATACCCAGAATAGCAATAATATCCTGCAATTCACGGTTACGTTGAAGAATTTCCTTTACCTGCTGAGCGACATTATAATGTTCTTCACCTACGATTTCCGGCGTTAAAATTCTTGAGGTGGAGTCAAGCGGGTCCACCGCGGGATACACTCCAAGTTCTGAAATTCTTCTACTTAAAACCGTAGTCGCATCAAGGTGGGTAAAAGTTGTGGCCGGAGCCGGATCGGTAAGGTCGTCCGCAGGAACGTACACTGCCTGCACAGAAGTAATGGACCCGTTACGCGTAGATGTGATTCGCTCCTGCATTTCACCCATTTCTGTGGCCAGGGTTGGTTGATAGCCAACAGCAGAGGGCATTCTTCCAAGAAGTGCTGAAACTTCAGCCCCCGCTTGCGTAAAACGGAATACATTGTCAACAAAGAAAAGAATATCACTGCCTTCCCCTCCTTCTCTGGTGCCCTGATCTCGGAATGATTCGGCGAGAGTAAGCCCGGATAAAGCCACTGTAGCTCTGGCGCCGGGAGGTTCATTCATCTGGCCGAAGACCAGACTGGCTTGTGAATTCTGAATTTCTTCGTGATTGACTTTGGAAAGATCCCAACCCCCAGCTTCAACACTCTCCTGAAATGCCTGGCCATACTTGATCACTCCCGACTCAATCATTTCTCTTACCAGATCATTTCCTTCCCTGGTTCTTTCTCCAACGCCCGAAAAAACAGTCAAGCCTGAATAGCTTTTAGCAATGTTATCTATCATTTCCATGATCAATACCGTTTTACCAACACCCGCTCCTCCAAATAAGCCAATTTTACCGCCTTTCGGGTAGGGCTCAATCAGATCAATAACTTTAATACCCGTATGCAATACCTCCGTCTCAGTAGAAAGCTCTGTATATTCAGGGGAACTTTGATGCACCTGATATCCGCCTTCCTTATCCAAAGGTTCCATACCGTCAATAGGCTCACCTATTACATTAAGCACCCTGCCCCTCGTCTGATTGCCAATAGGCATTCGTATGGATGCTCCTGTAGCTTTGACTTCCATCCCCCGACGGACACCATCAGTAGCATCCAGAGCAATCGTCCGTACCGTATATTCTCCAATATGTTGTTGAGTTTCCAAAACCAGTTTGGAGCCATCTTTTTTATGAATCTCCAAAGCCTCGTATATATCAGGCAGTTCTCCACCTGACTTTTCAAAACTAACATCAACCACCGGACCTATAACCTGTATGATTTCGCCTATATGTTCAGCCATAGTAAAATATTTTATTATCAATCAGGGTGGACAAATTTAAAACATTTATTATTTATTTATATCGATTTCACTTGGTTAAATTATATAATTTTACTCATGGCGCTTTATCCTACTTTTGCCTTTTCATAATTTCCCGGGCAAGCTCTTCTAAGTAGTTTTTCTCCTTATCGCTTTTGGATAGTTTATCAAGCTTATTAAGGGCTTTCTTAAAATAAACTTCCGCTTTATCTGCTGTAATTCTTCCTATCCCCAATCTCTGGTAAATATCCTTAACTTGTTTTATTTTCGATTGAGGATCAATATCTTGATTTCCTATCATCTGATCCAGCTTATCCTTATCCTTTTTATCGGCTCTTTCATAAGCCTTAATCAAAAGATAAGTTTTTTTACCGGATAGAATATCCCCTCCAATATTTTTTCCGAATTCCCGCTCATCTCCGAAACTATCCAAATAATCATCCTGTAGCTGGAAAGCCATTCCAAGGGCTTTACCAAACTCAAAAATCCGATTGGCTTCCTCATCTTTTGTTCCTCCGATTAATGCACCCATTTTAAGGCTACAGGCAATTAGTTCT
>JAIPAF010000113.1 GCA_021740225.1 Bacteroidales bacterium | reverse complement strand
GGTCATTTCTGTCTGCCCTGATCGTACTTCGATCTGCTTTCAGCCTGATAGCAGCAGGTTCACCAGTAGTTTTCAGTACTTTGCTGGCAATTTCTTCTCCGTTTTCTATAGCAATTGCTTTAAGTTCGCCTGGTTGATAAGGTACTTCAAAAACTGCAATGTATTTATCGTTCATTGAAAGATGTTCCTCGCCAACTTCTTCTCCGTTTAGTTCAAGCCTGACATGGGGAGCCTTGGTAAAAACTCTTACTTGTAAAGGTTTGCCTTCATTACCCTGCCAATTCCAGTGAGGCCATTCCCTTGGCCATGCCCAATTAGTACCAAATTCAACCAATCCTTCGGGTATCGGTTCGTGTACATTTATTTCAAGGCTGCTGTTATCCCATAATACATCACGATAAAGCATTTGCGGATTTTTCTCACCGGTAATATCTATATCTCCGCAATTTGCCAGATAATAGGGCCAGTTAGAAGGTCTTTTGGCCTGAAGATCAAATATATTGACTCCTTCTGGCAATTGGAGATCGGAAAAATTCTCTATTTGGTCCGACATTTTGTCTCTCTGTTCTTCAGGAACATATTCTGATTGTCCAATAGAAACCTCACCTAAATAATCCCATGCCGTCCATATAAAGTCCCCGATAACGTAAGGATATTTTTCAACAACCTTCCAATAATCATAAGCCTGCTTGGTATAGGATTCTGAGGAGTACATAATTCGTTCAGGATACTTTTCATGATCTTTTTCCATTTGTTTCCAATTGTAATTATAACCACAAACATCCAGAAGTTCAAATTCCGGGGCAGTAGATTCCCAGCCTTCGGGATAGAAAAATCCGGTGATAGCTTGTGTGACTGCCCGGGTGTTATCAAGCTCCCTCACTCGTTTGGTCAATTGTTTGGCAATACGCAGACGGGTTGAATCCGCTTGCTCATAAATTTCATTCCCTATACTCCACATAATGATACTTGGGTGGTTTCTGTCCCGCAAAATAAAATTGGTCAAATCTTTATTCCACCATTCTTTGAAAAAACGTGAGTAATCTTGCGGAGTCTTATAAGTCTCCCACATATCCGTGAACTCTCCGATAACCAACATTCCCAAACTGTCACACGCATCGTAGAAAGCTTTAGAATGAGGATTATGAGCAGCACGAACGGCGTTATAACCATTGGCTTTTAAGATTTTCACTTTTCTCTCTTCTGCTCTTTCAATTGCAGCTGATCCAAGGAGACCATTATCATGGTGAATACACCCTCCTTTTAGCAAGACAGGTTCTCCGTTTAGCAGAAATCCTTTGTCAGCAGAAAACTCAATTGACCTGATACCGAATGTTTGATTATACACATCCGAGATTTTATTATTCTCTCTTATTATTATTTCAGCACGATAAAGGTTTGGTGACTCCACAGACCATAAAAAAGGATTTTGCACGTTGATTTGTTTTTTTATTGTATTGTCAGATTTGGGCTGGAGCTCAATGTCATCGGTTACAGTACCCGCCGGTTTTCCATTTTTATCCTTTATGTTGATTGTTATTTGCCCATGAACTTCTTTTTTCTTTTCATTTTGAGCAGTAACTTCAACATCAACAACTGCTGAGTTGCTGCTGACTTCCGGAGTAGTGATATTTACTCCCCATACTCCAACGTGCACGGGTTGTGTAAGTATAAGATGTACATTACGGTATATTCCTGAGCCGCTGTACCAACGAGAATTCCTTCCTATATTGTCAACTTTTACAGCAATTACATTAGATTCTCCGGCTTCATTTAACAAGGATGTGATATCGAACCAGAAAGGTGTATAGCCATTTTTATGGATTCCTGCCTTTTGTCCGTTTACCCAAACCTCGCTTTCCATATACACGCCATCAAATTTCAAAACTGCTGTTTTTCCTTCATCGGCTTTATCGAGTGTAAAGCTTTTACGGTACCATCCTGTGCCTCCAATGACATGACCGGTTGAATTCCCATTACCCGGTGATTTTTTGGAAAAAGGGCCAATCTGATCGGGCCCGTCTTCTCCTGGCAGGTCTTCAATACTCCAGTCATGAGGTAAGTCGAGTGTTCGCCATTCCGAATCATCATATTCCGGTTGTTCAGCGCCTGAAACAGAATCGCGAATGAATTTCCATTCGGCATTAAATAGTCGTTGACGCTTCTCAACGATTTGTTCTTTTGAAGACTCAGTGCAATTTTGGAAAAGCATCAAACCGATAGCAATTAAAAATATCAAATTTTTCATAATCATTCATTTACTTGAGACATCGTGTTTATTTTTATTATTTTCCTTGTACGATTGATAGCAACCTGCATTGTTATATCCAATTATTTCATAATTTTCGCCTTTGCCAGGCAAAATTGTCAACAATCTTGATTAATCGGCTTTTTTATATTCAAACCAATCATAATCAGCATTTGTAACTAAGGTCTTATCATTACCTGTTGTATATAAGCCAACATATATAACAATGGTTAAATCAATGCCTTTTTACACTTAGCAATATCTTATTTTACAACCACACGTACTCTGCCAAGGTTTTGTATCCGTGTAAATGGTGTTTCAGCATTGCCCTGTCGTTGTGAGGTTGCCCGTAATGCAGGAAAATAAGTTCCCGGCTTAGAAAAAGTGTGCTTTGTCTTTAGCTTTATACGGGAAGCTGGCTTTGCGTCAGAAACAAATTCTCCTTCAACCGGGAAGGTGCCGTTACCTTCAAAATCCCATTCCACATCTACCACTTCACCAGCATTAGGTGGTACTTCAACTGTTGCAGTAAAGGTAACAGATTCGCCAACTTTAATTTCAGCCCGTTCGCTACCATTTGCTTTAACTTCTACAACAGGTTGAATACCCTTGCGTTCTTCGGCTGTTTGTGGCACGATAACCTGTCCGTTTTTAATTTTATAACTGGTTGTAGCAGGAGGAGCCATGCCTTTCTCTACCCAGGCACTTACATCTCGTAATGCCTGTTGTAATACACCATGGTAGCTGACCGTATGGGTAAGGTCTTTCGGTGTTGTTGGTTCTCCATGCGTTGCATGATCGGTATACCAAAGCCGAAAATAATTGCCGGTACTGTCACCTAAATGCTCTTCCACTTGTGAACGGTACCAATCGGCCTGCCATGGAAAAGCTTCACGATCCCACAAGGATGATAACACCATCACCTTACCATTTATCTCACCTGAAGGTAATACACCGGAAGCAGATTTTGTAAAGCTTGGTCCTAATAAAGCAGGACGTTGCGGATAAATGGGTTTTCCTTGTGGATCACGAAACTGGTCCCATACGGGGTATTCTTTGCCCGGATCCTGATGCCGGTGATATGTTTGTGCGGCAAGAAAGTTGGAATTGTCTACCTTTACCGTGTCACCTGGTTGTATTTTGATAAGCACTTTTGGGTCTACAGGCCCGAGAACCACTTTATCATCTTTAATTTTCGTTATCTGTAAAGTCTTACCGGCTGCTTCACCGCTTTTAATGATCAGGTCACCCCCCAAAAATTGAATATCGGGTAATTGATCTTCCAATTGAAAAGCAACAGGCCGGGTTCCTTCTTCCCCACCTATGCTTTTCCATGCCATGTCGGCAGTGCCACGCTCACTTGGTGCCACAGGTTCTTTTAATCCCATATTAACAGCCTGGTCTATTGGTATCCCTTTCTTTATCCTGCTCACTTTTTGAATACGGGCCTTTAATAACGATTCAGTTGGATTGGCGCCAAGATAACCAGGGACATTCCAGAAATCATGCTCGAAATATTTTTTATCAGCCATAACCATACCCTGATAAAGTACTAAAAATCCATGAATACCCATGGATTCATGGGCATACCAGGATTCGGGAGGAAAGCCCATACGGGTAACTTCAAGTAATGCCCGGCGCTCTTCAATATTAAGTCCCTCATACATATTTCCGCTTCCTCCTGGCTCCAGCGCATCAACAATTTGCGGAAACTTATCCTTCAGTATCCGCATAGCGTGCATACGTACTGAAAATACATTTGGAATAGCTACCGGCGAACCGGGCACAAAGGGAACTACACCGTCCCATACGCCTTCGGTATTTTCAATGCCGCCAATAGTACGATAAGCACCGCCACTGCCACCAAAAGCATAACCATAGGTACGATGTGCTCCGTAAATTTCAGCCGCTACGATCCGCGAAAATTGAGCAGAAGCAGCATTAGCCCTGTAGGCACCAATAGTAGGATCTTTCTTCTTACCAGGTAGTCCAGGTGTAATCCCTCCTCCGCCATTGGTTTCTACAGCATAAGCCCCACTTTTTGCGGAGAATTTTATCACATCATATTTTCCGGATTTCTGTAATATATGTTCACTATCAGGGAAGGGAGTGATGTATTGATAAAAACGACCTTCGTATTGTTCTTTGGGAGGAAAGTAAAAGGAAAAACGCGTATCATTACCCTTAAATCCACCGTGTACATATCGATGCCTTACAGGTTCATCCCTCCACTCGTCAATATCAACATAAGGATTTTTGAAGAGCGTATCTTCCATTGTGAAATCAAAATGCTGCTGTGCTAAATTGTTTTGTGCCTGAGTGTTATAACAACAGGAAATAAAAACAATAAATAAAATTGCGCTTAATTTTTTTAAGCTTACAGGTAATAAAGTGAAATTAATCATATCCATAAAGTTAGAAAAAAATTCCCGAAATGTGTAATCTATTCTTATCTTCTCGTTTGATATCATCGAAAGATCTGAAGTTTGAAATATGCCTATCCAATTCATCAAGGCCTTTCTGGGTGCAAAAACCTCTAATATATAATGGAAAATATTTTAACAAGCAAATTTTCCACCCATTATTTGTATATTCGTTCGAAGAATAATATACTTCATAAAATATAAAGATATGAACCACTTATTAAAGTTAAGAGCCTCTTTACTACTGGCTATGGGATTTATAAGTTCTTTTGCTTCAGCAGAAGAGGAGGATCAACCCAACATATTATTTTGTATGGCAGACGATTGGGGCTGGCCTCATGCCGGAGTTTACGGTGACGATATAGTTGAAACCCCCAATTTTAATCAAATAGCCGAGGATGGGGTGCTTTTTGAACATGCTTACATATCTTCTCCATCATCCAGTCCTTCGCGAAATTCCATCATTACGGGAGAACAGTTTTACCGGCTGGGGCAGGGCGCCAATCTGCATTCCACCCTGGACACCAAACATCCCAACTTCATGATGATTTTACGGGAAGCAGGATATAAAACAGGACATTTTGATAAAGCCTGGGGACCGGGAAATTTTGAGGCAGGAGGCTATGATGAAAATCCCTGCGGGCCGGAAGTTGAATTTGAAGCATTCATGCAAGAAAAACCGGATGATCAGCCTTTTTGCTTTTGGCTGGGAACCACTGATCCACACCGGGGCTATCCCGATGGTTACGGGGATATTCCATACGAGGATGTTCACGTTCCAAAATTCCTTCCTGATGTAGACTCAGTAAGAAAAGACATTGCTTCTTATTACTATGAGGTGCAGCGATGGGATCAAAGAGTCGGAAAAGCTTTAGAGATCTTGAAGCAGGCGGGTGAACTTGAGAATACCCTTATTGTGGTAACCGGAGACCACGGCTGGCCTTTTCCAAGAGGCAAAGGCAACTTGTATGATCACGGGGCCAGGGTTCCCCTTGCCATTCAATGGATGGAAGAAGTAGAGGGTGACCGGAAAGTAAGCGACTTCGTTTCGTTTACGGATTTTGCCCCAACCTTTCTTGATGCCGCGGGAGTTCCCATACCTGTTCAAATGACGGGAAATTCGTTGTTGCCCATTTTACAATCGGACAAATCAAACCGGGTTGATCCCGGGCGAAATTTTGTTGTAACAGGCAGAGAACGACATACACCGGCACAAGAAGAACCATCAATGGTGGGATATCCTTCCAGGGCGATCCGTGCAGACGGCTGGCTGTATATAATGAACCTGCGGCCTCACCGCTGGCCTGCCGGCGTTCCTGAAAATGCCACCCATCCGATGGATGCATTTGCCGATTGTGACGACGGGCCCACCAAATTCTTTATAATGAATAACATGGATAAAGAAGGATATGAAAAATATTATGAATGGAGTTTCGCCAAACGGCCCGCCGAAGAATTGTATGATGTGAAGAATGATCCCAATCAGCTTAACAACCTTGCCGGAGACAATGATTACCATAAAGTGCTCCTAAGCCTGAGGAATAAACTGATCAACTATCTGAGAAAAACGGAAGATCCCAGGTTTACGGATGAGTTGCCAAGGTTTAATGAATATCCTTACCGTACAGGATATCTTGATAAAGAAAAACTGCAAAAGATGAAAAAAGAACAAACCCAAAATAAGCGGACAGAGGCTCCATTTAAGTAGAGCTTGTCATTAAGTTATTTGACAAGGAGTTTGACAAAGAGTTCGACAGGTGTTTGAACGTTTGATTGTTTACATTATTTTGAAATAGCTTTTAAT
>JAIPAF010000112.1 GCA_021740225.1 Bacteroidales bacterium | reverse complement strand
AACGTATAATCCATCCGGCTTATCATAGTCGGAGGCGATCTTGGCCAGGAATTTATTTATCGAAACACCGGCAGAAGCAGTTAATTCCGTCTTTTCAAGTATCCTCTCCTTAATTTCCTTTGCAATAAGAGTGGCACTCCTGATGTTTCTCTTGTTTTCCGTTACATCCAGGTAGGCCTCATCCAATGAAAGGGGTTCCACCAGATCGGTATAGTCAAAAAAGATATCCATGAATTCTTTTGATACGGCTTTATAGACCTCCATTCTCCCCGGCAGAAAAATTAAACGGGGACATTTTTGCATGGCTATTTTAGAGGACATGGCAGAGCGAACTCCATACTTCCGTGCTTCATAGCTCGCTGCTGCTACCACTCCACGTTCACTGCCTTTACCAACCGCAATGGGTTTTCCCTTTAATTCCGGATTATCCCGCTGTTCAATGGATGCATAAAAGGCATCCATGTCGATGTGTATGATTTTACGCATGGAACTCATATTAACTTTAGAATGAATGAGTTCAAAAGGCTCTATAAAATAAGCACCAAATACCAGGCCTTAAATACCCAAATTACAATTATCAAACCCCAAATAATATCTAAATTTCAAGTACCAAAATTCAAAACAACAATTAAAAGTTTTGAAACATTAGATATTGGTATTTTGAATTTATTTGAAATTTGTTGCCTGGAATTTGTGATTTACCTTCCAACTGTCAGGTTGTATACACCGAATTGAACATCACATAATCCGTAGTAATATCCGACCCCCAAGCGGTGGCTTCGGCTTCTCCCTCGTTTAGATTGAGGTGAACCCGTATGTGGGACTCCCTCAGCATTTTTTTCATGAGGTTCCGGTTGAAATCCACGGGTACGCCTTTGTCAAGTATCTGAACCAGTTCTTTTTCATTGCCTATGTAAAGGTCGACATGAAAGCTATCGAAATGAACCCCTGCATTTCCGGCAGCCATAATGATCCTGCCCCAGTTTGGATCCCGTCCGAACATTGCTGTTTTGACAAGAAGCGAATCTGAAACGCTACGGGCCAGCTTTTTAGCAGTCTGGTAAGATTCGGCTTTAGCCACTTTATATTCTATAAATTTGGAGGCCCCTTCGGCGTCCGATATAATAAGCTTGGCCAAATGGATCATCATCTGCGAGAGATGTTCTTCAAAAACCTTAAAATTCGGATCATCCTTTGAGTTGATCACTTCATTTTCCGCCATTCCGTTTGCCAAAACCACTACCATATCATTTGTGGAAGTGTCGCCATCCACGGTGATCATATTAAAGGATTTTTCCACCGCCTTTTTTACGGTTTCATCCAGTAAGGATTTATCTATGGCCGCGTCGGTAACAATAAAAGAAAGCATTGTCGCCATATTCGGATGTATCATTCCGGAACCTTTTGCTATTCCGGCTATATTCACCTCTTTTCCATCCAGATTAAAGCTAAGGTGCCCCTCTTTGGCAAAGGTATCGGTGGTTAAAATGGCATTCGCTGCAAAGCTTCCTGCCTTCGGGCTATTAGAGAGCTTGGGGATATTCTCCTTGATTCCCGCTACAATACCCTCGGTTGGAAAAGCTTCACCAATCAGTCCGGTAGAAGCCACTACTACCAACTCCTTGTCAATGCCGACACCTTCTGCCGTGGTTTTAGCCATCGCTTCTGCGCCTTTGTAACCCTGCTCTCCGGTACATGCATTGGCGTTACCTGAGTTCACAACAATCGCCTGCGCCCGGTTATCGCTGATATGCTTTTTTGTCAGTTTTACCGGCTCGGCGATCACGTCATTCACTGTGAATGTGGCTGAAGCATTGGCAGGGACTTCCGAAAATATAATGGCCAAATCCCGGCGCATTGATTTGATACCGGTGTGGGCGCCCCAGCACTTTATTCCTTTAACATTGGTTATGTTATTCAGAAGATCATTGGTATTTACTGCTTGGTTGCTCATATTATCAAGGTTTTTTATATTTCACATTCCTGATTTGCAATGTTCTGTAGATTGCATTGATTCATTGTCCGGGTTTTAAATTTATAATGCTTAATATGATTGGTCGGTAATTTTACTATCCCTCAGGGCATAATTGGAATAAATTCAAGTGCTTCCTTTTCATCAAATCCCAGCATGAGGTTCATATTTTGAACAGCCTGCCCCGCAGCCCCTTTAACAAGATTGTCAATGGCAGTAAAGACAAGCATGTTGCCGGTTCGTTCATCAAAGAAAGCGGCTATATCGGTATAATTTGTGCCCCTTACCTGTTTGATCTCAGGCGGAACGTTCCGGATCCTGATAAAAGGTTCCCGGTCATAGTACCGATGATACAATTCTTTTACTTCTTCATTCGATATTGTTCCAGCAGGAATGGAATAGATGGAAGTCAAAATGCCCCGGTCCACAGGCAAAAGATGGGGAGTGAACTGGACGGTGCTTTGCTTTCCCGAAGATGACGATAAAATTTCCTGTATCTCGATGGTATGCCGGTGATTTTCTATCCCGTAAGCTTTGAAGTTGTCGTTTACATTGGGAAAATGAGTCACCGCTTTGGGTTTCACCCCGGCTCCTGTTACGCCGGTTTTCGAATCAATAAAGATCCGGTCGGGTTGTATCAGATGCTCCCTGAGTAAAGGATAAGCACCCAAAATAGCCCCTGTAGGAAAACATCCGGGATTGGCCACAAGCCTGCTCCGCGCAATGCGTTCCCGGTACAATTCGGGAAGTCCGAAAACGGCATCATCAAAACCCTCAGGGTAGGAGTGTTCTATATTATACCACGTATAATAACTTTTTGGGGATCTGAGCCTAAAATCTCCCGACAGATCAATGATCTTAAACGGTTTGTCTTTCCAGTTTTTTACGTATTCCATAGCCACTCCATGGGGTAATGCCAAAAAAACCAGATCCGGCTGATAATCCCCTGCATCATCTGCTGACTTCAGTTCCACATCACAAATTCCTTTGAATTGGGGGTGGATATCTGAAAACTTCTTCCCCTGGTAGGTCTCTGAGGTGATGAGTTCGATCTGAACCTGGTCATGGAAAGTCAGTATTCGCACCAGTTCTGATCCGGTATAGCCTGTTGCCCCTATGATCGCTACTTTTTTCATATTACTGATTCTTCCAGTGATTGATACATAACCTCCAGCACGGTATTCAGCTCGTTGTATGTGATGTTTAACGGAGGAACAAAACGTAAAACATTTTCGGCCGTGGCATTAGCAAGCACTCCTTTTGCAAGCATCCGGGAGACGAGGGGCTTGGTCTCAAATTCAAATTCAATTCCTATCATCAGACCCAATCCCCTTACTTCTCTAATTCCATATTTTTCCGGTTTGTTATTAAGGATTTGTTTTCTCATCCATTCTCCTTTTTCCGCTGCCTGCTTGGTAAGCTCCTCATCCTCGATTACTTCAATGGCTGCAAGTGCGGCGGCTGTAGCAAGCGGATTACCGCCAAAGGTAGTGCCGTGATCCCCGAAACCAATCACTTCGGAGACTTTCTCGTTGGTGATTAGAGCACTGATGGGTACACCACTCCCCAAGGCTTTGGCTGAGGTAAGAATATCGGGCTGTACACCGAAATGTTCTTTGGCGAAAAATTCGCCGGTACGCCCCATGCCGCATTGAATTTCATCAAATATCAGCAGAGTGTTTTCTTTATCACATATATCCCGCAACTGTTTCATAAATGTTTTATCTGCTATATGGATACCCCCTTCTCCCTGCACGGGTTCAACGATGATAGCTGCCACCTCTTCGTTAACGGCCTCCTTTACAGCGTCGATATCGTTAAACGGAATCATATTAAATCCTTTGGGTAGGGGTTCAAACCCTTCCTGCATCTTCTTTTTGCCCATGGCAATGGTGGCAAGGGTTCTTCCGTGAAAACAACCGGAAAAGCTGATCACTGTACCTCCCCGATTATGGATATGAGCATATTTTCTTGCCAGCTTAACCGCTCCTTCATTGGCTTCGGCACCGCTATTGGCAAAGAAAACCCGATTCAAGCCGCTAAGAGTCGTAAGTTTCTCTGAAAGTAGCGCCTGTGGTTTGCTTAAATAAAAATTGGAAATGTGTATGAGGTCTTCTGCCTGTTTCTGAATTGCTTCTACAACGTGGGGATGACAATGCCCCGCACTGTTTACGGCAATACCCGCCATGGCATCGATATACTCCTTGCCGTTGTCATCCCAAACACGGCTTCCTTTTCCCTTGATAAGCGTAATCGGAAACCGATTGAATGTTGGTAGATAATACTTTTGATCCAGTTCCTGAAAATTGGTTTTCTTTTTCTTATCCATAAAATTTATCTGATTGATTGGATTTGACAAATCGGGTTCCTTGAATATTCTTTGTTTCTTTGATACTTTCCATCAAACGTTCGGGCTTTTTTCCATTGATAATCAGTGCAGATTCTGCTCCGTTTTCAATAGCCGTTTTGCATGCTTCCGTTTTGGGAATCATGCCTCCTTTAATCACCTCTTCTTCATAGAGATTGTCCATTTCGGAAATTTTTATTTCTCTGATCAGGGAAGCAGGTTCTGAAGGATCTTTCAGCAATCCGTCCACATCGGTGAGCATGATAAAATGTTTTGCTTTCAAAGCACCGGCCAGCGATCCGGCAAACATGTCGGCATTCACATTGTAATCCGCCCCATCTTCACCGGATGAAATGGTTGAAACCACGGGGATAAAATCGTTCCCCAGCAGAATATCCAGCAGAGAAGCATCAATTTGCTTAATGTTCCCCACATATCCTATGTCCACCTTAGTACCTGCCTGATCGGTATGATATCTTTTTTCCACCTGTACCATCCTGCCATCTTTACCAGACAGTCCAACAGCCTTCATGCCCAGTTCGTTTAACATCCTAACCAGTTTGCTGTTTACATGACCCTTCAGTGCCATTTCTATATATTTCATGGCTTCGCCGGTGGTTTTCCGATGGCCTTCTACAAATTCCGTATTTATACCGGCCAGCTTAAGGTTTTCTTCAATGAACGGTCCCCCACCATGGACCAGGACCACATGGTGTCCTTTTTTGGTGAGTTCGGATACTTCGTTCAGGAGCTCACGGGTCATCGCATCATCCAGCATGGCATTCCCGCCATATTTTATAAGTACCACACCGGCGGGCTGGTTTGCTTTCTTCATTGTAATAGGATTATCGTTAGTTTAACCATAAATTCAAAAGTAGGGCTTTATAATTTATGCCTGCCACCTTTGATGTAAGGATGGTATGATTCTGTTAATACCTTACGTCACCGGAATACACCTACTTTAATCGGAGTGAAAGTTAAGTAAATTCCTCCAACCATACAAGAAATCAATCCCATTAGATTTCAAAATCTATCCCCAGCTTATCCGCCAAATCACTAAGGTCTTTTTCTACAGAATCCAGAAGTTCAATGCCGTACCGGTCAGATTCTTCCTCCTTTGCCCTTTCAGGATCCCCTGGAAGCATTACCTCAGGCTCTCCTTCAATACTTTCTGCCTCCCGGAAAGTCTCTATCCATTGGTCCATCTTATTTTTGAATTCCTCTTTTTCCTGGAATGCATCAATACGCATGGCACCGAAAAAGTGACCCAGTCCTTGACCTACCTGTTCTTTCGGGGGTGAAAGAAAAGGCACCTGAGGGGGTACGAAAGGACCAAAGTTGGCACCGGAAAATACGGCAGAAAAAATATCCACAATGGAATTCAGGCAATAACCTTTGTGACTGCCGTGCACTCTGTCGCCGCCCAATGGGAGTATGGCTCCTCCTTCTTTAATGACATCAGGATTCGTTGAAGGTTGGCCATCGGCATCTTGCACCAGACCCTTCTCAACGGATTCACCCTGTTTTCCTTTTATGGTGAGTTTACCGCGTGCAATGGGCGTTGTAGCAAAATCAGCTACGTAGGGAGGATATTTACCTGCCGGTACAGCCACGGCAATGGGATTGGTACCCAACATCCTGCTTTTGGAAAAGGTAGGGGCAACCAACGGATTGGCGTTGGTCATAGCAATACCGATCATATCCTCTTCCAGGGCCATCATCGAATAATAACCCGCTATCCCAAAATGACTTGAATTTTTTGTGGCCACCCATCCGGTACCTGCATTCTTTGCTTTTTCAATGGCAATTTGCATGGATTTTTTGCCGGCCACCATACCATAAGCACTATCACCGTCGACAACTGCCGTACCTGGGGTCTCTCTTTCTGTTTTTATTTCCGGCCGGAGGTTGATTCTGCCTTTCTCATATAGTAAGTAATAGTTCTTGATTCTGATCATGCCATGGGAGGAGATTCCCCTTCTTTCTGCAGCCACCAATATATCTGCAATGGTTGAGGCATCTGTCTCCGGGCAACCCAGCTTCCTGAAAAACCGGTATGTAAAATTCCTTAAATAATCTGCTGAATACATAATGCTGAGGTTTGTTACCGCACGTCCTTGTAAAATGAATTGGCCTGATCAATGGCTGTTATTTCTATATTGTTCAGATTTACATGTTTGGGCTGATTCACTACGAATAGTATAACTTCAGCCACATCATCGCCGGTCAATGGAGTGAAACCCTTATAGGCTTTGCCCGCTTCTTTTACATTTTCAAGCCTTTCACTTCTCCTTCCAGTAATGATCACATCATAACCGTTTTCAGCCAATTTTAATGCCGTGGCCCGGCCTATGCCTGCTGTGGCTCCTGTAATCAGTGCGATCCTACTCATAGCTT
>JAIPAF010000111.1 GCA_021740225.1 Bacteroidales bacterium | reverse complement strand
GGGAATACTCCACAACACCTTCCGATTCAATCCCATACTCATCCAGTTCGTAAAGCGAATTTTCATAATAAACCGGAAAGGTAGCATCCTCAATTTGTGTGAACTCCTCAAAATACTCATTCACATTCAAACGCTTCTCTCCCACCGGCAGGGATAAATCGGGCTTCCACCGGGTATCATCATCCAGCCTAATATCCGTCAGATTGTCTTCAAGGCATGAACACAACACCATTGAAATGATAAAAAAGATCACCCCCACTGGAATGACCTTTTTATACCTGTTCATAGCAGTTATTTTTCAGAATTATCTTCGCCTGTAGTTTCCGATTGAGCGGTATCTCCCTTGCTTCCTCCTGGAAACGACTGATATGCCTTACTAATACTTGCCCTCACATTATTGATCCGCTCTTCAATATCCGACCTAAAACTTTTCCATTTTTCCCCAGTGGTCTTCGACATGTCATCCAAGTATTGCTGTATTTTATCCCTTTGCTCCCGTACATAGCTCAACTGTTCATCGACAGTTGACTTGACTTCCACCGTGGAACTTTCTGTTTTTTGCTCCAGATCTGAAATTTTCCTGTTAAAATCGTTCAGCCAGCTTTGTGCATTTTCATAGAACTTCTGGGTAGAATAATCTTCCCTGCGTTGCTGAAGATTCTGAGAAAGTTTATTGATACTGGTAGTCATAGAATGAAGTCCTTCGTCTATCTTATCCCTGAATTGCTGCCATCGTTGACCACTTTCTTTCCTCATATCCATCAGGGAATTCTGAAGTCTTTCTCTCTGATTTTTAAGGTATTCCAATTGCTGACGGGTGCCTCCCCTGAGTTCCTGGCTTGAATTGCGGGCCTTCTCCTCCAGCTCGGCAATCTTTTCATTAAAATCATTGAGCCAACCCTGGGCCTTTTCATAAAAATCCTGTTTATCGGCATTGATCTGATTCACCACTTCTTCAAACTCATTGTAAAGATTTTGCCATTGGCTGTTGCTCGAATTAACCAGATCATGGTATTTGGTTTCCAGTTCTTTTCTCTGTTTCGCAATATCTTCCAACTCTTTATCCAGTTTATCAATATTTTCCTGGGTATTCATTTTAGCCTCCAATGCTTTGGATTCCAAATCATAAAGCCTGGAGAGCATCTTCTTACTTATGATCTCTGCCTTTTGTTCATAACTTTTTCTTTCATCTTCTGCCATATCTATACATTTTTAAATTTATTAATAAGTTAAAATAATATATTTTCGTTGTTTTGTCAAATAAAAACGGAACTTTCTTGCATATTTCACCTTGTATAACAAATAAACGAATAAAGTGTTTGTTTTTACATGCAATCAGTCAACTATTCTTTAGCCCGAATTATTCCTACCGCAGCTTTAGCTGCAAACAAAATTCTCTTAACCTGATGATAAGTTCCATGTTCAGAGTTAATTAGCTTAGCTTTATGTTTTACTTTTTTACTTTTTTTCATTACCGAAAAAAAGTAAACAAAAAACGCCAGACCTGAAAATCATTTGATACAAATATTTTTAATTTAGTACCCTTATAATTTCAAAAATACAAAATTATCCAGGATGGAATTTTTGAAAATCAAGAATGTCGACAAAAAATTTTTGAATCAGTATGCCCTCAGGGATGTAAGCATGAGCGTGCCTGAGAACTCCATTTATGGTCTGCTGGGCCCAAATGGTGCGGGAAAGACCACACTAATCCGGATCATCAACAGAATTACAGCCCAGGATAAGGGAGAAGTGTATTTCAAAGGCCAAAAAATCAAAATGGAGGATGTCTTCCGGATAGGATACCTTCCTGAGGAAAGGGGCTTGTATAAAAAGATGAAAGTGGGAGAACAGGCATTGTACCTGGCCCAGCTTAAGGGAATGCCCAAACGGGAGGCCACTAAGAAACTTAAACACTGGTTTGAAAAATTCGAAATCCAGGGATGGTGGGAGAAGAAGGTAGAAGAACTCTCCAAGGGCATGCAGCAAAAACTGCAATTCGTCAGCACGGTGATCCATGAACCGGAATTGCTTATATTTGATGAGCCTTTCAGTGGTTTTGACCCCATCAATACCAATCTGCTAAAAAATGAGGTCAGAGAACTCAAAAAGAAGGGCTCCACCATCATCTTTTCCACGCACAATATGGGTTCGGTGGAAGAGCTTTGTGACCACATCACCCTGATCAATAAAGCGGAAAATATCCTGGAAGGTCCGATCAATGAAGTCAGGAACCGGTACAAGAGCAATATTTATCAGATTGAATTCAACGGGGATCCGGACAAACTGGATACTTCACTGAACCATAATTATGAAATTCTGGAGCGCAAGACCATTAACGGGAACAATGCCATTCGGGTCAAACTGCTTCATCATACGTCAAAAAATGAATTGTTGTCGCTAATCATTCCTGTGGTGGAAATTATCGCTTTCAGGGAAGAAATTCCCAGCATGAACGACATTTTCATCAAAGCCGTCAACGAATATAAATCTGCAGAAACCCCGGTATCATGAACAAGATAAACCTCATCATCAAAAGAGAATACTTAACGAGGGTCAGAAAAAAATCGTTCGTCATCATGACCATATTGGGCCCCCTTTTGTTCGGGGCCATTGTCATTGCGCCTGCCTGGCTGGCCAATCTGGAAGACAAGCAAGTTAAAAAGATCGCCGTGATCGACAGTTCAAAAATTTTCATAAACAAGCTCCCGGAAACCGAATACATTAAATTTAACTATCTTCAGAATACCCGGGTAGAAGACATCAAAAGAAATTTTGAACAAACCGATTACTATGCACTGTTGTACATCACCCACCTGGTCGCCAACACGTCCAATTCGGTGGTCATGTATTCCGATCAGCAACCCTCTCTATCGGTCAAAAGCCATATCTCAAGTGCCATTGAAAAAGAACTGGAGCAACAGAAGTTGCGGGCCCAGGGAATCGATGACAACATCCTTCAGACCATTAAAACCAATATCAATATACGAACCGTTCAATGGACTGAAGGCGGCGGGGAAAAGGAAAGCTCTACGGAGCTGGCTATGATCGTAGGATACTTCGGTGGTTTTCTGATCTACTTCTTCATTTTCCTTTTTGGAGCGCAGGTAATGCGGGGAGTGATTGAGGAAAAGACCAACCGGATCGTGGAGATCATTGTTTCTTCCGTCAAACCATTTCAACTCATGATGGGCAAGATCATCGGGATTGGGCTGGTAGGACTAACCCAGTTCGGCCTGTGGGTAGTACTGACACTGATCATTGTAACCGGCGCCAAGCCTCTCATCGCCCCACAAATGACTACACCGGCAGCCCAGGAAGTCAAAGCCCCCAGCATCATGAATAATGAAAACACCGAGCAGGCCATGCCTTTTCAGGAAACTGCCAGTCAACAATCAACAGAGGATTTATCCGGAAACATAGAGGCCGAACCCATCTTTAATGCACTGGAAGACATTAATTTCGGGCTCATTATTGGCGTGTTCATCTTTTTCTTCCTGGGAGGTTATTTGCTTTACGGCTCGCTTTTCGCGGCAATCGGATCGGCAGTGGATAATGAAACCGACACCCAGCAGTTCATGCTGCCCATAACCATTCCGCTGATCCTGGCGATCATCGTGCTGGTCCAAGGCATTTCCAATCCCCAGGGAGGTATTGCCTTCTGGTTTTCCATTATCCCCCTCACCTCTCCCATCCTGATGATGGCCCGACTGCCATTCGGTGTTCCAACATGGGAGGTGATGCTTTCAATGGCCCTGCTTGCCCTCACATTTATTGGCACCACCTGGCTTTCGGGAAAAATTTACCGCACCGGCATCCTGATGTACGGGAAGAAAGTCAACTATAAAGAGCTGTGGAAATGGATCCGGTATAAAATATAAGTTCCCTTGAAACTGAAGTTTTAAAGTTTGGGGATTACTTGCCTGATAAGTAGGTATAAAAACCTTAATTTCCAATAATCAAACTTCAAATTTCAAATAATTTTCAAATTCCAATCATCGAAATTCTAAACACCCAAATTCCGGATATCATTCCTTTCGATTACATGGGAAGTCATAAAAAAAATCTATAGATTTCCGAGCTTCTTTTCTGTCTGTTTTAATCATTGGTCATTGATTAATTGGAATTTATTTGTGATTTGTAATTTGCGATTTAGTGCTTTATTATATTATATGCTACTTATGATACGAATCACCTAATGTTCTTTTAGTCTGGTTTCGGGTTTACTGCGATTAGAGGGCCGGTATTTCTTCACCACAAACTTCGGTACCGGATC
Source organism: Bacteroidales bacterium (assembly GCA_021740225.1). GTDB lineage: Bacteria > Bacteroidota > Bacteroidia > Bacteroidales > UBA12077 > JAGXLC01. The sequence goes on along the minus strand of JAIPAF010000111.1, from coordinate 2,518 downwards.
ATACCCGTGGGTTCCCCAGGGATGGCAGCGCGAAAGCCGGTTCATGGAGAGAAGAAACCCTTTGCCGGGGCCGTGCTGGCGGATCGCCTCCGTCATATACTGGGAACACGTGGGAACATGCCTGCACGAGGACATCGTTAGGGGAGAGATGACCCACTGGTAAAAATAAACAAACCCAAGCAAGAGATATTTAAATAATTGCCGTATAAGCCAAATTGGTGTGTTCATATTACAAAAATAACTCAAATTGCTGACTGGTTATTATTATGCTATAGGATAATGTGGTGACTGGTTGATTGGTTGATTGAGTTATTGGGTGATTTGAGGAAATGAAAATGAGATAAGGAGAAAAATCCGGTTAGTAGTAGTGAGTTGATGAGACAATAGGGAAAGGCAAAAGGTAGGGTGTTATAAAACGGAGAGAAATGGATAAAAATTGATAGTTAGAAAATAAGCCACAGAGTCAAAACATATAATATAGATTCTGCCTGCGGAAAAGTCATTGGTGTCATTATCATAAACTATCAGCTCGTGCCCTTAGCCTCCGTTTCTGCTGACCCGCCATGTTTGGCGCACTCCTCAACCCGTCCGACCGGGGGAGTTATAGCTTTATTACCGGAAAAACTATTGGTAGATACCCTGTATCTTCTCGTGTCGTGTGGACCGGATAACCGGTCAGACGGGGTTGGGGCAGCAATACGAGTGGGTATGCAGTACCAGTAGGACGCAATGGTAGCTTTTGCTTCAGCTTCAGAAAATTGTACTTAGCCTCCGTTTCTGTTGACCCGCCAAACCTGGTGCCCTCCTCAACCCGTCCGACCGGAAGAGTTATAGCTTTATTACCGGAGCAATTATTAGTGGATACCCTGTATCTTCTCGTGCTGTGTGGACCGGATAACCGGTCAGACGGGGTGCCAAGCGTTTCTGTTTCATTTAGATTCAAACATTAAACAGAAGGTGTTGGCAACCGGTCGGACCGCTGGTAGCGGTCTGACCGGTTGGTTGGGGCAGCAATACGAGTGGGTATGCAGTGCAAGTAGGACGGAATGGTAGCTTTTGCTTCAGCTTCAGAAAATTGCCCTTAGCCTCCGCTTTTGCTTACCGCCAAGCCTGGTGCCCTCCCAACCCGTCCGACCGGAAGAGTTATAGCTTTATTACCGGAGCAATTATTAGTGGATACCCTGTATCTTCTCGTGTCGTGTGGACCGGATAACCGGTCAGACGGGGTGCCAGGGGCTGCTGCTACTTCAGATTCAAGCATCAGACAGAAGGACCTGGCAACCGGTCGGACCGGTAGATCCGGTCTGACCGTTTAGGTGGGGCAGCAATACGAGGGGGTATGCAGTACCAGTAGGACGGAATGATGGTTTTTTGCTATAGATAATTGCTCTTACTTACGCTATTGACGGTAATCAATCGGATTTAGAATATATCCAGCCCGTCTGTGTTCACAAGAATATAGGATTGTTCATAGAAGTATTCCGGATCAAGGGGTAAAATTTCTTTTGCCATGTCGATATTACAAAGGCTATTCCTACGATTATATAAATACTCTCTGAAGGAAGAGTAAGGCCAGTCTTCCATTTTTCTGACTAGCCCTGCCTTGAAAGGATTTTGATGTATATACTGGAAACAAATAAATGGATACTGGGGATAAAACTGATTAACAGGGGTTGGATCGGATAAATTTTTACACTTTGTTTTTTGCCGGAACAATGATCCTCTCCAATTGTATTTTTTATTGATTGCCTGCGTATAGGAACTTTGTAGTGTGCCCAATTTTCTTGCCAGTTTTTGTATTTTGCAATCTTCATTCTGGCTGAAGCGTGAGGTGATGGTTTCTATGGATCTGGTGTTGGCCCGGATCATTAGATGAAAATGATTTGGCATAAGGCAATAGGCCAGGATATCACTGACAGGCTGAATAAAAGTTTTAATCTTTTTAAGAAAAAATCGGTAATTCTCGTCTTCAAAAAAGAGCAAATCTTTGTGATTGCCCATGTTATAAATATGGTATATATAGCTTTCTTCAAAGTACATGCTGTAAATTTTTCGGGTAAGATACGGATTTTAAATGTAAAAATCAATGGAACGACACCCGGTTTCTCTAACCCGTCCGACCGGGGGAGTTATAGCTTTATTACCGGAGCAATTATTGGTGGATAACCTGTATCTTCTCGTGTCGTGTGGACCGGATAACCGGTCAGACGGGGTGCCAGAAGCTTTTGCTACACCAGATTCAAGCATTAGACAGAAGGGCCTGGCACCCGGTCGGACCAGTAGATCCGGTCGGACCGGTTGGTTGGGGCAGCAATACGAGGGGCTATGCAGTGCAAGTGGGACGCAATGGTAGCTTTTGCTTCAGAAAATTGCCCTTAGCCCAAGTTGAAAATATTCCTGCCAAATTCCTTTATTAATAAAAAATTTCACTGTTTTTAGATCACAGATAGCCAGCACAATATATTTAACCTGCTGATTGTTAATTTAATTATATTATATTGATTTCAAGGTAAATAGT
>JAIPAF010000110.1 GCA_021740225.1 Bacteroidales bacterium | reverse complement strand
GTAGCTTTATTATCGCTACCCGAAAGTATTGAAGACCGTACGCGTTACCTGATGGGGAAGACCAACACCAACCCGGCATACGCGATAGTTGATGTCATTGAAAAACTAGATAATCTGGGAGTCAGTGTGTGCGGAATCCCCTGCAATACCATGCACGCTCCCGAAATATTCGATGAGATCCTCCGGAATATGGAAAAGAGAGGCTTGCAGGTGAGATTACTCAATATGATAGAAGAAGTGATGAAATATATCGATGCCTACCCCTCACGAATAAATAGGGTGGGGATTTTATCAACCACCGGCACCTGGAAATCCGGTGTATACCCAAATGCATTGCGGGCATACGGTTATGAACCCATCGTACCCAGGTGGCCCTTGGAGGAGGAAATACACGAAGCCATTTATGATCCCCAATATGGTATCAAAGCACAATCAAATCCGGTGACAAATCAAGCCAGAAATATTCTTATCAAAGGTCTCAGAGATTTAAAGGATAAAGGAGCTGAGGGCATCGTCCTGGGTTGTTCGGAAATTTCCTTTGCAATGCCTTACCGTGTATTGGAAGAACTGCCGCTGTTCAATGCAACCCTGATCCTTGCCCGTGCTTTGATTGCTCATACGTACCCGGAAAAACTCAAGTCTTTTTAACATCGGTTAAGTTTTTTTTTATTTATCTTATAATCAAATGATTGATGATTTCATCAATAAATTTTTAACAATGCTTGTTAATAACTCAGGCAATATTGTATGAGATTATCTTCTTTAAAAAAAGATTTTTGGGATTGGCTTGCGATTCTTATATTTTTGCCCCATCTAAAACAAATTTATTCCGTAATGAGCGAACAATACAAAGAAATACTCGTTTTGGAAAACCAAATGGAAGCCCAACGCCTGTCATCCATGCTTGATGAAGAGGGTATTCCCCATGTGGTGAGGTCCTATTACGATTCGGCCTATGATGGCATTTTTCAATCGCAAAGAGGCTGGGGGCATCTGGAAGCTCCCGAAGAATATGAGGATACCATCCACAAGCTTTATGACAATATGAAAGGATCCACCTAAGCCGCTGGCATGAACCGGCTTTAATTTAGTGTTTGCCTATATAGTAGGTAATCATCCGGGAAATAATGTAAGTTTACAGACAGACACTTTTTAGCCTGGTATAAATAAGGATTCTTGATATCTCTATTCCCGGTCATAAGCATGTTCTGAGCTAGTTAGCATTATTTCAATCCTTTCTCCCGAAAAAGCGTGGAATACTTTTTATCGGTTCCCATGATATGTTTCAGGAGCCAGTTTTTTAGAAAAGTGGCAAAATCAATTATGCCTTTCGAATCATTCACATCGAGAGACTCCTTGTAGTCGGCTATAGTCTCCTTAAATTGCTCGTGCTCCTGCTTGTGTTCTTCATAACCCTTGAAGGCGAATTTTTTCATGTACTTTTCCTCATAGTCAAAATGATAGACTGCATAATCTTCCAACTCTTTAAAGATTTTATGGAGAAATTCCTGATCCATTCCTTCATAAAATTTCTTATAGAACTCATTGACAATACTTACCAGCTTTTGATGCTGGTTGTCAATAGAAGGTACCTTTACGGAAAAACTGTCTTTCCAGGTAATAAATTCCATATCCATAGTATTTTGTGAAACGTTTAAAGGACTAAAATATAATATCCGGGGAAAAATCACCAAATCTCACCCGTTTTTTTGATGAACCATTTGTATTTTAAGATAAAAATGTCTTTATTTTTGACCTTTGTTTTTATGGGAACTATAAGATGGCATTGAATTTTTGATTAAAAAATTTCTATCTTCGGATAATAATTCCTATTATTGGTTTAGTTAAGTACAAGGTTTCCAAATAGAAAACTCAGATAATCATGGAAAATCTCATATTACAATCGCTGAATCGAATATTTATGAAGCTGTTTGCATTGAAAAAGGTTTTGTTCCGCACTGCAGGAATGGCTATTGTTTTTACCGTCTTGGTGTTCCCTCAGATTAATGCCCAGGACCTGGACGTACCCTATGTTTCCACTCCGCAGAGTGTTGTAGAAAAGATGCTTGAAGTTACAGACACAGGACCCGGAGATTATGTGATTGACCTGGGTTGCGGGGATGGACGTATTGTTATTTCTGCTGCACAGAGAGGGGCTTACGGACACGGGGTGGATCTTGACCCCGAGCGCCTCAGGGAAGCCCGGTCAAATGCCCGTGGATCAAATGTATCGGATAAGGTGATGTTTTTGCAGGAAGATTTATTTAAAACCGATTTCAGCAGAGCCAATGTAATCACCATGTATCTGCTGAGCTCGGTGAATCTCAAACTACGTCCCCGTCTGCTGGATAAACTGGAACCGGGTACCCGGGTAGTTTCTCACGACTTTGATATGGGGGAGTGGACCCCCGACAAGCACCTGCAAGTCGACAATGCCAATATTAGCCTGGGAGGCTGGCAGATTGACAATCCCATTGCCGAGGACACGCATGACATTTACTACTGGATCATACCGGCAAAGGTTGGAGGCCAATGGGAATGGGAAACAAACGGCAAAAATTTTACAATGACTGTTGAACAGAAATTTCAGGAGATTTATCCACAAATATCAACCGGCAATGCTACATTGAACGTTAAAAAAACCCTGCTTAAAGGAGAGCGGATCAGCATTACTGCAGCCAATCCTTTCAATGGCAACGAATATGTCTACAACGGCCGCGTTGAGGGGAGTAGAATAATGGGTACAGTGCAGATTCGTGGGGATAATAATACAATTGAAACCTGGACGGCTAAACTGATGAAGTAGGAACTCTTTATATTTCTGAAGTCATCATACATACTAATTTCCTGAAGCACATTGGCAGAGATAAGGCAATGTCTTGTTTTTGCCGGTGTACTGTTCAGTTTCTTATGCTTTATTGTATATTCTCGCCATATAATTGTTAAATTTGAATTTGATGTGAGAGCCTGCTTTAGGCTGGAATCGAATGTGAAATAACGATATTGGTGTTGTGGGTAAGAAACAATTTTGACTGCAAAAAAACATACCATTCCGGAAACCGCCAAATTTTGGTTTTCTCTTGATAATGCCGCGAAGATCTTTCCCGCCATCATTACCAGGGAGGTTACTACCGTTTTCAGACTAACTGCCGTATTGAAACAGCGGGTTAAAATACAAGCATTGAGGAAAGCATTGCTCCTTGCAGAAAAACGTTTCCCTTACTATAAGGTACAGCTAAAACAAGGTTTTTTCTGGTATTATCTTGAACATCTTCCCATGCATATACCTATTGAAGTAGATGACCGGCCTTGCTGCCGAAAATTCTCAAAAGGGGAGCTGTTGATAAGGGTACTGGTAAAAGACAACAGAATAAGCATTGAAATTTCCCATATTTTAACAGACGGGGGCGGAGGCTTTGAATTTTTGAAAGCCATTTTGATATGGTATGCTCAGGCTTGTGACAAAAAGATTGCCGGTGGGTACAATTTTCAATATATTGAAAATCAAATTTCTGAAGAAGAATATGAAGATGCATATAAGCGCTATTTCAAAGAAAATATTCCTCCCACGGTAAAAAAAACAAAAGCTTTTCATTTACCATATCCTGTCAAACCACCGCCCCGTTTTGACAGGATGAATGTTACCCTTTCCCTGAAACATATCAAAAGGGTTGCCGATGAAAAAGGAGTGAGCATAACCGTTTATCTCGTGTCGGTTTATCTGTTTACATTAGAGGATATTTATGAAAATCTCGGCACTTTCAAAAAATATAAAAAGAACAAGGTGATTCGTGTCCAGGTGCCGGTGAATTTGAGGAAAATATTCCCATCCCGAACGATGCGAAATTTTTCATTGTTTGTCATGCCCGAAATTGACACGCGGTTGGGGCACTATACTTTCGATGAAATTATAAAAACGGTATATCATCAAATTCACCTTGAAACCGATGAAAAACTGATCAATAAAAACATCTCAAGAAACGTGGGAAGTGAGAAAAAGATATATGTCAGGAGCATCCCCCTGTTTATCAAAAGCTTGATCCTTAAGATGAAGCACAAATCCTTAGGCCCCGCCCAATATAGCGGGGTGGTCACCAACCTGGGAAAGGCCACCCTACCAGCGGAAACGGAAGAAATGATTGATCATTTTGTTATTACTCCTCCACCTCCCAATGACCTGTTGAAAATAAACTGTGGTATCATAGGCTTTGGCGATAAGCTGGTGTTGAGTTTTGGTAACATCACCCATTCCAAAGCGTTCGAGCAGAAATTTTTACAATTTTTGGAAAACCGCAATATTCAGGTTCAGGTGGAAGAAAATGAATAAATCTTTTATTTATGATACGTTGTTCATATTGTGGAGTGGAACTGGAAGAAAATGCCAATTTTTGTTCTTTATGCGGAGAACCCATGTGGAACAAGAACGCCGATACTCTGGCATATCTTAAATCCAGAAAATTACAGCAGGAAGAAAAACTGCTGACCGATTATCAGAAATTGACCGGTTTCCAGAAGCGAATGCTGTTCTGGAAAATATCCGGTCTTATACTTATTTCAGGGATCATTACTGCATTAATTATTGATCTCGTGGGCAATCAGGCCATAACATGGTCGAAATATCCTATAACGGCCGGTCTGGTATTGTACTTGAATACTACCCTTATTGCTTTCTGGTACAGAAAAATCATTTTGTTGCTCTTTTTTAGTTTTCTGGCTACCTCTGTGCTGCTCATTCTTTTGGATATTTATGCCGGAAATACCGGCTGGGGAATGCAACTGGGTATCCCGCTACTGTTGGCCGGATATACCGGCATTTTTGTTTTCATTTTTATCGTCAGAAAAACCGAGCAAATAGGCCTGAATATCATGGCTTATGCCCTTATCGTATCCGGAGTGCTCAGTATTTGTATCGACGGGATTCTTTCTCTTTACTCCGGGAATACACTTCATTTCGGCTGGAGTTTAATAGTAATGGTCTCTGTGGCGATCATCTCCGCGCTGTTGCTGTATATTCATTTTAAGTTGAAGAAAGGGACCGACCTGAAAAGGTTTTTCCACATCTGACAAAAACTTTAGTTGGACGGGATTAAGAAGATTTGCAGGATATTTTGAAGTTCATGATTCATCCATCATGTTAATTTTGTTAATCCAGTCATAATTATTGAGATTGGAGGCAGCGTATTTCTAAAATATGGGCCAAAGCTCATTCCACAGATCCCTTTCCATGACAAAGAACAGAAACAAACTACCGAGCCATCCGTGATACAGTCCGAGTGGCCAGAGATTTCTCCATTTAAAGTAAATACTGGTGAATAAAAGCTCCATAAAGAATGCAAAAACCATCACAGAGAGACTGGGATAATGAATGAGTGCAAACAGCAAAGAGGTTAACAGGACAATCCGGGGAACATCCAGGTTCAGGGTGTTCATTTTTTGTAAATTTCCTGCAATAATCCCTATCATCATGAACTGTTGAACCATTCCCCATGCCGGATAAAGAAATAAAACAGGGATGAGATGCCAGTTCATAAAATGGGCATTGAAGGAAATGCCGTACCAGATAATGGCTGTCACCAATACCCCGGCAAAAGGTAAAAGAAACAGGAAAGTTTGTTTGAAATAATGCTTTCGGAAACCCCAATCCTGTAAAATATGATTGTTTTCCCTGTATCTTTTGGCAATGAACAACAACCAGAACAAACAGGCTGCTCCGATATAAAGCCCCCGCATGTCGAGCCAGTCCATTAATATATATTTCATGAAACCAGTTATGGCCACAGCCAGTATTTCGAACCACCTTCTTTTATCCGTTGTTATCGTTAACTCCTGATTGGTCATTGTTTTAATGTTACAGCCTGTGCAGATGCTTAATGTTCAAATTTAACAGTTCTCCACTCAAAATAAAACACCCGTAGACCATAAATATACATCATACAAATGTATTTCTTTTCGGAATTGATTATTTTAGTGCTGTTACCAAAAGACAATGCACTATGAGAAAACAGTTCATCCTTCTCACAACTGGTCTGGCCCTAATATTTGCCATGACTTCCTGTAATAAAAAAGAAGTAAATATTGAAGGCTCGCTCGAAACCTGGCATAAGGTTACGCTCAGGATCAACGGTCCTGAAGTGAGCGAAACAGGCAGCCCCAATCCTTTTCTAACCTACCGGCTCAACGTTACCTTTGAGCAAGGCGATAAAAAGTACGTGGTTCCGGGATATTTTGCCGCTGATGGCAATGCAGCGGAAACCAGTGCTTCTTCGGGTTCAACATGGAAAGTACATTTTTGTCCCCCTGTTGCGGGAACCTGGGAATACAGGGTATCATTCAGGAAAGGGAAGGAAATTGCCGTTTCCGGTAACGAAGGTGCCGGCAAGCCTATTGGCCCGGATGGACTGGAAGGTTCTTTTGAAGTGGAAGAAGCCGGGAAAGATGCCCCGGGTTTCTTTTCAAAAGGCAAGCTTCGGTATGTCGAAAAACACCATCTCCGTTTTGCCGGGTCAAAGGAATATTTTCTGAAAGGCGGCGCCGACAGCCCGGAAAATTTCCTGGGTTATAACGGTTTCGACGATACTTACTATGGCGGAGACTCGGAGCGGAGAAGCGGAGAAAGCGCTCCTAACGAGGGACTGCATTCCTATAAGCCCCATATTGATGACTGGAAAGAAGGCGACCCTACATGGCAGAACGGGAAAGGCAAAGGAATCATAGGGGCACTGAACTATCTTTCTTCCAAGGGCATGAACTCGGTGTATTTCCTGACCATGAACATCCTGGGCGACGGAGAGGATGTATGGCCCTATATTGACCGGAACGAAAGGTACCGGTTTGATTGCAGCAAGCTGGATCAG
>JAIPAF010000109.1 GCA_021740225.1 Bacteroidales bacterium | reverse complement strand
CCTTTAATTCGGGTTTTTCTCTGAGCAGTTCCAGGCGTTTCAAAGCCCCGATAACCATAGGCATAGGCAGGGATTTGGCAAATGTTTGAGAACGCATGTTATACCTGAGATAGTTTACCACCACTTCTTCCGAAGCTACGAAAGCTCCAATGCCGGCCATCGACTTGGCGAAGGTGGCGAAGTAAACATCTATTTTATCCTGTATTCCAAAATGTTCACCGGTTCCTGCCCCGGTTTTTCCCATGGTACCAAATCCATGAGCGTCATCCACAAGCAGGCGGAAATTATATTTTTCCTTAAGTTCGGCGATCTTGTCGAGCTTTCCGAGGTCACCGGCCATTCCGAATACCCCTTCTGTAATAACCAGTATACCGCTCGCATTTTTCTCTGCCAGTTTGGATGCTCTCTCCAATTGCTTTTCCAGCTTCTCCATATCATTGTGGGGATATACAAATCTTTTCCCCATATGCATGCGCAGACCGTCCAGTATGCAGGCATGGCTTTCGGAATCATATACGATTACGTCTTTTCGGTTGACCAAAGCGTCGATTATAGAAACCATTCCCTGATAGCCGTAATTTAAAAGAAAAGCGTCCTGTTTCCCAACAAATTCCGCCAGCTTTTGTTCCAGTTCTTCATGTTTGCTGGTTTGTCCCGACATCATTCTTGCTCCCATTGGATGAGCCATCCCATATGCTTTGGCTGCCTCTGCATCTGTTTCCCGAACTTCCGGGTGATTGGCCAGACCCAGGTAGTTGTTCAAACTCCAGGTTAATACCTCTTTGCCTCTGAAGGTCATTCGGGGTGAAATTTCCCCTTCCAGTTTCGGGAAGGCAAAATATCCATGGGCTTCTTTCATATATTGGCCCAAAGGTCCTTTGTCCTTTTTGATTTTGTTGAATAAATCCACAGTGCTTGGTTTTTATATTTAACGCGCTATACTTACCGGAAGTGACAAAAGTATGTTTTTTTTCTCGATTTTCAAATTGCAAAAAATATTTTATAATATCGTGCCGTTTGAACCTGAATGATTTTATTATTCAATTGGAATTAATTAATTTTGCAAAATGTTTAAACAAATCATCAAAATAACACTGCTATTCTTAGTTATCGGAGGAGTGACGGCTTCGTGCAAATACGACAAGCTGTTAAAGAGTTCGAATTATCAAAAGAAGTACAGCAAAGCCCTGGAATATTACAATGAGGGTGATTACGTAAAGGCTGAGGGGTTGTTTGAGCAGTTGAATTCGGTTTTAAAAGCTACAGATAGAGCGGATACTGTTCTTTATTATTTGGCCAATAGTTGCTTTAAGCAGGAAAAATATATCCTGGCCGAACATCATTTTCAACAGTTTTATGAAACATTTGGCAATCACCGGTGGGCTGAGGATGCCGAATTTCAGAGTGCCTACTGCAATTATGAGCTGTCGCCTCGTCCGGAATTGGATCAGAGTTATACGAGAAAGGCGATCAACAAATTCAATTTGTTCATTACAAGGCATCCCGATCATCCTAAGGTGGCCGAGTGCCATAAATATATTAACGAGTTGAGAGACAAACTCGCTAATAAAGCATATCAATCGGCTAAACTTTATTATGATATGGGGGATTATAAGGCGGCGGTGGTTGCGCTGGAAAATAGCCTGAAACGGTTTCCGAATACCAGCCACCGGGAGGAGATTCGATACCTGATATTAAGATCACAATTTCAACTTGCTTCCAATAGTGTTCAAAGTAAAGAAGAAGAACGTTTTCAGGAAACATTGGACACCTATTATACGTTCACAAGTGAATACCCCGATAGTGAATACAGTGAGGAAGCAGAAAAAATATATGATGCTACACAAAGAAATTTGGAAAATTAAAAATTGGAACTATGGATTATAAGAAGATAAAAGCTCCGACTACAACCGTTACGCAGGATATAAAAAGGCTGGAAGAAGGGGTTGGAAATGTATACGAAGCTGCTGTAATTATTTCAAAAAGAGCCAATCAAATTGGTGCCGAGATGAAGGAGGAGTTGAATCATAAACTGGAAGAATTTGCTTCTTATACGGACAATCTGGAAGAGATTTTTGAAAACAAAGAACAAATTGAAATTTCCAGGTTTTATGAGCGTTTACCCAAACCTACCCTGATCGCTTTGCAGGAGTATCTGGAAGGTAAAGTCTATTTTCGCAATCCGAAGACCGGATATGAGCATACTCAGCCTTCAAAGGGTAATGAGAAAGAATAGATATAATTAAGATGTCACCTCTTAAAGGAAAGAATATACTTTTGGGTATTACCGGTAGCATAGCAGCTTATAAAGCTGCTATGCTTGTTAGATTGCTGGTTAAGGAAGGAGCTGCAGTGAAGGTGGTAATGACAGAGTACGCCAAAGAATTTATCACTCCGCTTACTATGGCTACCCTTTCCAAAAATCCTGTCTTTGTTGATTTTTTTAATCCCGAGAATGGTGAATGGAACAGTCATGTAGATTTGGGGTCCTGGGCCGATCTGTACCTTATATCTCCAGCTACCGCCAATACCATCGGAAAGATGGCCAATGGCATTGCTGATAATTTGTTGCTTACCACCTATCTTTCGGCCACCTGTGATGTAATGGTGACTCCTGCCATGGACCTCGATATGTACCAACATCCGGCCAATTTGAAAAATATAGAAATGCTCCGGTCATACGGTAATATTGTTATTGAAGCCGTTACCGGTGAACTGGCCAGCGGACTTTCCGGTAAGGGAAGGATGGAAGAGCCGGAAAATATTGTTGACAGAATAAAACAGCATTTCGCCTCGAAAGAAACCTTGAGTGGGCAGCACTACATTGTTACCGCCGGTCCTACTTATGAAGGCATTGATCCCGTCAGATTTATCGGGAACTACAGTTCCGGGAAGATGGGCTTCGCCGTGGCCGAAGCACTGGCCTCATGCGGAGCAAAGGTGGATCTGATTGCAGGTCCCACCAGTTTAAACATTACCGATGCAAATATTAGCCTGTTTCAGGTGAACTCTGCGGAGGAAATGTATCAGCAGGCTGTGGATAAATTCCCGGGTTCCGAAGGCGCTGTTTTATCTGCTGCCGTGAGTGATTTCAAACCTTCCAGGGTGTATGACAAGAAAGTGAAAAAGGGCAGGCAAACCTGGAGGATTGAGCTGGAGCCCACAAGGGATATCGCCCGGGAACTGGGTCACATGAAGAAAGAAAACCAGCTTTTGATCGGTTTTGCTTTGGAAACGGACAATGAGCTGGAAAATGCCGTTAAGAAGTTGGAAAATAAAAACCTCGATTTTATCGTATTAAATACACTAAATGAAGAAGGATCCGGATTTCAGTTCGACACCAATAAGATTAAGATGATAGATAAACGGCAACAGGTAGAGGAATTTGAGCTGAAATCCAAAAAAGAAGTGGCAATGGATATTGTTCGAAAAGTTATTGAAAATCAAGGCAGATGAGAAAAAAGGCATTGTATTTAGTGCTTTTGCTTGGCCTGATTCAATTTTCAGGATGGGCCCAGGAACTCAGATGTAATGTTCAGATTCTTTCCAGTCAGATCCAGGGAACGAACAAGCAGGTATTTAAAACATTGCAGGAAGATGTTTATGAGTTTATGAATAACCGGATCTGGACGGAAGATGAATTTTCCAACCAGGAGCGAATCGAGTGTAAGATACTGATCAACCTGCAGAGCCGTTCCGGTAACCAGTTCAGCGGTTCCATGACAGTGAGCTCCAGAAGGCCCGTTTATAATTCTTCATACAACACCACCCTTTTTAGCTATAAGGATAATGATATTCAATTCAGATATCTGGAGAATGAACCCCTGGAGTTTGACATCAATAATTTCAAATCGAATCTTACTTCCCTTTTGGCATATTATGCCTATATTATTATCGGCCTGGATTACGATTCTTTTGAATTGGGAGGAGGCACTCCTTATTTTCAAAGCGCACAGCAGATTGTCAGCAATGCGCAGAATGCAAAAGGGCCGGGATGGAAGGCCTATGAAAGCAGAAGAAACCGGTATTGGCTTGTGGAAAATATTCTGAACAACGAATATGAAAAGGTGAGAGAATTCATATATCGATACCACAGACAAGGTCTTGACAAGATGTATGACAATGTTTCTCAGGCTAGAGCGGAAATTTCGGAAAGTCTGGTACTTTTACGGGATGTGTACCGCGAAGAACCGGATCCCTATATGTTTTTCATGAACCTGATCATTGAGACCAAATCAAATGAGTTCGTCAATGTGTTTTCAGAATCTCCGGTTGGTGAGTCAGAAAGAGTGTATGAAATTTTGGCTGAAATAGACCCTTCCCATAGTGAGAAATATAAAACGATTACTCAATAAGGTGGGGTAATCATTCTTTATTGTTAAATTTACCTGAAAGTATTGACGAAATAATCCGGGTATACCATGCTTCAATCGTTAAAAATACAAAATTATGCATTGATAGATGAAATTCATATCGGCTTTTATCCCGGTTTTCTTACGATAACAGGGGAAACGGGAGCAGGAAAGTCGATATTGATAGGAGCCCTTTCGTTGATCCTGGGTAACAGGGCTGATACTTCTGTATTGAAGGATGAATCCCGAAAATGTGTTGTGGAAGCTACATTTCACATCACGAACTCACGCGTAAAGGAAATTTTCGAAAAACATGATCTTGATTATGAAGCGGAAACCATTATAAGAAGGGAGATAAGCAGTAAAGGCAAATCGAGGGCTTTTGTCAATGATACCCCTGTAAACATCAAAGTACTGAAGGAACTTGGGGATCAACTGGTGGATATACACAGCCAGCACCATAACCTTATTTTAAAGGATAATGTTTTTCAGTTGGATGTCGTCGATTCATATGCCGGAAACGGGGATCTTTTGAGCGATTATTACAGTAAATACAGAGAATACAAAGATTTGCAGGGTCAATACAATAACCTGAAGAGTAAATCGGAACAAGCCAGTGCCGATTATGACTACTACCGGTTTCAGTTTGACCAGCTTGAACAAGTCAATTTGACGGAAGGGGAGCAGGAAAAACTGGAAAGTGAGCTTGAAACGTTGAATCATGCGGAAGAAATCAAATTCAATCTTTCCAGTGCCTCGTATTTATTAAACAATGAAGAATCTTCTGTCATTTCTCAAGTTCGTGAAGCGGGAGATTGCCTTCGTAAGATCGTGGATTATTATTCTAAAGTCAAAGAGATCAGTGAGAGGTTGGAGAGTACTTATATCGAGCTTCAGGATTTGTCCAATGAAATTGATATGCTTAATGAGGATGTGGAGCATGATCCCAATAGGATTGAATACATCAGGCAGAGACTCGATGATATCTATTCCCTGCAGCATAAGCACCGGGTTTCCACTGAAAAAGAGTTGATTGATATAAGGAAGGAACTGGAAAATAAGCTGGAAGAGATCAACAATTATGATTTTCATCTGGAAGAACTGGAAAAAGCACTTGAATCTAAAAGAAAAGACCTTTCCGCTGCTGCCGGTAAACTCTCTGAGAGTCGTAAAAAGAGCATCCCGGCAATAGAGAAAAAAATTACTTCTATGTTAAAGGAGCTGGGCATACCCAATGCATCTTTTAAAATCAAACGGACGGATTTGGAAGCGTTTAATGAGTATGGACTGGATCACGTACAGTTTCTTTTTTCTGCCAATAAGAATGTGGATTTGGAAGATATTTCCAAGGTTGCCAGCGGAGGTGAATTGTCGAGGCTTATGTTGAGCCTTAAATCTACCATTGCAGAAAATCAGGCTTTGCCAACCATCATCTTTGATGAAATCGATTCGGGTACTTCCGGAGATATCGCGGATAAAATGGGAACCATCATGAAACATATGGCCCGGAATATGCAGATACTGAACATCACCCATCTGCCCCAAATAGCAAGCAAAGGCGATTATCATTATCTTGTTTATAAATATGACGATAATGAATCAACCCATACGTATATCAAACAGTTAAAAGGAGATGAAAGGATAAAAGAAATAGCCAAGATGCTGAGCGGAGAGGAATTAACTGATACTGCTTTCCAGAATGCCAGGGAATTTTTGGAAAATTCCTAGAAAAAATCGTTTCGGTTCAAACCATATACCTGCCCAATTTGTTCAAGTTTTAAACCCAAACGAAAACATATGGCTTGTAATCTATTAAATGGTAAAAAAGGTCTCATTTTTGGTGCATTAAATGAAAAATCAATTGCATGGAATGTTGCCGAAAGGGCATATGAAGAAGGAGCGGAGTTAGTGCTCACCAATGCGCCGGTGGCGTTAAGAATGGGGAATGTAAAAGAGCTTGCGGAAAAACTCAATACTGAGGTTATTCCTGCCGATGCTACAAAGGTTGAAGAATTGGAATCCCTGTTTGAAAAGTCGATGGAACGATTGGGAGGCAAACTGGATTTTATACTCCACTCTATAGGTATGTCGCCCAATGTGCGTAAAGGTAATACGTATGACGATACAAATTACGATTATTTTTTAAAAACGTTGGATGTCTCTGCCCTGTCATTTCACAAGATCTTACAGACGGCCCGTAAATTTGATGCCATCAATGAATGGGGATCCGTGGTTGCCTTGTCTTATGTAGCTTCTCAACGGACGCTCTACGGCTACAATGATATGGCTGATGCCAAGGCACTACTCGAATCTGTGGCCAGGAGTTTTGGATATATTTACGGGCGGGAGAAAAAGATCCGCATCAATACCGTTTCTCAATCACCAACTCCCACTACAGCCGGAAGCGGAGTAATGGGGTTTGAAGGTTTGCTTGACTTTACGGAGCGGATGTCTCCTTTGGGCAATGCAACTGCTGAAGAATGCGCAAATTATTGTGTTACCCTGTTCTCTGATCTTACC
>JAIPAF010000108.1 GCA_021740225.1 Bacteroidales bacterium | reverse complement strand
TTTGTTCCAAATGATTTTCAGGTCTAGCGTTTTTTGTTTACTTTTTTTGGTAATGAAAAAAAGTAAAATATAAAAATTGATTCAAATGCTGACTTAAAATTTTATTGTCGAACCTGTAGACACATATCAGGATAAGACAGTATGAGTAATTACTGTGGGGATCAACCAAAATTCCTTATTATATTGGTTATGTTTGCCATACGTTAAAGTTTTCATATGGAGAACCTTTGGGTGCAGATTTCAACCGTTTTTATAGTAGGAGCCACCGGTATCTGGAAAGGGGTTCCCGCTGGTCTTGCTATAAATGCACATCCCGTGATCACAGCTGGTTTCACCGCCCTGGGTTCCATTGCGGTGGTTCTGGCTCTTTTTTTTTCGGGCAAATCGTTCAAAGAATGGATACTCAAGCGGTATGGAAGGGAAAAACTAAAGAAGAAAGAAGGCAGGTTTTCCCGCTTAATGGATCGTTACGGGGTTGCGGGCATAGGACTGATCGGATGCGGGGTGATCGGTCCCATATTGTCTACTCTTTTCGGACTGATATTGGTTAGGGAGACCAAAAGGTTGCTCGTTTCCCTTATTGCCGGCATCATTTTGTGGAGCAGTTTGTTGACGGTGCTGGGAGAGATGGGTGTTCGATTGTTTCAAAATTTTTTATGACCTGATTTTAACGCCCTCCTTTAATTCTTCTTTTTCTAAATTCGTGATAGATAAGTACCATTGTAATCAAAAGCAGCACATTCTGTCCTGTAAAGGCGATTGTTCCAGTGGCTTTTGAGAGCCAGGAAACCCCACCGATCGTGGTTGCAGCACCTGCGACGCTGATAACCCCGTAAGCGATCAGAAGATATCGAATCCAGTTCATCCTTTTGCTTCCCCAAAAAACCATGGAAATGCACCAGGTGGAGAGGCCCAGGAAACCATATCCGAACATTTCGAGTACCCATGCGACGGATTGTGTATTGCTCATTGTAACCAGGCTCAGGGCCTCATTTTTTTGTCCGGCAAGTACCGGGATCCATGCGATCTGCAATGCATAATTAACACCGATCAGAACGGCAAATACGGTTACAAAGACTATGGCCAGCAGGCCGGGAACTTTTTGTGACGGAGAAACAGCCAATTGGTAAGCTGAAGAAATGAAAAAGGCCATTCCCAATATAAACAAAAAGCCTCCCGCCCAAGCCAGGTTTTGAACAGGATGGTAACTTTCCTGGAAGGTTTCCAGGTCGACCCACTCCGGCTGAGATTCGATCAGGGAGATAAAGTAAACTGCAGGAGGTCCGGAAAGGATTATTCCTGCAATGACTATGACTGCGGAAATTGCGATGAGCCTGTACATGATTCCTGTATGTGGCATAATTTAATGAATTATTTGTTTACACCTACAAGGTACTTATTGTTGATTTGTTGTACATAAAACCTTCAGGGGTTTATATGACAGCCCTGTTTCATTCCAACACCCTAAAATAGAAATTTTTAATAAGAACTCAAAACTTTTCTTGGTTTTTGCCTTATTCTTCCAGCCCGAATATTTTAGCTACTTCCCGCCGGTAGTTTTTGCCCACAGGTAGTTTTTCACTCTGCACTTCAAGCTGGTTTCCTTCCAGGGCATCAATTTTTTTGATGGATACAATGTAGGATTTATGGATCCTAACAAACTGCCCGGAAGGCAGGTTTTCCTCCAGTTTTTTTAAAGAGGCCAGAGCGGTGATCTTCTTTTTGTTTTCAGCATGAAAAGTAACGTAGGCTTTCTGACCTTCAATATAGATAAGGTCTTCATAGTTGATCTTGAAATATTTGCGATCTGCGCGAATAATGAGGTAATTGTCCCTGAAGTCTGTTTTCTGTTCTTCTTTGTCAGGTATAGCCACAGAATCCCCTTTTTCCTGTATGGTTTGGTATACTTTGTTAACAGCTTTCAGGAAGCGGTCGAATGAAAAAGGTTTAAGCAGATAATCCGTTACGTCAAGCTCATACCCTTCCAGTGCGAATTCTTTATAGGCTGTGGTGAGTATTACATGGGGTTTTTGGTCCAGGGTACGGAGAAAGTCAAGCCCGCTGATGTCGGGCATTTGAATATCCAGAAAAAGCAGGTCGATCTTACCTTCCTGCAGGGGACTCATGGCTTTCATAGGAGAATTGTAGTCTCCTTCCAGTTCCAGAAAGGGGATTTTTCCCACATATTCTTTCATATATTCCCGGGCCAGATATTCGTCGTCTATGATGGCACAACGGATGTTCATCGGGTATGGATTTTTAGCTTCACTGTAAATGTCTGGTTTTTCTCATCAATGTTCAGTTCATGTCGCTTGGGGTACAAGACCTTCAACCGCTGTTTTACGTTGGGTATTCCAAGACCCTGACCAGGTTGGGGCTTTCCCTGCTGTGGGGTAGAGTTTTCGATTAAAAAGCTTAGCACTTCATTATCTGTGCTGAATATGATCTTCACATAAGCATCGGGGTCTTCTTCAATTTTACTGAATTTAAAAGCATTCTCGATTAACGGGATGAACAGCATGGGAGCAATAACCATGTCCTGATCGGCATCCCGGTAATCCAGTGTGATATGCTGATTGTCTTCTGATTTCATTTGCTGAAAGGAGATAAAATTTTCAATATATTCAAGTTCTTCCCGGAGCTTGACCATATCCTTGCTGCAGTCGTAAAAGACATACCGCAGCATTTCTGAGAGTTTCAATACGCTTTCGGGGGCTTTCTCCGAACGCGTGTAGGTAAGCGCGTAGATGTTGTTCAAAGCGTTAAAGATGAAATGGGGATTGATCTGGGCTTTTAAAAGTTTTAGCTCCGTCCCCAGCTTTTCTTCCTTGAGGTTTTTCTCTCGTATGGCCTGCTTTTTGACTGTATTGGACAGGTAGAGGGTGATGCTTATAAAATTGGCCATGAGGAAGAGAAATAGTGAGCGTATAATCAGAAAGATCGCCGGTGGTGTAGTGTGCTCTTCATAAATTTTATGGGGTTGAACAAGCAGCTCATCAAGCAAGTAGTGCCCCATGGTAAGGACTACTAAAAGGAATATGTTCAGCAAAAGAAATTTGGTTCTTTTTTTCAGAAAGAAGTAGCGTGGGATGAGCCAATATTCATTAAGAATGAATAAAAGTATGATCAGGATGGCTGTTATGCCGCCCATCAATAAGGCAATTTCAAGTGGAAACAGATTGCTCGCCGGTAAGGCAATAAGCAGCGATATGGCCAGAATGATGAGTATTTTATTTACCAGCGAATTGATATTCCGTTGCATGAAAAGTTTCTTTTGAGACAAAATTAGGTAAAAATCAAAAAGCTGGAAAAGAAATTGAACGAATGGGCTGAGGGATTGAACCAAATGGCTTCTCTCATAAATAATTTGTTCATTATAGGAATTTATTCTTTTGTTTAGGGTAACCGGTATTTCGTTCAATAAATTTTTGTTGTTGTAATAATCGCTTTATTCTTGCGTCAAATTCACGAAACTTTGAATGGTAAAATTACAGATCATGAGAAAAAAGAATTTTATTTATTTTATAGGAAGCATCCTTGTGATAGGCTTAGCGGTTGCTTTGTCGGGTTTCTTTATGAAGAATCAACCGGAACCCAAACAGAATTTAAAGGATGAGAATTTGCTTTATGTTAAAGTGGATACGGTTTCCACAAAGAAGCTGCATCCCTCGATGAAGTATGAAGGCCGTATTAGTTCATATGAGACGGTTTCTCTGGCAGCAGAAGTCAGTGGAAGAATTATGGAAGGGGAGGTGCCTTTTAAGGAAGGGGAAGATTTTGAAAAGGGCGATCTATTGGTGCGTATATATAAAGAGGACGCCCAGGCTGCAATGACTTCAGGTAAAAGTAATTTTCTGCGAACTCTTTCTTCAATATTGCCTGACCTGAAAGTTGATTTTCCAGATGAATATCAAAAGTGGAAGAATTTTTTTAATGCCGTGGATGTAAAAAAAGCATTACCTGCCCT
Source organism: Bacteroidales bacterium (assembly GCA_021740225.1). Lineage (GTDB taxonomy): Bacteria > Bacteroidota > Bacteroidia > Bacteroidales > UBA12077 > JAGXLC01. The sequence continues at coordinate 3,015 of JAIPAF010000108.1, read as the reverse complement.
GCCGGAGATCAACTCAGAACAAGAGCAGGTTTTTCTTGCTTCACGGGGAGTATTGTCTGAGTATTACTCGCTGCAACAGCAAGAGATTAATCTAAGTAAATATAATATTTATGCACCTTTTGAAGGAGCCTTTCAGAAGGTAAATCAACAAGTCGGTGCAATAGCAAGCCCCGGAGCTGCACTGGCATCTATTGTCCGTACTGACAGATTGGAGGCAGTTGTTCCGGTACCTCCGGAGGATGCCCGCTGGATCCAGACGGGTATTGAGGTCAAGCTAACAGGAAATAATGGAATTGTAAAGCAAGGCAGGGTTACCCGTGTTGCTGATTTTCTTGATCCTTCCACCCAGTCGGTTAGTGTGTATATAAAGTATCTGCCTGGAGGTTCAAAGAGTTTTAAGGTGGGAGAGTTTGTACAGGCTACCTTTGAGATATCAAGAGAGGTGAGCGGATTCACTATACCCAGGGAAGCATTGCTGGATGCAGGAGCGGTTTATACTGTACGCGATAATCAGCTAAGGAAGGAACCTGTGGAGGTGATCAGGAAGCTGGAGGATCATGTAGTGCTTTCAGGTCTTGAAAATGGTACCCTGGTTGTTTCGGAATCTTTGGTCGATGTATCCGAAGGACAGGAGGTAAAGACGAGGTGAAAAATGTATGAATGATTGAATGCATGAATGAAATATAAATATACTGACTGTATGATAAATACATTAAATATTCCATCTTTTTATCATTCTAGCATTCATACATTAGTTTGAAAGGTAAAAAAAACAGAACAGAAAACACGACAACCCAAAATAACTTATGAAACGAATCGTAAGAACCTTTGTTGAGTATCCCTTTTATGGGAATATGGTCATAGTAATCTTTTTGGTATTGGGGATCATTTCTTATATGAACATGAAGAAATCATCCTTCCCCATGGTGGAGACCAACACGATAACCGTATCGGTAATGTATCCCGGAGCTACACCCCAGCAAATGGATGAAGGAGTAACTACACTGGTTGAAAATGCCATTCGGGGTATTCCCGGTATCAAGGAGTTTGAATCCCAGTCGAGGGAAAACATGTCTACTGTAACGATTACTGCACGCTTTGGTTACGATATTGATGAACTGCTTATAGATGTAAAGAATGCTGTGGATGGGATATCCAATTTCCCAAGAGCGGCAGAACAGCCGAGGGTATCCAAGCGACGTACTACAGCTCCTGCCATGTTCCTTTCTCTGGTTTCCGAAAGTGAAGATCGATTAGAAGTCAATGATGTAGCCAATCGTATTGAAGACGATCTGTTAAGTTCCGGTGAAATTTCGCAGGTAGGTATTTTTGGGCTTCCGTCAAGCCGCATCGAGATGGCAATAACCATTGATGAAACCCAGTTGAGACGTTATAATCTTACCTTTTCAGATGTACAGAATGCTATCAGCAACAATAACCTGGATATCCATGGGGGAACAATCCGTAATCCCAGGGAACAGATAACAGTGGTCAGCCGTCAGCGTTCTGTTAAGGCGGAAAATATAGCAAATATTGTTGTACAGACCAGCCCGAACGGCCGTTTAATCCGAATTGGCGATATTGCAGAAGTAGAAAAGCAATTTGAGGAGGATCCCAGTGTCAGTTATGTACAGGGAGAGCTGAGCGCTACTGTATTCGTGCAGAAACTGAAATCAGAAGACCTGAAAGAGATTTCTGATTATGTTTATCAGTATATTGATGATTTCAATCAGTCGCACGAGCAATTTCGACTGGAAGTATTGCACGATTTTAATGAGAATATTGATTCTCAGCTTTCCATATTAATTGGTAACGGGGTATTGGGTGTTATTCTTGTGATACTTATGCTCAGCCTTCTGCTCAACTTTCGGCTTTCTCTCTGGGTTGCCTGGGGAATCCCGGCTTCTTTCCTGGGAATGTTTATTGTGGCAGCTTTGTATGGAATTACCGTCAATATTATGTCGCTAGTGGGGATGATTTTGATTATTGGTATACTGGTGGATGATGGCATCGTTATCGGGGAGAATATTTTTACTCATTTTGAAAAAGGCAAGCCACCGAAACTGGCAGCCCTTGACGGCACGATTGAGGTACTTCCGGCAGTGTTTGTTTCCATTACCACGACTATGATCGCCTTCCTTCCCTTGTTTTTTGTTGAAGGTCAGATGGAGTTTTTATACGTTCTGGCTTTTGTGGTGATTTTTGCCCTGGCATTTTCACTGATTGAGGCTTTCTTTGTACTACCTGCTCATGTGGGAAATCCTCGTGTATTGCATTCGAACAAAAAGAAATCAAAAGCCAGTCATTATACTACCCGGGTAATCCATTTGCTAAGGGATCGGCTTTACATGCCTTTACTTAACAAAATACTTAGTCATAAATGGTTTATGATCTCTATTGTTACAGCTTTGGTTATTTTTACCGGGGGGTTAATGTTAGGCGGAAAAGTACCGTTTACTTTCTTTCCTCCTCAGCCGGCAGATATGTTCCTGATCGATGTGGCCATGAAACCCGGTGTGGACAGAGACATTACAAAAGAAAAACTGTTTTATATAGAGGATCAGCTATATGAGGTAAACCAGGAACTCATGGAGAAAAACGGAGATACTACTTCCTACATACATACTTCATCGGTTAGTCTGGGTAGTGCTTTTGACGGAACTGAGTCAGGAACGCATGCCGGAAGTATACGGGTATTTTTAAATCCGCTGGAAGATAGCGAAGTTTCGGATCAGACCATCAAACGAGCCTTGGATCGTAAGATCGGAGAAATTCCTGAGGCTTATAAATTTGCCATTGGCGCGGGCGGCCGTTTTGGAGCTCCGGTATCCATCAGTTTGCTGGGTTATGATATGGATGAGTTGAAACAAGCTCAGAAAGAGTTGGAGGCAGGTCTGGCAGATATGGATGCTTTATTTAACATTACCAACAACACACAATTGGGTAGCCAGGAGATTCGGCTGAAATTAAAACCCAAAGCCTACACGTTGGGACTGACGCAGACTTCACTTATGA
>JAIPAF010000107.1 GCA_021740225.1 Bacteroidales bacterium | reverse complement strand
TAATTTATTATAATGAGACAGGGTACTTTTGTATTCGCTCTTTTTTTTCTCTCTTTTTTGTTTCAGGGATCTTTTAAATTCTTCAAATTGTTCGGAATCAAAAAATTCTTTTAACTCATAGAATCTTTTTAGCGCATCGGAATCCTTCATCTTTTGATAATGGTGAAGATCTTTTGAATCGGAAACTTTCAGATAGGTTTTTACCGGGTCGGAATTCCTGAGCTTCCTGAATCGTTTTTCTTTATGGTAGGGTTCACTGTTCTTATATTTCGGGGCATTGATCTCTTTCTTCTTCTTTTTGAATTCATCGGAACGAAAATAATTTCTAAGTTCTTCATATCTGGCTAATTCATCCGATTGCTGCATTTCCAGAAAAAAATTGTAGTCCCTTTCAATGTCTTTTTCTTTTTTTTCAATGGTATCCGAACCGGGAATGAGTCCTAAAATGTAAAATATACGGAATCTGAGTTTTAGAAATGCATTAATCATTATTCATTCTTTTCATTATAGATACAAAACTAAAAAAAAATTCACCCATTTCCTTACGGTATATTCCAGTGAATAAAGTGGAATGAAATGGATATAGACTTATACGTGATAAACTGCCTATGGTTATCATTCTGTGGTTAAGATTTTTTGCCCCGACAAGGGAGAAATTTGAAATTATTGTATTATAAAATTAAACAAATCAGCAACATATTGGTTAAAAATTAATGAGTATAAAATGCCGTGCATCTTCTGAAATTTTTTATAATTTAACCCAATAAATTCAGATATAAGTATATATCAAAAAACAGGGATACATGGGACAACAACCATTTGTAAAAAATAATATAGAAATCGCTTCCGACTTTGCACGTGATACTTTTCAGGGACTTTCTGCCGTACCCAAATATCTTAAATCGAAATACTTCTATGATTCCGAAGGGGATAAGCTATTTCAGAAAATTATGGCCCTAAACGAATATTATCTCACCGACTGTGAGTCCGAGATCCTCAACCATCAGAAAGATGAATTGATGAATTTTTTCAGAGATTCCAATACGCCTTTCTTATTAACAGAGCTGGGAGCAGGCGACGGACAGAAGACCGAAATATTGTTACACCATTTTTTCAATGAATCGGTTCATTTTCAGTATCTCCCCATTGATATTTCATCAAATGTGCTGAATTTACTTGAATCGAAACTTTCGGCGGATTTCCCCGGGTTGAAAGTAAAAACTTACGCAGGGGATTATTTTCAAGCCCTGGATCGCCTTAATAAAGAAGAAAATGGAAGAAAGGTGCTCTTATTTCTGGGGTCAACCATTGGTAATTTTGAACACCGGGAGGCTGTAAAATTTTTGCAGTCGCTCAACAAAAGGATGGATGACCATGACCAGCTCATTATAGGTTTCGATCTGAAAAAAGATCCCAATGTTATCCTTCGTGCATATAACGATCCCTCAGGCTTTACCGCGAAGTTTAACCTGAACCTCCTGCATCGGATAAACAGAGAACTCGAAGGAGAATTTGTTACGGACAATTTCTACCACCAACCGACTTATGATCCTTCGACAGGTGAGGCAAAAAGTTTTCTTGTGAGCAAGATCGATCAAAACGTACACATCGGTAAACTCAATACCACCTTTGGTTTTAAACGTGGAGAATCAATTTTTACAGAGATATCCCAGAAATATGACGAAGTGATGATTCATAACCTGGCGGAGAAATCTGGATTCCAGGTCAAACAAATTTTTTACGACAGCAAAAAGTATTTTGTAGATTCCCTGTGGCAAAAAAGTAAAAAGTCTATCGTTTAATGCTCAAATAAACAATTCTGACTACACCAACTCCTAAAATCCCAATAGCCAAATAGTAAAACAAATTGGCGAGATTTTCAGATAAATTCAATTCTTCCCTGGTGATAAACAGAACAACCATTGCCAATGCCAGGATATACAGAATATAAAAATATTTGGATACATTCTTCTTCATAATCTTATTGATATGGTATGATCCAAAATTGCAAAAATTTTGACAATTTAATAAATGTAAATATTTTCATCAGCAGGACCGGATAAAATTTGATTTATGTTTTCTTAAAATTATCTTTGTTCATATTGGAAAAAATCAAAAAACCCCTCTATGGATAATGTATCAATCGTTCCCCGGGAAAACATGGGCAGGAATTTTATTCCCCCGGAATATCTACCCAAAGATAAAGATGAATACTTCCGGCGAAACAAACAAACCATTCCCCCAACATCAGGATGGAGACACCTGAAAGTGGATGAGGTGGAAAGACTGGTAAAAAACAACAACTCTGCTGAGAATTGGAACGACATATTGGTTACCGATGAGTTTGATACCGGGCAGATAAAAAACACAAGATTTTTCGGACTTGTCAGGATCGGACGCATACGGAATATCACGCTTCAGCATCACGACCTGAGATTGCCTGCAGGAATAACAGACAGTCTAATCATTTCCTGTGATATCGGTGATGATGTGGCCATTCATAATGTTCACTATCTGGCCCATTATATTATTGGTAACCAAAACATCCTGTTCAATATTGAGGAAATGCACAATACGGATCACGCGAAATTTGGCAACGGCATTATTAAGGAAGGCGAACCCGAAGAGGTGAGGATCTGGATCGATCTGATAAATGAAGCGGGCTGTCGCAGTATACTCCCGTTTGACGGAATGATCCCCGCTGATGCCTATCTGTGGGCAAAGTATGTTGATGATCAGTCGCTGCAGGAAAATCTCAAAAAGATCACACAAAACAGTTTTGATAGTGGCCGCGGTTATTATGGCATCACGGGCAACCATTGCGTAATAAAACATTCTTCTATTCTGAAGGATGTAAAAGTGGGTTCAAACTGTTATATTAAAGGAGCCAATAAATTAAAAAACCTGACCATCAATTCTTCTGAAAAAGAAGCTACACAGATTGGAGAAGGGGTGGAGCTGGTCAACGGCATCATTGGTTATGGCTGTAAAATATTCTACGGTTCCAAGGGAATACGATTTATTCTGGGCAACCATTCCAGCCTGAAATACGGAGCCAGATTAATTCATTCGTTTTTAGGGGATAATTCTACCATATCCTGTTGTGAGGTACTGAATAATTTAATTTTTCCCACCCACGAGCAACATCATAACAATTCTTTTCTTATTGCTTCAGTAGTGATGGGTCAAAGCAATATGGCAGCCGGCGCAACCATCGGCTCCAACCACAACAGCCGGGCAAACGATAATGAAATACTGGCAGGTCGGGGATTTTGGCCGGGATTGTGCACAAGTGTGAAACATTCGAGTCGATTTGCTTCATACGTGCTGCTTTCAAAGGCCGATTATCCGGCGGAGCTTGACATCCCCCTCCCCTTTTCCCTGCTGAATAATAATATATCGAAAGATCAGCTGGAAGTAATGCCTGCATACTGGTGGACGTACAATATGTATGCTCTTGCCCGCAATTCCAGGAAATTTCGAAAACGGGACAAACGAGTGAACAATGCTCAGAAGATTGAATTCGAACCATTGGCCCCCGATACGATTGAGGAAATATTCCATGCCCGCAGGTTACTGGAAATATGGACCGCCAAAGCCAGCTTACAGCAAAGAAACCCTTCGACAACTACAAGAAATGACGATGAGCTGGCCAGTTTGGGACGAGAACTTCTATCGGGCAAAGAAGAAGCCATCGGTAACCTGGAAGTGTTGGGTGAGCACATGGAAAAATCCCGACGTAAAGTATTGATTTTAAAACCCCTGAAGGCTTACCATGCATATGGCGATATGTTACACTACTATGCCGTTAAGCATCTGATGGCCTACATGCGTTCCCATCCAAAGGCTACTTTCTCAACCATGTGTGAAGATCTAAAAGGTGAACGACAGCGTGAGTGGGTTAATCTTGGCGGGCAGATTATGCAAAAAAATGATGTGGATCAACTCCGGTCTGATATTGGTTCAGGCAAATTAAAGACCTGGGAAGATATCCACAACAGGTATGATGAGCTCTGGGCCAAATATTCGATTGACAAACAGAAACATGCATTTGCAACCCTTTGTAAATTATTCGGTACAACAAATCTCACAAAAGACGAATGGAAGTCAGCGCTGAATAAAGCAGTGGAGCTTCAGAACTATGTTTGTGACCAAGTGTATATATCACGAAAAAAGGATTATGACAATCCTTTCCGGCAGGCAACCTACAGAAATACCGATGAAATGAGGGCTGCCCTCGGAACCGTGGATGAGAACAGCTTTATTGTTCAGGTAAGACAGGAAACGGAGGATTTTAAAAAACAGGTAGAAGAAATGAAACGTATTTACTGATCAAGATATGAATCCTTGGTGAAATGACCTGCCTAGCCGAAGGCAAGCAAATAACAAATAACAAATTTCAAATAAAAAAGATATCTTATGAATGAAGAAGCAAAAGTTTCTATCAGTCCCGGCGGAGAACAATTTCAGTTACCAAAACCTGAAGAGTATAAAGCTGAATTTGAAAATCTCAAAGAACGGGTTGACCAGGAACGGGCTAAAAACCGGGAGATTGTTGTAGTTATGGGCGTTGGTTTTGTCGGTGCGGTCATGGCTGCTATTGTAGCCGATACCGTTGACGAAAACGGGCAATCCTCAAAATTTGTAATTGGAATGCAACGTCCGAGTACCCGGAGTTTCTGGAAAATTCCCATGCTCAATCGCGGTATTTCACCCGTAAAGGCTGAAGACCCCGAAGTAGATCCGATGATTGATCGTTGCGTCAACGAGAAGCAAACCCTCATGGCGACTTATACCTATGACGTGCTGAGACTGGCTGATGTGGTTGTAGTGGATGTGCAGTGCGACTATCTCAAAGAAGATCTGGGCAATGTCCGTAGCGGCGAAACCGATATGGCTGCCCTGGAGGCTTCCCTTGGCGATATTGCCGAACGCATCCCGCCCGAAGCCCTGGTTCTGATCGAAACAACGGTGGCTCCCGGAACAACTGAACAAGTGGCCTACCCGATCCTCAAAAAAACATTTCAAAAACGTGGGATTGAGAGCGAACCATTGCTGGCCCACAGTTACGAGCGGGTGATGCCCGGACGGAATTATGTGTCCAGTATCCGTGATTTTTGGCGCGTTTGCAGCGGAATCAACGAAGAAGCAAAAAATCGGGTAGTTCGGTTTTTGAATGACGTACTGAATACAGAAAAATACCCCTTAACCGTGATGGATCGACCCATTGAATCAGAAACAGCCAAAATTGTTGAAAACAGTTACAGAGCTACCATTCTTGCTTTCATGGATGAATGGAGTTTATTTGCGGAACGCAATGGTGTGGATCTGATTAAAGTAATAGATGCCATTAAGGTACGGCCGACCCATAACAACATCATCTTCCCCGGACCGGGAATTGGCGGTTATTGTTTGCCTAAAGACGGAGGCCTGGGGGTTTGGGCTTATAAACATATTCTTGGCTTTGAGGATGATATCTTTAAAATTACACCCAAGTCTATTGATATAAATGATACGCGTGGTCTGCATGTTGGACAGATTACCCGTGATGCGCTTCGCAACATGGGCCAGCCGATTGCCCTGGCGGAAGTTCTGGTGCTCGGTGCGGCCTACCGTGAGGATGTCGGCGATACGCGTTATAGCGGTTCCGAGATTGTCGTCCGGAAACTTGCCGAAATGGGAGCTGAAATCAGGGTACATGATCCATACGTTGAGCATTGGTGGGAATTTGAACAACAGGATACCTATCCGGGAGTCGGACAAAGCAAAGCAAGATTTTTCCGCAACCAGGAAAAACTGAAAGACATTCGCGTGGAAAAGGACATGAATAAAGCATTAAACGGTGCAGAAGCAGTTATCTTTGCCGTACGCCATGAAGCTTATCGTGATCTGGATCCCGATGAAGTGGTAAAAACCATCGGTCAGCCTGCTGCAATCATTGACTGTTTCGGAATCCTGACGGATGACAAAATCCGGCGCTATTTCCAACTGGGTTGTGAAGTGAAAGGACTGGGCCGCGGACATATTCAACGTATTAAAGATGAAATGCGGAAGAGATAGAAAAATATACAAGCACCATATCCCAAATTTCAAACAATCTCAGAATTACAAATTCGAATAACCAAAACAAACAGAGCAGCTGTCCAATGTTTAGAATTTTGTTTTTGGTAATTGAGATTTATTTGTTATTTGAAATTTGGGATTTGATGCTTGAAATTTTAACTATAATGGCTTTTATTATTGTTTCTCAATCAAGCACACCCAATCCTTTCCTTTATCCGCAGGGGGTTCACCAATGGAAACCGGGGTATTCCGGGATACTTCAAGTATCCGGCCTTCTTTAAGCTCACCTCCTTTTCTCGGGTTGTACCAGGAGGTTTTATAGGTATGGCCCGGCGGAAGTTCAATAGCTGTGGTTCCCCCTTCCTTTAGATACACGGCATAAACTTCCCCTTCCTTTCCGAGGCAGTAATCATCGTTTGAAGTGATGATATCATCCATATTGTTCATTTCATGAAAAGGAAGATGGTTCCGGAAAAATTCCAGGGCATAGCGGGTGATATTCCACAGGTTGCCGCGGCTTCTCCAGTCCTCGCAATTCAGGTCGTTATGCGGGTAGCGGTACCCAAAATACCATTCCACGCCTGCTCCTCCGGCCATCAGGTTGCCCCAGAGAACTTCCTTACGGATGGTATCGTGCATCGGGCTGTACTTATCCGGCAAAGCCCCTTTGGATGCCGGTCCGATCTCATCCAGGCAAACCACCCAGGGATGGAGCGAGTCGGCAGATAACCGGTTCCATTTTTTTACCTCTTCATAGACATTGTAAATGTTCCCGGCTTGAATGGCAGGCCCTTTCAAAGTTTCAAAACCCAGGTATTGTTTTAAATCTTCTTCTCGCTTTCCATGGTATGCATGGGTATGCATAACGTTAAAATTGTCATAAGGGCCGATGTTGCGAAGATAATCGTCCATTTCTTTGGTATCTCCAACGGATTGGCCATAGGGCGCCCAGTCC
>JAIPAF010000106.1 GCA_021740225.1 Bacteroidales bacterium | reverse complement strand
GACCGCTACCAACATGGTTAAAGGTCAGTACAATCCTGTCGTTTTCAACTTTCATGGATTCGTATATCGGACCGGAAAAAACTACATCATCCTCATCATACGCTATTTTTCGGGCTGCAAGAGTAAGTCTCTTGCCTACATCCTTTTTATTGAGGGGGTGGATATCGTTCCATTCACCAATATCAATCGTTACAGCCATTCCAGTGTTGGGCACCGACAGAGTTTTCAGCTGGGCTTCCCTTAACAGTGCCCAGTTGCTTTTGGAAGGCTCGTTTTGAGGTTTCATGTAATTGGCCAATTGAACATACAGGAAGGGAAAATCTCCCTGATCCCATTTGCCTCTCCAGTTTTTTATAAGGGTAGGAAAGAGTTTCTTGTATTCTCTCGCTCTGTCAGTATTTGATTCCCCCTGATACCAGATAACCCCTTTAATCCGATAATTTAGTAACGGGGCAATCATGGCATTGTATAAACCCACCGGTTTCCATCTGATAAATGTTTGAGGTGCCAGGGGTTTCATTTTTGTACCTATACGGTATTTCCAGTTACCTATCAAATCGATTGACTGGTAGCCTGTGACAAGTCTGTAGGGTTTGTCCGGGATAAAGCCTCCGTAACCATTGACGTTGACACAACGTAGGGTTATAGTATTATTTCCTTCGTGCAGTAGTCCGCCAGGGATATCATATATTCTAGGAGGGTATTGATAGGTTGTGTTTCCTACATACCTGCCGTTTACGAAGGCGGAATCGGCATCCACAATCCTTCCGAGGATAAGTTTTGCCGGTTTGCCGGCAGCCATGACGGAGGGTACATCAACTTTTCTGCGAAACCAAACCACTCCGTTCATCTTTCCGGGTCCTCCTTCAGACCAGTAGCCCGGGATTTCCATTTCAGACCACCCAGAGGTGCTGATATCCTGATCATGCCAGGTTTTATTGGGAGTTTTGTATCCTTTGTCTTTATGCTGTAACCTTTTGTACCAGTCTTGCATTCTTTTCTGATCCTGTTGCCGGATTTTCCTTATCAGGGCGGTATCTTTAAATCGTTGCATTTTCTTATGGTATTCAGAAAATTTATCTCTGAGTACATCCTCGCTGATCCAGGCTTCAGCCGGGGAACCCCCTACACTTGCATTGATGATTCCCACGGGAACGTGATAGGTTTCGTAAAGCTTCTTGGCAAAAAAGTAAGCTACAGCTGAAAATTCGAGTACATTTTCCGGATTGGATTTTTTCCATCGACCCGATTCCAGGTCTGTTTCGGGTCGGTTAAAGTTATATTCCTGTGGAACGTCAAAATATCTAATGGAATGATTTTTTGAGCTGATGATTTCGGATTCATATACCGGCCTTACTCTGCGTATGGGAAGTTCCATGTTGGACTGACCGGAACTAATCCATACCTCCCCCAAAAGAACATCCTTGAGGCGAATGGTATTGTTGCCCCTGATGGTCATGGTCCATGGACCTCCGGCTTTCATGGGAGGAAGATTGACTGACCATTTTCCTGATTTATCTGCAACAGTATGAAACGAAGAGTCCTTAAAAGAGACAACAATGTTTTCATTTGCGTCGGCCCGCCCCCAAATCTTTATCTCCGCATTCCGTTGCAAAACCATTCCGTTGCTGATGAGCTCCGGTAATCTTACGTCACTAAGGGCCGTATTATGGATAAGGAGGGCCATTATAAATACCAGGCTGGCAAAAGTGAATTTATTATTCATAATAATCAATATTTTAGGCAGGAAAATTAAAAAATTTTGACGAAAATATGAAAGTTATCAACCAAAAGCTATAATTTCTTTAGTTTACTTCAACAATGTGTTTATATTTATTGATGGCTGGTTTTAACCGTGATTCTTTCCCTGGTATGGTTGTACAATGGTTTCCGGTTACTCAGTAATTCCAGGGGGTGGAAAACCAATGGTATTTTTATTACCGCAGTAATTGTTTGTGAAGTGCTTTCAAAGTTCCTTATAAATTTCCTGTTTCTGAAAACAGGATTATTTGTTTGATAATAGGCGATGTTAAACTCGCGGATACCTTGAGTTTACCAAATGAGAAAAGAAATCATCCCGCTGACGCATCATCCTGTATTCGTAAAACAGTTGAAGGAGGGCCTCCGAAGAGGCTATCCGCATGATGTATTCGACTCTCTTCTCATTTTTAATATAAAAGGTTTCGGAAAATCTTCCCGCTCCAAAAGGAAAGAATAGTAACCTGCATTATCCCCGAAGGGAAACTCACATGTTAAAAGCCCCCGGAATAATTTGCATTCATTAAATATTATTTATATCTTGCAATAGCACAAAAAATTCAAAAATTTAGACATTATGAAAAGCCAAGCTATTACTTTAGGACGTGTAGGTATCTTATTACCTGTTGCAGCAATTATCCCGGTTATCGGTTTCCTGGCCGGCTTAGCCGCTTTGGTACTTTTATTGATCTCCCATTACTATTTTTCAAAAGTTTATGAAAAACCTGTCATTTTTAATAGTGCGCTGACCGGTACCATTGTCCAGGTGGGTGCCAACCTGATAGGCGGTATTGTTATTGCCATTGCCGTGGGTACCACAGCGGTTTCATTGTCACTGCAGGATCCCGAAACTTTTGATATTCCTGAGCTCACGAGTGTGATCTTCGGTAGCGGGGTAACCATTGCCGGCACCATCATTTTGCTTGCAGGAGCAATAGTTGCACTCTATTTCATTTATAAAGCTTTATCCAATCTTGCCGGACAAAGTGGGGTAAACCTTTTTAAGACGGCAGGGCTGCTTTATTTTATAGGTGCTATTGCGCTCGTAATTGGAATAGGCGCATTGGTCATTTTTGCCGCATGGATTGTTCATATCATAGCCTATTTTTCTATACCTTACGAGACTGAATCCGCGGCAGCACAAAGCTGAGGGAGGTTTTTCAGTGAAGCGTACCCCAGAACAGGGGATAGAAAGTAAATTACTGTAATCAAAGGGCAAATATTCATATATCAGTTTGCCCTTTGATTTTATTTTTGTTCCTGGTTATACCGGTAATGGGCCATGGCGAACTTCAGGTCGCTGTATGTGAATTCATCCCCGAGCCTGGCTTTGATCTCCGTAAGTTTGGTGCTATCAAGCTCCCGGGCTACATGGATAATTTTCTCCAGCTTATCCTGGTTTACAAATTTCTCCACCGGCAGACTTCCTTCTCTGACCCAATGCGACAAGTGTCCTTCAATGGTGGATACGGCCAGCGATCTTTCCGCTGCGATCTCCTCAATGGTCTTACCTTTCTGAAACATCTGCCAACTCACTTCTTTGGTAGATGTTTTGGTCTTTTTGGATCCTTTGCTTTGTTTTTGTTTTTCAGGCCCGGAGGACGGATGCTTTTTTCCCGGGAATGCCTGTGTTTGGAGATTCTCCCGCGTAAGCTCCTTATTTTGAAGCACCGCATCAATCAGGGCTTCCGATTTTTGTATGGACTGAATCCGGCTGTTGAATGAATGTTCCAGATCGCGGAGTTCCCTGACGTACTTTTTCACCCCGTTTTCATAGTCCAACTGGCTGATGTGCTTCCGTATTTTTTCTGCGCATTGTTCCAGGCGGGGTTCAAAATACTCTTTGGCCGCTTTCACCCGTTTCTGCAGATTGTTGAGCCATTGAGGATCCTCTGTGGAAGCCATTCTTTTCAGCTGGATTTGAAATTTGTCTCCTACGGTTTTAATTTCCTTGAAGTCTTCCCTGAGCTGAACCGCCTGGTTTTTGTATTTTTGTTTGGCCGATCGCTTTTCGTCCTTGTAATAGCTGTTGATCTGCCACTTGATATCTTCATCCAGCGTTTGAAAATCAAAAGCTTTGGAAATATAATTACAAATATATCCTGGGAATTCATTATGATATTCCTTTTCAAGTGTTTCCGGTGAAAGTTTGTTTTCGGAAAAATGCTTCAGGGCTTCATGTGGTTCAAGCATGTTATAGGGAAGAGGGGCATTGAGTACGAGACCTTCCAGAGAAACCAGGCGCGAGAGGGCAACGTATATCTGACCCGGAGCAAAAGCTTGGGACACATCAATGATGGCTTTCTGAAAGGTCAGCCCCTGGCTTTTGTGCACGGTAATGGCCCAGGCCAGTTTGATGGGAAAATGGGTGAAGGTTCCCTTGATGTTTTCTTCAATTTCATTGGTATTTTTGTTCAGGACGTACCGTTTGTTTTCCCAGGTATAGGATTCCACCGCCGTCGGCGGCGTTCCGTCGTCAAAGCTTACTTCAATGTCTTCGTCCGAGAGTTCCGTTACGGTGCCGATCTTGCCGTTGAAGTAGCGTTGTTCCCCGGAATAATCATTTTTTATGAACATGACCTGGGCGCCTTTTTTCAGTTCCAGCGTATAGTCAATAGGGTAGAGGTGCTTGTTAAAATCCCCTTCAATTCTGGCATGAAACTTAACAGGTTTTCCCGGAAGGTTTTTCAGGGCCCTTCGGTTGATTGAATCGGCTTTGTTGTTGTGCGTGGTAATAAAGATATAGCCTTCATCGGATTTGGGTTTAAAGGAGGGTTGGTAATGCCTGTTCAGTACATCGAGGTCTCTGCTGGTTACTGTATTGTCTCTAAAATGGTTCAGAATTTCTATAAACTGTTTGTCGGTCTGCCGGAAGATTTTTTCCAGTTCAATATATAATGGCTGGGCTTCCTGCAGTGCCCTGGCCTCAAAAAAGAAACCGGTGGAATAGTAATGTTCCAGGTATTTTTTTTCTTCCTGTTTGATTACAGGGGGCAACTGAAGCAAGTCGCCGATAAATACCATCTGAACCCCTCCGAAAGGCGTGGCTTTCCTTTTGCGAACGTATCGCAGTACCGTGTCTATGGCATCCAGTATATCCGCCCGAAGCATGCTCACCTCATCGATGATCAGCACTTCCATTTCATTGATCAGCTTGCGTTTGTTGCTATGCATGCGAAGGGATTTTTTTATGGATTGGGGCGTGCTGATCTGTGTATCCAGGATTTCATTACCGAGGTGGTGGGAGGAGGGAAGAAAACTGCCAAATGGGAGCTGAAACAGTGAATGCAGGGTGACACCGCCGGCATTGATGGCCGCAATACCTGTTGGAGCAGCCACCATTACCTTTTTATGGGTGGTTTGAACGATTTTTTTCAGAAAAGTCGTTTTCCCGGTTCCCGCCTTACCGGTGAGGAATATATTGCGATCCGTGCTGTTTACAAACTTTGACGCAAGTAAAAGTGGGGACTGATCTGTTTTGGCAGACATCATTCTGATTAATGCGGATATTTATCCTTATTCACACCTTACAAAAATTTAAAAAATATGCTTCAAATCAAAGCTTTTTATTCCATCCTGACAATTCGGGGTTTAAAAACAGCCAGTTTTTCCACCATATCTTCCTGAAGCTGCATCACTTCGTTGATATCCTTATAGGCAAGGGGAGATTCATCGAGTCCTCCACCAATGAGCACCACGCCTTTTTGATTGAGCAATTCATGTAGTTCCTTCGTCTGGAACTGCTTCTTTGCCTGGCTGCGCGACATGACCCGTCCGGCACCGTGGGCAGCTGAATTGAGCGATTCCCCGTTGCCTTTACCCCGCACAATATAACCGGGGGAAGCCATTGATCCGGGAATAATGCCTAAAATATCCCGATGAGCCGGGGTGGCTCCTTTTCGGTGTACAATGGCAGTAGTACCGTAAGGCAGTTGTTCCTTCCAGGCAAAATTGTGATGGTTTTCCAGCATGGCCAGCGGTTGTTCACCCAGGGCAGCCGATAACTTATCATGAATCACATGGTGGTTGGCTTCAGAATAATCCCCGGCCCAGTTCATGGCTTTCCAGTATTCCATTCCCTCTTCACCGGAGAGATCAAGCCAGGCCAGCGCCCTGGCTCCTTTGGGAAGTTCGCATTTGTCCATAGCTATTTTTGTGTAATGCCGGGCTATCTCAGCTCCCGGACCCCGGGAACCGGAATGGGAAAGAATGGTAAAGTAGGTTCCTGGTTGGAGATCTTGCTCAGGAATATACGCTTTGACCTCCAGTATTCCGATATCCACGAAATGGTTGCCATGCCCGGAAGTTCCCAATTGCTCACGAGCTTTCTTTTTCAATGTTTTTAAAAAGCCGATTTCGTTAAGTTCCGGACGATCTAATATGGGATGGTTTTTGGATCCCTGAAATACCGAATTACCAAAGCGGGTGTTTTCTGTAAGCAGTTTTTTCAGGTGGGTCTCGTTTTTGCGAATCCGGTTCACATCCATGTTATAAATTGACATGCACATTCTGCACCCGATATCCATCCCTACACCATAAGGGATCACTTCATTTTTTGTGGCCAGTACACCGCCTATAGGCAAGCCATAGCCCTGATGAGCATCGGGCATCAGAGCTCCCTGAAGGGAGATGGGCAATTGCATGGCAGTGGCCATTTGGTCCAGGGCGCCTTTTTCTATTCCTTCCACTCCGTAAATCTTATAGGGCTTTTGCTTATTCAAACTGACGGAGATTTTCTTTTGCGATTGTGTTTTTTCGACAAGTACTTCTGCTATTTTTCCAAGCTGGGGATGGTTGATGAATTTATTGGGGTTTTTATGCACTTTTTTCAATATTTCAAGCGCTTCTGCCTTGTTATGATGTTTGTAATATTTGAGCATAATATTTTTAGCCACGCTCATCACCCGGTCGTCGACAAAACCGATACGTTGCAGATCCTTTCCCCGCAGGTTGAGTTTACTCATGGTTATCTGTTGGTTGATTGAGTTAATGGTTAAATAAGTTAATTGAGTGAATTGCTTTTTTTCATTTTTTTATACTCTCCTCTTCTTTACCCTATATTGCGAATAACAACCAAATTGTCAAACCATTCACTTATAGGTGTCTCACTCACTGTCTCACTAATTGTCTTATCCTGATATGTGTCTACAGGTTCGACAATAAAATTTTAAGTCAGCATTTGAATCAATTTTTATATTTTACTTTTTTTCATTTGGGTAACAGTTTATTAAAGGTTTGAATTTCAAATTGATTTATCTAACAGA
>JAIPAF010000007.1 GCA_021740225.1 Bacteroidales bacterium | reverse complement strand
GATTGAAGTATAAGGATAAGGAAGCGGAAATAAAAAATCTGGATATAGCCGAAATCATAGAACAAAGTCTCGAATTATAAATAAAAAACATAAAATGGAAAAACGACAGTTGAACATAAAAGGATGCGAATTTCTTACCAAAGAGACAGAAGCTAGCGAAATCTTCATTCCCGAGGAGTTTGACGAAGAACAAACCATGATTGCTCAAACCTGTCAGGATTTTCTGGAAACAGAAGTCTTCTGTAATCTCGACAGGATTGATAAGAAAGAAGAAGGTTTGATGAGGAGTATACTGGAAAAATCCGGTGAACTGGGTTTATTGGGTATTTCTGTTCCTGAGGAGTATGAAGGTTTCGGACAGTCCTTCCTTACCTCAATGTATGCCAATGAGGTATTGGGCTCCGGCTATTCTTTTTCTGTGGCATACTCGGCTCATACGGGTATTGGCACTTTACCCATTGTTTATTATGGGAATGAGGAACAAAAGAAAAAGTATCTGCCAAAACTTGCTTCCGGTGAGTATATGGCATCATTTTGCTTAACCGAGCCGGGAGCCGGGTCTGACGCCAATGCCGGAAAAACCAAAGCGGTGCTTTCCGATGACGGCAAACATTATATACTCAACGGGCAGAAAATGTGGATTACCAACGGCGGCTTTGCCGATGTGCAGGTGGTATTTGCCAAAATTGAGAACGACCGGATATTAAGTGCTTTTATTGTGGATGGAGATAGCCCCGGTATAGAGATCAACCCCGAAGAAGAGAAACTGGGCATCAAAGGCTCATCAACGGTTCAAATCTTTTATAACGATGTGAAAGTACCGGTTGAAAACCTGCTGGGCAGAAGAGGTGAAGGATTCCGTATTGCCCTCTATATTCTTCATATGGGACGTATTAAATTGGGAGGTAACGTGATCGGTGCTGCCAAAAGGGCCATCAGTCAGTCGGTGAATTATGCCAATGAAAGAAAACAATTTGGAAATTTGATTTCCCAGTTTGGTTCCATTAAACACAAACTGGCTGAACAGGTGATTGAAACTTTCACCAATGAATCGGCCGTTTACAGGTTGAGTAAAAATGTTGACGAAGCTATAGAGACTTATATGAAAGATGGTATGGACTATGGTAAAGCCAATACAGAGGCTTTTGTTCAGTATGAAGCAGAAGCCGCAATACTTAAGATTTATGGCTCTGAAACCCTGGATTATATTGTTGATGAAATGGTGCAGATTATGGGTGGTATGGGCTTTTCTTCTGAAATGCCCGCCGATAGGGCATACAGGGATTCCAGGATTAACCGTATATTTGAAGGAACCAATGAAATAAACAGGCTTTGGATCTCCGATACAGTCAACAAACGGGGACATAAGAAAAAGATTGATATATTCAATCAGGCAGACGAAGTGATGGCTCAACTCGACAATTTACCGGAATATCAGTCACAGGGTTATTTTGACGACAAAGCCCATTATGTACAGAACTTCAAGAAGGTAGTGATGATGCTGATGAAGGCTGCTTCCAATAAATTCGGTAAGAAAATGGCCCATGAACAGGAAATTCTGAATAATATGGCCGATATTGTTACATTGACTTATGTGGCAGAGTCAACCATGTTGCGTGTCAAGAAGATGGAGTCACTTCAAACTTCAGCTGAAAAAAGCTTATATCGTGATATACTCGATGTATTTATGTTGGATACAGCCGATAGCATACATAAATATGCTTTGGATGCTATATATTCTATTGATTCGGAAGAAGATATAGAAAAATACAGAAAAGGGGTCAGCCATTTCACTGCCATTCCGCGTTTTAATGTTAAAGAGGCACGGAGAAGAATTGCCGATAAGCTGATCGAGGAGAATGCGTATTGTTTCTGATTACTAACTATCAAACGACATAAGGCACATAAGCTCATATAAGACTATAGTTATGTGCCTTATGTAATCAGATAACCTTTTGCTTTTTTTATTTACCAAGTGGGTGATAAAGATTCCGAACCAAGATTCTGATAACCAGTGGTAATTAAGTATTTTCACCGGCTCCTTCGTTTTCTTTTCCCGGGAGCCGAAACCATGAACCTGTGAAAAATTAAATCATTTGCTTGGGTATGAGCTTTCCTATGTATTTAACGTGCTGAAGTCGATCTCCTCTGCCCTTCCGGTATCATATATCTTCCCGGCTTCAAATTTAAGGGTTCTGGCTTCGAATTTTTTCACCAGTTCATAGGCATGGGTGGCCATGATAATGGTTTTGCCGTTGGCATTAATCTCCAGAAGCAGTTTCAGAAGATCTTCCGAGGTTTCCGGATCGAGGTTACCGGTTGGTTCATCTGCAAGGATAATCGGGGGGTCGTTGAGTAAGGCCCTGGCAATTACCACACGTTGCTGCTCACCGCCCGAGAGCTGATGGGGAAATTTATAGCCTTTGTAGGTAAGATTTACTTTTTCCAATACCTCTTCGATGCGAAATCGGATTTCCTTTTTGTCTTTCCAGCCTGTAGACTTCAATACAAATTGCAGGTTTTCAAATACCGAACGGTCCGAAAGAAGTTTAAAATCTTGAAATACAATACCGAGGTTTCTTCTTAATTGAGGAATATGTTTCTTTTTTAGTTTTTTTAGATTGATATTGAGGACGAAACCCTCTCCTTCATGCAGTGGTATTTCGGCATTGATCACTTTAATGAGGGTGGTTTTACCGCTTCCCACACGCCCCACAAAATAAACAAACTCCGTTTCCTGGATAGTAAGGTTGATGTCCTTAAGAATTAGATTTTCATTCTGATATATTCGGGCTTCTTCGAATTTGACCACCTCGTTCATAATGTCCCTTTGATTATGGCAGGTTATTTGTAATTAAATATACAAATCTAAGAGAAAAAATAAAATATATTTGTAAAAATTAACATTTAAATGTTAATTAAAAGCATGCTCAGAAGCTGTTCGTTTCATTGATTTATTTTAATTTTAACCGAAATTCAATACCTCATTCTATGCAGTTTTTTAAGTACCTGTTTCTGTTGTTGCTTATATCTCCATTAGTACTGAATGCCCAGGAGGGGAAAGATTTGTCATCCGGCTACCATGCCTATCAGAAAGGTGTTGAGTTATTTGATAAAGAAAAATATGCCGCAGCACAACAGCAGTTTGATAAAGCATTGGAAAAGATGGACAACGGGGAAAGGGAATTAATGGCAAATGCCCGTTATTATATTGCTATTTGTGCCATTGAGCTTTATAACAAAGATGCGGAGTATCTCTTGAATCGTTTTATATCGACACATCCTGAGAACCCTAAAGTGAATTCCGCTTATTTTCATTTGGGTAAGTTTCATTACAGACAGAAAAATTATCAGCGGGTAATTCAGTGGTTCAGTAATATAAATAGAGATAAACTTACTGAAAAACAGTTAGGGGAGTACTATTTTAAGTTGGGCTATAGCTACTATCAGCTCGATAAGTCTACTAAAGCCAGTCAGGCCTTTTATGAAATACAAGAAGGGAACTCAACCTTCTCTTCCCCCGCTTTATACTATTATTCTCACATCGCTTACCAAAACGGGAATTATCAAACGGCCCTGGAGGGTTTCCGGCAACTAACCGGTAATAGTACGTTTGCACCCATCATGCCTTATTACATAACTCAGATTTATTATTTTCAGGAAAGATATGAGGAGGTCATCAATTATGCACCTCAATTTGTGCAATCGGCAACTGCAAAACGGCTACCGGAAATTGCCAGGATTATCGGGGATTCTTATTATCAATTACGGCGCTATGATAGTGCATTAACTTATCTGGAGATGTACAGGATGAAGGGTGAAAAGATGGAAAGGCAGGATCACTATAGATTGGGATATGTTGCCTATCAACTTGACAGTCTGGATAAAGCAATAAAGAATTTTGAGCAGGTAACCGATCAGGAAGATAAGATTGCCCAGAATGCTTACTATCATCTGGCCGATTGCTATTTGAAGCAGGAAAATAAAAATAATGCCCGACTGGCTTTCGAATTTGCTTCCAAGCTCGATTTTGATCCGAAAATCAAAGAAAATGCCTTATTTAATTATGGTAAATTGACCTATGAGTTACGCACTACCCCTTTTAATGAAGCCATCAAAGCCTTTAAAAAATATATTGATAATTATCCCGATTCGGATAATACTAATGAAGCATATAGTTATCTGGTAAAAGCTTATTTGAATACAAACAATTATAAAGAGGCGCTCAAATCACTAGAAGAACTAGAAGAACTTGAACTTCCCCTTCAAAAAGCCTATCAAAAGGTAGCCTATTATCGGGGGCTTGAGTTGTATAACAATCGACATTATGAAGATGCGGCCGAAACATTTAATCTATCCCTAAAATATAAGGATTTTGATAAGCAAATTGCTGCGCTTTCCAAATATTGGCAGGCAGAATCATATTATCAATTAAAAAACTTTGAAAAAGCAGCAGCCAGCTATAATCGTTTTTTGTTATCTCCCGGTGCTTATAATACGGAAGTTTATTCCCGGGCTCATTATAATCTGGGATATACTCATTTTTTGCTTGAAGATTATTCCGATGCGATCAAATGGTTTAGGAAATATATAAACGTAACCGATGCGGAAAGAAATAAATACCTCGCTGATACCTATAACCGGCTGGGTGATTCCTATTTCATACGCCGCAATTATGAGCAGGCCATTGATTATTATGACAATGCCATAGAGCTTGACATCAGGAGTCAGGATTATTCTTACTTTCAGAAGGGTTTCGCTTTTGGCCTGCAGAATCGCCATGAAAAAAAGATCGCTACTCTGAAACGACTCATCGAGAACCATTCGGAATCCGGTTATATAGATGATGCCTATTTTGAAATGGGTAAGAGTTATATGAACCTGGATCAGCAGCAGAATGCCAGGGAATATTTCAACAAGATCGTTACTGACTATCCATCAAGTAATCATGTAAAGGAATCCCTGGTTCAGCTGGGCCTGATCCATTATAACCTGAATAACAATCCCAGGGCTATAAGTTATTATAAACGCGTGGTAACCGAATATCCTAATACCGAACAAGCAAAGAATGCCCTCACAGGGCTCAGGAATATTTATGTGGATATGAATAAGGTGGATGAATATTTTAGTTATGTAAATAGTCTGGACGATTATGGTAGAGTTAGCATGAACGAGCAGGATTCGCTCACCTATATGTCGGCCGAAAAGATTTATATGAATGAGGGATGTGAAAATGCAGTCGAATTTTTTAGGGAGTACCTGAATAAGTTTACAAATGGTAATTTTTCCGTAAATGCCCATTTTTATATGGCTGATTGCTTCGATCGGCAGGGGAAGGAAGATCAGGCATTAGAACATTACCGGTATGTGATCAACCAGCCCCGGAATTCTTTTACGGAACAGGCCTTACGTGCGGCTGCCCAAATTTATATGGATATGGAAAATTACAGG
Source organism: Bacteroidales bacterium (assembly GCA_021740225.1). Classification (GTDB taxonomy): domain Bacteria; phylum Bacteroidota; class Bacteroidia; order Bacteroidales; family UBA12077; genus JAGXLC01. The sequence continues at coordinate 25,802 of JAIPAF010000007.1, read as the reverse complement.
GAGGCTATTGATCAATTGAGTGAACTGGAGAAAATTGCAGAAGTTAAAAAGAATCTTATTTTTTCAAGAGTCGGACAAATGCGGGCTAACTATTTTCTGGAAAATTATCAGGAAGCTTATGAAGCTGCAGATAAGGTTTTACATACCGAAAATATCAACGCCAGGGAAGAATGGGAAGCCCATTTCATAAAAGCTAAAGCTCTGTTTTTTGAGGAGAAATACGATATGGCACTGAAAGAATTCAGAACCGTCGCTGAAGCGGTCAGTAATAATGAAGGAGCGGAGGCCAGATTTAGAGTAGCCCAGATATATTATAAAAAAGGAAAATATAAAGTTGCAGAGGATGAAATATTTGAATTTGTCCAGCAAAATTCATCCAATGAATATTGGAAAGCGAGGAGCTATATCCTGCTGGCGGATGTATACAAAGCTACGGGAGATTTATTTCAGGCCAGGCATACACTGAAGAGTATTATTGAAAACTATGAACCATCCGGTAAAGAGGATGATATACTTGAAATAGCCAGGGAAAAGCATAATGAGATCATAGAAAAAGAAAAATCTCAAATGGAAGAAGATACCACGGGTACGGATACAACCCGGGAAAAGATAAAGATCCGTTTACAGGAGAATAATGTTCCTGATACAAGCGCAGAAACCCGGGAGGGGCGTGAAACAAACCAGGAATCTCCAAAAAAAAGCAATGAACGATGAAGAGTCTATCTTATATCATATTGGTGTTATTGATTTGTGTTATTCCGTTTACCCATCTTTCCGCTCAGGAACAAATTGATAAGCAGGTGCAGGTGGTTAGGTCTTACCGGCCAGAGGTAAAGAAGGCGTATAAAATTAGTGAGTTGCCTGAAATTACGGATACCATGCAAACAGAGGCAGAGTTCGATTATTATATACTGCCGAAAAGGGTGGAAACAAAGTTTGAGGTAGACTCCATTCCTGCTGCAACAATGGTTTCAGAGCCCATTACCGAACTATATGGCAGCTATGTTAAAGTCGCCATGGGAAGCAAGCTGGCACCGGTTGCAGAGTTTTCAATAACCAACAAACGGTCAAAAGAAAGATCTTTTGGAGCTTTTTTGCGACATCGGTCGTCGGCAGGTAAGGTTCCCCAGGGAGGTGAAAGGGTGTTTGCCGGCTATTCTACGAATGAGGTTGAATTGTTCGGAAAACAGTTTTTTGAAAATTCGGCTTTGGATGTCGATCTGGGATTTAACAGGGAGATTAGGTATTTTTATGGTTCAAGTAATAAGCCGGTGAATATAAAGAAGGATAGTATGCCCAAACAGAATTTTACCAATATGCGTTTAAATATTGGGTATAATAGCACTTACGTAGATTCATCTCACCTGAACTATGATTTGCAGATTAAGGGAAATCATCTGAATGACAATTTCAATACCACAGAAAATAGAATTCAATTCACGGGCGATCTCGATAAATATATTAATAAATATCACGTTGGTGTGAATACAGGTTATACTTATCTCAAGCACCAATCGAAATATGATACCCTGAACAACAATTTGTTAAAGTTTAGTCCATGGATTGCCCGGTATGGAGATGGTTGGAGAATTCAGGGGGGCGTCAATTTCTTTGTTGACATAGTGGATGGTGATGCCAAGACCCGGATTTATCCAACTGCCCGGATGGAATACGATATGGTGAGCCAGTTTTTTATACCCTATGGAGGTGTGGATGGGAAATTATCCCTGAATCCTTATAGCAGCATAACCGATGAGAATCCTTTTGTAATGCCGGGGTTATATGTAAAAAATACAAATTATAATATGAGTTTTTATGGGGGAATCAGAGGGCACTTGGGCCCTTCAACCTTTTACAATACTAAAGTAAAGTATACCTTCTTTGATGATATGTATTTTTTTGTGAATGAGATCGCTTCGACGAATGGCGCAGGCAATCAGTTTGACGTAGTATACGGTAATGGAAAATTGTTAAATTTATTCGGAGAATTGTCCGTTGATCTGAGTGATGACCTTAACTGGCGATTGGAAGGAAATTATTATGATTATGTTTTGTATGATCAGACGAAACCCTGGCATAAGCCCAACTATGATCTTACATTATCAGCAAAATACAATTTACGCGATAAGATTATTCTTCAGGGGGATCTCTTCCTGAGCGGGAGACGTTGGGTAAGACCTCCGTTTAAATACGATGACCCAATGAAATTGAAGGGTTATGCTGATCTTAACTTAAGTCTTGAGTACAGATATTCAAAAGTTTTGTCAGGTTTTCTGAAACTACACAATTTATTGGGCAATAATTATTCCATTTATAATAATTATCCGGTGTATGGTTTCCATGCATATCTCGGTATTACCTATGCCTTTTAATCTTTTTATACCCCATTGGAACTTGTTGGCAGTATGTTAAAAAAAACCAGAATTTATAGGGTTTTTATGCAGATTATGTGGAATTTTTTTGTTAATTTTACATGTAAGGCAAAAACAGTATTTTATTAAAAATCAAATATTTATAAAAGAACAATTAAAAAGGGTTAATTAATGAGTATGCAAGAAAAAGATCAGGTAAGGCAAAATCAAGATTATCAGGATTATTCAGCAGGAAGCATTCAGGTTCTGGAGGGTTTGGAGGCCGTTCGTAAACGACCGGCAATGTATATAGGGGATGTTTCTGAAAAAGGACTTCATCATCTTGTTAATGAGGTTATTGATAACTCTATTGACGAAGCCCTTGCAGGTTATGCCAAAAGCATTGATATTATTATAAATGAAGACAATTCCATCACTATAACGGATGATGGAAGAGGTATACCGGTGGATTATCATGAAAAGGAAGGCAGATCCGCCCTTGAAGTAGTTATGACTGTATTGCACGCCGGTGGCAAATTCAATAAAGATTCTTATAAAGTATCCGGTGGTTTGCATGGAGTTGGAGTATCTTGTGTAAATGCCCTCTCGGAATACCTTAAGGCTGAAATCCATCGTGACGGGAAGATTTATTATCAGGAATACAGGAAAGGCAAGCCGGTAAGTGACATCCAGGAAGTTGGCCCAACAGATAAAACCGGAAGCACCATTACTTTTATGCCCGATCAGGAAATATTTGCGGTAAAAGAATTCAATTATGAAACACTGGCTTCAAGATTACGTGAACTGGCATTTCTGAACAAGGGTATCCAGCTTAGTATAATTGATAAGCGTGAATTGGAGGAAAACGGGAATGGTGGTGATTATAGACACAATACCTTCTTTTCCGAGGAAGGATTGAAAGAATTTATTGAATTTCTGGATGCTACCAGAGAGAAGATCATTCAAAACACCATACATGTTGAAACAACCAAAAATGACATTCCGGTGGAAATAGCATTGCAATACAACAATGCTTACTCTGAAAATGTCCACTCTTATGTAAACAATATCAATACCATTGAAGGAGGTACTCATCTGGCAGGGTTCAAGAGAGGACTTACAAGGACATTGAAAAATTATGCCGAGAAGTCCGGTTTAACCGCGAAACTGAATTTTTCCATTAGTGGAGATGATTTCCGGGAAGGACTGACCGCCATTATTTCCGTGAAAATTCAGGATCCTCAATTTGAAGGACAAACCAAAACCAAGCTTGGCAATACTGAGGTGGTTGGGGCTGTGGATCAGGCTACCAGTGAGTTGCTTTCCAATTACCTTGAAGAGAATCCTAAAGATGCTAAAAACATTGTAACCAAAGTGATCACGGCTGCTCAGGCACGCCATGCTGCCCGAAAGGCAAGAGAAATGGTTCAGCGGAAGAACGCTATGAATGGTTCCGGATTGCCTGGTAAACTTGCCGACTGTTCAAGCAAAGATCCTGAAAGTACGGAAATTTTTCTGGTTGAGGGAGACTCTGCAGGTGGAACGGCCAAACAGGGGCGAGACAGAAGGTTTCAGGCCATTTTGCCTTTAAAGGGTAAAATATTGAATGTTGAAAAGGCTATGAGAAGCAAAATTTTTGAGAATGATGAGATCAAAAATATCTTTACTGCTTTGGGGGTTACCATTGGAACCGAAGAAGACAGCAAAGAGCTGAATCTATCGAAGCTTCGTTACAACAAGATCATTATCATGTGTGATGCCGACGTTGACGGGAGTCATATTGAAACACTGATCATGACTTTCTTTTTCCGTTATATGACCGAACTGGTTCAAATGGGATATCTGTATATTGCCACACCTCCCCTTTATCAGATTAGAAAGGGCAAGCAGATAAGATATTGCTGGAATGAGGAAGAACGAGCTCAGGTTGTCGAAGAATTGGGGAAAGGAAAGGAAAGTAATGTTAGCATTCAGCGTTATAAAGGCCTTGGCGAAATGACCTCCGAGCAGCTTTGGGAAACTACCATGAATCCTGAGAACCGGAAATTACGTCAGGTAACCATTGAAAGTGCTGCAGAAACCGACAGGATATTTTCCATGTTGATGGGTGATGATGTGCTGCCACGAAGAGAGTTCATCCAAACCCACGCCAAGTATGCAAATATTGATGCATAAAAACTTTCTGTTAAATTTTTTGAAAAGCGAATGTTGAAGAATAATTGATTACCCGGTTTCTATGGTTGACAAACAGTTCGTTGTATAAGATATACGGCGGGCTGTTTTTTATATATTTAACCCAAAATTTTTCACTTATGAAATATGTAAACCATTTTATACGGACAATTCTGATTTTTGTAATGACCGCTTCTTTATTTATCTCATGTGACCGGGACCAGTATTCTACTGAAATCACGGAAAAAAGCGGAGAAGAAGTTGCGGTTCTTCAGGACCATTACAATGATGTGCAGGCAAACATTGCTGTAAGTATAGGTAACAATATGTACAAATTGATGGTAAATGATACCAATCAGTTGCATTTTCCAACTACACTCGAAGAATATGGTACTACAAATACCAAACATGCCAATCCGTTCATGTATCCCTGGAGTAACAGGTTGGAAGGATATTATTACTACTTCAATGATCAGAAAATTTCTGTTGATACCACCGATCAATCGTTATATTTTCAACGGGATGGTAACAATCTGCCACTCCATGGTTATATGACAAAGATTGACTCATGGGAAACCGTCAGTTATCAAGCTACGAATGAAAATGGAGCCACTCATACTGCAAAAATTGATTTTTCTGAACATCCCAGGCTTATGAAAAATTATCCCTTCCCCCATGTCGTTACCATGAAACATATTTTAAAGGATGGAGCAGTGTCTATTCAGGTTACAGTTGAAAATACAGGAGAAAAGCCAATGCCTGTGGCTTACGGATTCCATACCTACTATAAAATACCCCCGATGGATTCGCATGATAATTATTTAACCATTCCTGCAGAGAAATTTATGGAACTTGATGATCAGTCATTGCCAACAGGTGAATTGACAGATATTTCAAACCTGTTGTCTGATCCCCGGCATTACAGAATTGGAAATAAAACGATAGATCATGTATTTACCCAACTAAAAACCAATGAGAATGGTTATAGCGTATTTTCATTGGAAAAACCCAATCATACCCTTGATATTCATATGGGCGAAAATTATCAATATGCAACTGTATATTCTCCCAATGAGGAAGGGACTTCCTTTATCTGTGTTGAGCCTATGATGGCTCCGACAAATGGTTTTAACCTTTATCATAAAGGGAAATGGGATCATCTTCCTGTTGTGCAGCCCGGAGAAACCCAAAAATCAACATTTAAGATTTCGGGGACTATGAATAAATACAATTAAAATGTAATATTTCCTTAATTTTTGCTACCTATGTATAAAATCCGGGATTGTTTTGAGTGAGCATAAACAAAAAGAGGAATTTTTGAAACTGATCTCTGAGCATCAGGATCTCATCAGAAAGGTAGCCGCAATTTACTATAAAAATAGAGCGGATCGCGAAGATGCCTTTCAGGAGATTTTGGTGAGCCTGTGGCAAGCTTATCCAACTTTTCGGGGAGAATCCAAATTCTCTACCTGGTTATACCGGGTGGCCCTGAATACCGTGATATCGCGGTTTAGAAAGGCTTCAAACAAGGTACGTAAGAATCAGTCGGATATTCAAATTACCGACGAACTGCTTGGATCTTCAAAGGAAGATTTATCGGAAGAAATAGAGTGTTTATATCGGGCTATAGAACAACTGTCAGACATTGAAAAAGCCATTATCATGCTTTACATGGAGGAAAAAACTTATGAGGATATAGCAGAAATCATGGGAATGACCCAAACCAATGTCGGAGTGAAGATTAACCGGATTAAGAAAAAGCTGAAGAAAATTTATAATAAGGTAGCTAATGGATATTGAAAAGTTAAAGTGGAGCTGGAAGAAATATACTTCAGAGCTTAAAGAGAAAGAAGTAAAGGAAACTTCGGAACTCAAGGAGATTCTTAGACAAAAAAGTCAGCATGCGCTGACAAAGCTTCGTAAAAATTTTCTTATTGAAGCTGGAGTAAACATCGCTGCAATTCCTGTTTTGTTTATCATAGTGGTCAATGGTTTGGTAATGGTTGAACCGCTCAAGTATTATCTGTCTTTCTTCCTGGTTTTTTTGGTGGTGATGTTTCTCATTTTTTTGTATCGTTCGTATACTCGTATTTATCGGTATGAAAATTTCAGGTTACCTTTGGAGGAGAAACTTGAAGAGCAAATTTTTGCATTGAAGAAGTTCATGCGTAAATATGAACGAATTTCTTATATATTGTATTTTGTGGCGATTATTTTTGGTTTATTAACTACTACCATCAATGATCCTACGGAACTTGTCTATAAATCCGTTTTTGCCATAGTAGTAGGTTTGCTAGTGTTTTTTGTAGCAATAAAACCTTTGACTAAATATTATTTAAACAGATTGTATGGCAGGCACCTGCAGTCACTCAGACAATACCTTGATGAATTAAAAGAGATCACAATAGATAAAAACCATTCGAATGATTGAGATTAATGAACTGACCAAGGAATTCAGGCTGAATAAACAGCAAAGGAAAAAAATGGCCACTTATGCTGCCGATATCAAAGCGGTGAATGATATAAGCCTAACCTGCCAGCCGGGTAGGATATTTTCATTGTTAGGCCCGAATGGTGCCGGGAAAACCACAACACTGCGCATGATTGCCACCATTCTGAAACCCAGTTCCGGTTCTATCCGGGTTTCTGGGATGGATACACAGAAAGACGCGAAGAAAGTCAGGGCCCGCATTGGGTTCCTTACCGGAACTACCGGTTTATACCACCGACTTACCCCTGATGAGTTGGTTACCTATTTTGGCAGGCTGAACGGAATGGACGATTCAACTCTTGAAAGGCGCAAGCAAGATTTGTTTCATACCCTCGAAATTTTCAGCTTTTCTGGCAAGAGGATTGGTGAACTTTCTTCGGGTATGAAGCAAAAGGTTTCCATTGCCCGCACCATGATCCATGATCCTGAAGTGGTAGTTTTTGATGAACCCACCGCCGGTTTGGATGTAATTACCGCTGAGCACATAATCGAGCTGATCAGGCAATGTAAGGAAGATGGGAAAACGGTAATCTTTTCCTCCCATATCATGAGCGAGGTGGATTTGTTGTGTGATGATCTGGCTATTATTTATGAAGGTAGGATTCTGTATAACGGAACGATGGAAGCTTTCCGTTCACAGATGCAGAACGGCAGCCTGACCAAAGAATTTATTCGTATTGTCAACGAAGCAAAAAACTTAGCCCGATGAAAGAAATATGGAATATCGCTAAGAAAGAATTTAAGGAAACTTTAAGGGATAAGCGTACCCTTTTGGTTATGATTGTTGTTCCTCTGCTCTTATTCCCTGTGATCTTTACAATAGTAAGCGATATTCAGCGCAACAGTGCTGAAGAAGCCATGCAGAAAGAGTTAAGAGTGGGGGTGATCAATAAAAGTCAATCCGGTGAAATACTTTCTCATTTACGGGTCAAAGACAACATGCGTATAATTTCTATGGAGGAAAATGCCCCATATCGTCAATATATCCGGGCAGACAGCCTTGATGCCACCCTGGTGTTCCCCGGTGATTTTATTTCTAAGATAGATGGTATGGGCACTGCTCAAATACGAATGTATTATCAGTCGACCAATGAAGGAGTGGAAGAAAGAATCTCATTATTGGTTGAAAAATATTCAGAAAGGGTGCGGAATAACCGGCTGGCTGATCTGGGCATTTCTAAAGAAGTAATTGAACCTGTGCAGCTTGAAAAAGTGGATATAGCCACGCTTCAGGAAAAGATCGGTAAGTATGCCGGGGGTTTGATACCCTATGTCTTTATCATCTTTTGTTTCATCGGGGCAATGTATCCGGCCATCGATCTTTTTACCGGTGAAAAGGAGCGGGGTACCATTGAAACCATTTTGACTACCCCCGTCAGGCGTATTCACATATTAACCGGGAAGATGTTCGTTGTTGTAGCTACAGGTATTATTTCTGCGCTTTTGGCCATTGCAGGCCTGTTTGTGGGGCTGAATTTTGCCGAAGCTCTCCCTGCCCAGATTATGGAGGTTGCAGGAGATATATTGCAGATTAAATTTATCATGCTGCTCCTGACCATGCTTATCCCTTTGACCATCTTTTTTGCCGGGATCCTGATTCCCATTTCCATCTATGCCAAATCATTCAAGGAAGCCCAGTCGATCATTACACCCATTAATATATTGGTAATTCTTCCGGGAGTTGTGGGCATGATGCCGGGTATAGAGCTTGATATACAGACGGCTTTTATCCCAGTCATTAATATTGCATTGGCCACTAAAGACATCGTGGCGGGAACCATAGATTATGGGCTGCTTGGTGCGGTATACGCTTCACTCATCCTGTTTGCGGTCTTGAGCGTTGCCTTTTCCGTGAGGTATTTCGGGGGGGAGACGAATATTCTCCGTACATGATTGACATGGTAATGCCTGCCCGCCGGAAAGCAGTGGAGGCGGGGTTAGATGATAAAATGATTGATTGGGGGTGAAAATGTCAATAATATGTTTAAAATATTGTAATGATGCAGTTTATGAAAAGTATTCTTGTGACAATGGTATTTCTGATCATAGGTGCAAACCTTTGCGCTCAGGAGGCATCATTAATCAGGAAGAACCAGGGCATTTTTAACATCAGCTTTGGATTCAATTCTCAGCATATGAAAGAGGCTGACGTGTGGTATTTCTATCACAACAATGAGGAAATTATATCCTGGCAAAGGAAGCCTACACCGATTAACATGAAAGCCGTTTCCATCAATGTGGCATTTCATTTTAATTTATTCTCTTTATAACGGGTATAAACCCGGGCTATAAAATGGTTCTTAACTTGGTTCAAGGGAGTTCCATAGAGATGACATAAATGAAAACTACCAGAAATCGGGAATACATCCTTCTTACTCCTGGCAAAATTTTGCATTTGTTCAAATATTAGGAAAGCCTTTTATTTCGTGTTATATTTACAGTCTATTGTTATCTGGTTAAACCTGCCTTTAGTATAGAAGGTGAAATAGGTGATAAAGAAAGCTTTGTAAGATGGATAGAATAGACAGGCTATTAAATAAAGAGGGAAGTTTTTCAAAAGAAGATATTATACAACTCCTTCAAGCGGAAGGGAATGATAAAACCAAGCTTTTCGAGCGAAGTGCCCGGATAAAATCCCAATTCGTGGGGAGAAAGGTATATTTCAGAGGCTTGGTGGAATTCTCCAACATTTGCAGCAAGAACTGCTATTATTGTGGCATTCGTAGAGCCAATGGGAATACAGAAAGGTATAATCTGACAGACGATGAGATTTTGGATGCCGTAAGGTTTGTTCATGAAAACCGTTATGGTTCATTGGTTCTGCAATCCGGAGAGGTTTCTTCTCCTCGGTTTACCAGGCGGATAACCCGGTTGTTGCAGAAGATACAGGAAATATCCGGCGGCACAATGGGTGTTACATTATCACTCGGAGAACAACCGGAGGAGGTTTACAGGCAGTGGCTGGAAAACGGAGCACACCGATACCTCTTACGTATTGAAGCTTCCAGCCGGGAACTTTACCATAAGCTGCATCCCAATGATTCCATCCACGACTACGACAAGCGCCTGGGGTGTCTCCGTAATCTTCAAAGATTGGGGTATCAGACGGGTACGGGCGTGATGATCGGTCTGCCGTTTCAAACCTATGAGCACCTGGCAAACGATTTGATCTTCATGCGTGATTTTGATATCGATATGGTGGGAATGGGACCCTATATCGAGCATAAGGATACTCCGTTGTACGAGTATCGCGAGCAGCTCTTCTCAGAGAAATATAGGTTTGAACTTACCCTTAAGATGATCGCCATCCTGAGAATTATGATGAAAGACATCAATATCGCTTCTACAACGGCCCTTCAGGCGATTAATCCAATAGGCAGAGAAAGGGCTCTGAAGATAGGAGCCAATGTCCTTATGCCTAATGTGACTCCCGGCATGTACCGGAACAATTATAAACTCTACGAGAATAAGCCTTGTACCGACGAGGAAGCTGGCGATTGCACGAACTGCCTCGATGTACGCATTGGCATGGCGGGGGATGAGATTGCTTTTGGAGAAAGGGGCGATCCCAGGCATTACTACAGGAGAGTGGAGAAGAAAGAGGAGTCGTGAGAGTTCGCCGGCACGACAGCACGACAGCACGAAAGAACGACGGCACCAAAGAGCGAAAGAACGACGGCACGATAGCGCGAAGATGCGGGGAAGCGAAGAAGCGGATAACGGTGTCGGAGATTATTACGTAGTTTCGGGTCTCGGGGAATCGATAGCGACAGGAAATAGATGAAATAAATGGTGAATATGTAGAGACAAGCCCTGGCGTGTCTAAACAGTTGATATATGGGATATACATGTGAATATGAGAATATGGGTAGACGGGAAAACGAGATGACGGGAAAAGGAGGAGATGGGAGATTGGGTATGTACCCCAAAAAATTGAGAGAAATGGAAAAAACAGAGAATAGGGTTATCATATATGAAATACTTCCAGTACACTGGCGGGAAATATAAACTTAATGTGTAACACCTTATTCACGATGTCTGGAGTTAATTTAATAAATTGAAAAAACCCAGGAGGACGTCAGAAATTGTATTACCCGTCCGACCGAAATGCCAGGATAAAGCTTTGTTTAGCGATTCATTGTTTATCATGAAAAGCCATATTGCTTGTGAGGATCTGATAATCGGTCGGGTGGGTTGCCACAAAAAAATGACCATTGTATTCCCTTGCCATTTTAAGGTATAGACTATTAAGGCACGCCTCTACAAAATTTGCATCACACTCAAACTCCTTGTCAAATCATCAAACATTCAAACTCCTGTCAAATATATAAATGACCATAAATGACAAGAGCTCCCTGCCAATTTCAGAGTTGCCAGGCTGCTTACTGCCTTCTGACTACTGTCTGCTGATTCTCAAATATCTCCCTCATTCTTATACTTCTCAGCCTTCTGGTCGGCTCTGCGAAGCGGTTCAGGTATCCGATAGCTGGTGGTGCAGTTCAGCACAATTTCACTGGCTTCCTCAATACCGATCCTGTGACCCGGAGAAACAAACACCGGATTGGTCTCGCTGCGGGTTCGAAGGACATGTCCAATGAGGTTGCCGCTGGCATCCAGCAGGTCGCTTTTGTTTCCCTTTTGTCTGCCTGGTTCCTTATATTCGCCGGTTAACCATGTTTTACCAACTCCAATGGAGGGCTTGTCAAGAAGAAAACCGAGATGGGATGCAATGCCAACTCCTCTGGGATGAGCGATACCCTGACCATCGAAAAGAAACAGATCAATATCCTCTTCCACTTTTTCCAGGGTATCCATGATCAAAGGCCCTTCACGGAAGCTCAACAACCCGGGAATATAGGGATATCCAATCAGGTCTATTTCCTGATAGGTTTTGATGTATTGGAGGTTGGGATAAGTGAACAGTGATATGGCGGAAAAACCGGTCAGGGGCTTTTGGCTGTATGCCATATCCACGCCTGCCACAATCTCTATTTTTTCAGGCATACCTGAAGTTATAAGTTGTCTTGCAATTTCAACTTGCTGTTCAATGGCAGTTTTGGGTGTAATATGCTTTATTGGATATTTCATTTCTTGTCTGTTTTCTAAAAGTCAATACTGCTGATTCCGTTATGTTCACCCGAAAACCTCATCAATGGAGTCTTACTTCCCAGTTAATATTTTAGTTTAATCCTTTCTTAAAGTTAAATGTGTTAGACGGTTGAATTTGTTCCGAATTACGGAGTTTTTGCAGAATGGTATGAATACGTTTGTCAGATGGCTTCTCATAAGTAAGATCAATCAGGTATCGTCCAAATCCATTGTAATCCAGCTTGTTTTTGTATTGGGTCAATGAAACGGGTTCCATGGGAACAATGACGGTGATGCCGTTTTTCCTTATTCTTTTGAAGGAATAATTTTTATCGTCTCTGAAGGAATGGTTTTGTTCCTTTATATTTACCGGCATTCGGGAGTAGAATAATTCGGGGTAGAAATATACGGGGATGATGCCCTTTTTATTTTGATGTTCAAAGAGGTTTGTCATGTCATTTTCCGGGGGATAACAAAAAAGTTTGATGTTTTCCTCCATTAGGTGATGGATGGCAGCCTCGTTGAATACATATACGTTCTCATTGGTAGCTACCAGCGAATTGTTTGGGATGATCAGCTTTTGTGCAAGATGGCTGATCATGAAGTTCCGGAATCCATGATCTCTGAATTTCCGAAACAGTGACCGGTAGTATTCTATCTTACTCTCCGGAAGAAATTTGGGCAATTCGAAAAATATTTTGTGGACATTTTTTTTCACCAAAAATGCTGTAATATCCAGCTCTTTCCATTTTTTTTCAGGAAGGTTGATAATTATATTGTCCACTTCCGTGAAAGGTATTTTCTTTAGCCACTGAATGCTGTCAATGCGCACAAATGTCTGGGAGGTTTTCAATCCTGAAGGTTTGGTGAGGGATTGAAGAATTTTCTGTTTTCGGTTTTTGGGTAGGTTGGTATTGACGGGTTTACCCTCTGTGGGGAAGTTGTCGGGGAACTTTTTTTGTCTGAGATTGGCCAGGTAGGCCAGATCACCTTTTTGAATTTCTCTTGACGAAGAATGAATAACCACCTTTCCGTCCGGTGTGGATTCCAAAGATTTTATTTTCAAGGCTTTTCTGTTTTGTCCTTTGGATGATCGGATCCAGAGCCTGTTGCCCTGAGCTATGGGTTCATTCGTTTGTATTGTAAAGCCTTTTTGGGTAAGCTCTTCGATTTTACCGAGAAAAATTCCTGTAGATGGATTTTCTGTCATGGCCCCGCTTATATCCCCGCCTAAAAAATAAGAAGTTTTTTCCCTACCCATATCGTATTTCAGAAGTTGACCGGCTTCTTCAACCCTTTCCGGGTGGTCTATGGCCATCCGGTAGGCACGGGCAACCTGATATGTGTATTCTGCAGATTTTAGCCTTCCTTCTACTTTTAAGGAAGAAATGCCCAATTTCATTATTTCCGGGATATGTTCAATTAGTTGATTGTCTTTGAGACTGAAGAGATATTTCTTTTGAGGGCCGTCTTGATACATCCTTCGACAAGGCTGCATGCACATCCCCCGATTGGCACTCCTTCCACCAAGATAACTGCTAAACAAACACATTCCGGAAAAGGAATAACACAATGCCCCGTGTATGAACATTTCAATCTGTATGTGGCTTTTTTCCCGAATGGAGTATAGTTCCTTTTTAGTGAGTTCACGGGCAAAGATTACCCGATCAAAACCGAGTTTTTCAGATAAAATTCCTCCCAAAGCGTTATGATTACCCATTTGAGTACTGGCATGGATTTTTAGTTTACTGAAATGGTTTCTGATCAGGTAGTATACGCCCCAATCCTGAATGATGACAGCCGATATATCGGTTTGAGAAATGGCATGGAGGATATCAAGCAATTCAGGGAGCTCTTTGTTCTTGATGACCGTATTAAGGGTAAGGTAAACTTTTATGTTGTGTTTACCGGCTTCAGCAAGCAGGGCCTGAAGTTGCGGGATGGTAAAGTTATCGGCTCTTTCCCGGGCATTGAACTTTTTCAGCCCAAGATAAACCGCATCCGCTCCGCCCTCTACAGCGGCATGGAACATCTCTGCATTACCTGCAGGAAGCAGCAGTTCAGGTTTATTCATACCTTACCTTTTCTGCACAAGTACGACAAACTGTTTTTGAATTGCTTTGCCAATATAAACTTTTTTCTCAGGATATCATTTCGATCAGCTCCCTGGCTGCAATTTCCGGTCCCTCCTGTTCCATGCCTTGTATACCCAGCTGGGTGCGTATCTGGCCTACGAAGACTCCATGCTGATAGAAATGGTTGAAATATTTTTCGGCAATTTGGTCGTGCTCTTCTTTATATTGAACCGGCCCGAATATGTTGGCGAAATAACTGCTTACTAAGCCGGTAGAAGTTGTCGTGCCCTTGCTCATTACATTGCCTTTACTGAAAATGTCTAATGCCTTTTCCGCATCAGGAATTCTTTCAATTACCGGCTTATCATCTGTAACCTCTTCATAGTTATTGGCATAGAAGATATAATCTATCTTAGTGCCTTTAAGCACCGTTTCATAAAAAGTTACCGGCAGAATGATCCTGGCGTTGGTCAGATGGGCATTCATCAGAATGGAACGATCGATCTGTCCGAATGCATAACCGGGCTGGAGATCATCCAGTCGCAGAAAAGCTCCTATCTCAGTACCAATTCCTCTGACAGTCCCGTCTTTCTCGATCTCTACGCTTCCCATATCATCTGAAATAATGGTGGTTTCACTGATGAGGTCTCCGCCGAGTTGTTTATAAGCTTCCAGTGTTTCGGATTTTCCGGCTCCAGTGTCCCCGATCATTAAGATTGAAGCTCTCTTTCCGCTTTGAAGGGAAATCTCCACCAGAGAACCATGAAAAGGCAAGATTCCTTTCTTGATTTTAATGGAATTGTGAAGGGTTAGAACCATCTTTTTGAGGTATCCGAAATATCCGAATTCATCGTTTCTTGGACAGGCCCCGATAAACATATCATTCTCCTTGTCCTCATGAAATACGGTAGGAATCTCTGCCAGGCCATTTAAAGCATCTTCAGAAACCCCATAAAGATATATGGCATCGGGTTTTCTGTTGAGATCTTCTTTGGGTGCAATCTCAAAGAGGTTACAGGCAGAAAAACCCAACTCAAAGAATCTTTGATGGAAATAGATAAATATTAACAAATCTCCCACTTTTGCAGGATAACAGAGCCATTCATTCTGGTTAAGCACTACAAGTTCCAGAGGATTCTGATCTATCTCAACAAATTGTCCTTTCCTTTTATTCATAGGAGTTTCCAAAATCAAAGGAGGGTTCATCATGATCTGACGAATGAGAGGGATATCTTTAATGTTATCAAATCTGGAATTTGAACTGAATATTTCCTTTGCAGGATAAGAAATACATGCAAATTCTGCTCCCGAATTCACCTGCCTGTATGTTCTGGGGTGTTGGCTAATGATATTTTCGGAAATGTCACGGTAAATTTTTCTTACCAGATGGGTAAGCCTTTCCACCGTTTCATCGAAAGTACGGTAGGGCCGTTCATCCAGGTTGTCGGATTGTGAGTCGCAAACTATATAACGTTCAAATTCACGCCAGTAATTGTATAGAAACTCCAACACATTATTCAGTTCAGTAGGGTATTGCAATAAATTTTCGGCATCCGGCCGGATATTCCTTACAATGGATATATGATTCTTGGAAAGCAGCTCGAAAATATCTACAATCTGTTTGATTTGTTCCTCGACGTGTTTTATATCCAGTTTCTGTGTATAAATTGAATTTTTATCGCATAGTTTTTTGATTCCTTTGCTGACAATTTCATGGAAAAGCTTGCTGTGAATAACTTCTGAGGAAGTATCACATAATCTCCCATTGGTTCCAATGATGATTTTTTTGTTGATAATTTTATAACTATTCATCTTTTATGGATTTATATAAAGCAAACAAGCGATTGATATCTGTAGCTTAAGTGAGAAAACATTCAATTTGACTAACAGGAAAATCTTTCAAAGTTATAAATTTGAAACAAACGTTATTCATTTTGCGGGTAATTTTAAAGGATAAGTTTAAAATTATCCTGTCAAATGAGGTTTGCAGAATTGTTAAATGTGAAACACATACAGGAGGGTATCGAATCGCCGGCTCAACCTATAATAAACTGATAAACGAATGAAACCCGCATGCAGGATCCTTCACAACAAGAACATGATTAACATGCGGGTTCCATGGTGATACAAGCAGAATTTTTGAAGTTGGAACATAAAATAATTTGAAATTCAAACTTTTAATAAACTGTTATCCGAATGAAACCGGCAATTTCATTAAGATACAGCCCTTTATTTCATATTGATTGTTAGCTGGTCGCTATGCTTCTGCCCGGGCTTTGCTGATCTTTTTAATGATTTTTGTTCCCCGGTAAATGGCCTTTTCATTTACGGGTACCAGGTGCTGATATCTTTCGGGAAGGGATTTTTTGAGTCCTTCCACGGCATTTTGCAGTTCAACAATCGGCTTTACTTTCAGGAATCCGCCCAGTACGATCATGTTAAAGGTTTTGTTTGTTTCCATTCTGGCGGCTTCAGCCGCTGCATCCACGCGATATATGTTGATGTCGGTACGTTCCGGATGTCTGGTAATACCGTTGCCATCGTAAATCAAATGACCCCCCGGTTTCACATCCTTTTCGAATTTATCCATGGATTGTTGATTGAGTATGATGGCTGTGTCGAATTTGCTCAGGATAGGTGAGCTTATCCTTTCATCGCTGATAATCACAGTTACATTAGCTGTACCCCCTCGCATTTCGGGGCCATAGGATGGCATCCAGGTGACTTCTTTTCCTTGTACAATACCAGCGTAGCAAAGTATTTTTCCCAGGGAGAGCACTCCCTGTCCGCCAAATCCGGCTATAATAATTTCTTCATTCATTGTTATATGTTTTATAATAATCTTTTACAAATAATCATTTCTTTTCGGGAGTTTTCAGATCCCCCAGTGGATAAAACGGCAGCATATTGTTTTCCAGCCATTTGTTGGCGTCATTTGGCGTCATTTTCCAACCTGAATTGCAGTTTGAAACAATCTCGATAAATGAAAGACCCATTTCCTGTTTCTGATATTTAAAGGCTTTTTTGATTGCTTTTTTGGTCTTTCGTACATAAGCGGGTTTATGAACTGCTTGTCTTGTCACAAAACAGGTTCCAGGCAGCTGGGCAACCAGTTCTGTTATTTTTAAGGGGTTTCCCATTTGCTTCACATTTCTTCCATAGGGGGTAGTGGATGATTTCATGTTTTCCAGGGTGGTTGGAGCCATCTGTCCGCCTGTCATTCCATAGATGCCATTGTTAATGAAGATGATGGTTATGTTTTCTCCCCTGTTACAGGAATGAATGGTTTCCGCAGTGCCAATGGCAGCCAGATCGCCGTCCCCCTGGTAGGTGAAAACGTATTTCTCGGGTAAGGTTCGTTTTATTCCGGTAGCTAAAGCGGG
Organism: Bacteroidales bacterium; assembly: GCA_021740225.1. Classification (GTDB taxonomy): domain Bacteria; phylum Bacteroidota; class Bacteroidia; order Bacteroidales; family UBA12077; genus JAGXLC01. The sequence goes on along the minus strand of JAIPAF010000007.1, from coordinate 8,242 downwards.
CGCTCTGCCATGCGCAGCCTCCTGCATATCGATATCCATATAGTGGTAAGCCAATACCGAACAACCAACAGGGGCAATTCCAATGGTTTTTTCCTGAATGTCTAGTTCTTCAATAACTTCCATTAGAAGGCGATGTACAACCCCATGTCCGCAGCCGGGGCAATAATGAAAAGCCTTGTCAGTTAATAGTTTGGTTTTATCAAAAACCAGATTCTCTTTTTTAATGATATCTTCGGTTTTAGCTTGTTGTTCATCCATTTTATTTACCTCCAATAATTTTTTGTTTTAAATCTTTGAGGGCTTCTTCGGTTGAGGGTACAATGCCACCCATGCGCCCATAATATTCTACGGGAACTTTCCCGTTCACTGCTAGTCTGACATCCTCCACCATTTGTCCGGAACTCATTTCTACAGAAAGCATGCCTTTTACCTGGTCAGCCAATTCATTAATGCGTTTCCGGGGGAAGGGGAATAGGGTGATGGGTCTTAACAGCCCTACCTTTAATCCCTCGTTTCTGGCTATTTGTACACTTTTCTGACAGATCCTTGCCGATGTTCCATAGGCTACCATGAGATACTCCGCATCTTCGCATTGAATCTCTTCATAACGCACTTCATTTTCTTCTATTTTTCTGTATTTTTCAATCAGTTTCCTGTTAAACTGTTCCATTTTTTCCGGTTCTAGTTCCAGTGAGGTGATAACATTTTTTTCTCTGTCTTTTGTTTTACCGGTGGTAGCCCAGGGATATTTTTCTTTAATCTGTTCTTCGGTCAAACGTGGTTTCTGTTCACCGATCTCCACCTTTTCCATCATTTGGCCTATAGCTCCGTCGGACAGGATCATGGTAGGATTCCTGTATTTAAAAGCCAGATCAAATCCCAGTTCGACAAAATCATACATTTCCTGAACAGAAGAAGGGGCCAGTACAATCAAATGATAATCGCCGTGACCCCCTCCTTTGACACTCTGAAAATAATCCGACTGGGAAGGTTGTATGGTGCCTAGTCCCGGACCTCCCCGGACCACATTGAGAATTAAACAGGGAAGTTCTGCTCCGGCAATATAGGTAATTCCTTCTTGTTTAAGACTAATTCCGGGGCTGGATGAAGAAGTCATGACTTTTTTGCCACAACCCGCAGCGCCGTAAACCATATTTATGGCTGCAATTTCACTCTCAGCCTGAAGAAGGGTCATGCCTGTTCGTTCTTCTGGTTTTTGGGCAGCCAGGTGTTCGATGACCTCGGATTGTGGTGTAATAGGATATCCGAAGTAGCCGTCGGCCCCTGAGCGAATAGCTGCTTCAGCTATTGCTTCATTGCCTTTCATTAATCTTAACTCTCCCATTATTTTTGAATTTTAGTTATTTGCTAAACACGTACTTTTTTTCTGTATACCTTGATTACCGCATCAGGGCACACTAAAGCACAGTTCATGCATCCTGTGCATGCTTCCGGATTTTTCATATAGGCATAATGAAATCCTTTACTGTTGAATTCCTTTGCTAGTTCTATGACGTCGAAAGGACAAACAGGAATGCATACACCGCAACCTTTGCATTGTTCCGTATCAACTACTATTCTTCCTGTAACTTTAGCCATTATATTGCGTTTTTATTGTTTATACATCCGATTACATCTCAAAGATAATAATATTTAGAGAGAAATTTTTGTGCTTGCTTTTAAACATAGCCTGTTCTGTAACACCCTTTAAAGGGTTCAGATAACCTCCTGTTTATTTAAATTGAGTTTAAATGATCCTCCTGGAATCTTTTTAATCGGTATTCCAGATCATCCATCTGATTCATACTTACCTGTGAAACACACGCCCTTAAACCTTCAGTGCGTTCACTGCCTGTTATATCCAGTGTTATGGCGCTGATGCCATAATAGATCAATTCTTTAAGCAATTCTCTCCCTTCCATACCAGGAAAGGAAAAGGTGAAATAGAATCCGTCGCTGACCGGTTGATCTTCATCTTTAGCATATACCAACTCGAAGCCATATTTTTGAAAAAGTTGCTTCATGGCTTTTGCCCTTTCAGCATACTCCCTTAGCCCTTCAATAAAATTATATCGCCCTTCATTAACGGCTTTAAGGATTTCCAGCAAACCATATTGGGCGGAGTGGTTCGCTCCCGCTGAAAGGGTATAAAGCGCTCCAAAAATCATGGAATAGCCAAAACCCTCATTGGAGAAGTAGCGTTTTAATTCTGGAAATTTTCTGTAAAACAAGGGGTCCGAAATGGCCATCATCCCAATGCGTTCACCGGCAAGACTGAAAGATTTCGAAGAGGAGAGCAGCAGGACATAATTGTCGGTATAGTTGGCTACAGTTGGCTGATAAGGTGGTTTTCCCGGTGAAGAGATGTCATGACGAAAATCCATACCGAAATATGCCAGATCTTCCAGCACCACTACATCGTATTGTGTAGCCAGTTCACCAATTATTTTCAGTTCCTTCTCATTAAAACAAATCCACGAAGGATTGTTGGGATTGGAATACAGGATGGTCGATATATTTCCCTGTTTAAGGTAAGATTCCAGTTTATCTCTGAGTTTGTCACCCCGATGGTTGTATACGTCAAAATTTTCGTATTTCAGTCCGAGTACTTTATGCTGTTCTTTTTGTACAGGAAACCCGGGATCAATAAACAGGGTGGTGTCCATTTCAGGATCCCTGCGGCATGAAACCATAAAAGCGGCAAACGATGCCTGCATCGCTCCGACTGTGGGTAAACAGCCTTCAGGGCTTACCGAAAGATTGATAAAATTTTTAATGAACCGGGATATTTCTTGTTTGAGGGGTTCTATTCCATCAATCATGGGATATTTTGATGCCACTCCATTGTTGAGCGCCTCGATTTCTCCATTGATGGCCTCTTGGGGTGGTTCCAGGCCGGGAACGCCCATTTCCATTCGAATGAATTTCTCTCCGGTCTCCTTTTCAATTTCATTTACCAGTTTAACAATTTCTCTTATCGATGATTTGCCTATCGATTCAAGCCCGTTCTTTCGAATTATTCTGTTAATGATTTGATAATCAATGGGTATTTGGTTTATCGAATTCATGTAATGATTTGTTTTTTATTATATTTTCTTTTTTGCTTTATTTCAAAATTTTACATTAAACTTAAGAAAAAAAGACAGGTGTATAAACCTGCCTTTCATAGTATTGATAGCTATTTAAACCGGGGCAAAATTCTGTCAAGCCAATTCCGGATTCTTTCATCAGTTAGATGTGCCTCAAAATCCTCATCAATAGGCAAACCAATAAATTTTCTCTCATATATGCCTTGAGATTCTTCAAATGTATATTCATTCGGGTCAACATATCCTATAATTTCCGCTTGTTTGGGGATGAGTTTTTCAGCCAGCATACCCAATGCATCTGCAAAGTGTCGGGGATAGGTGATTTGGTCTCCCAGGCAGAACATGGCAACGAGCTTACCCTGAAAATCCGTTTTATCAAGTTCTATTCTGAACTTGTCCCAGTCACCGGGAGGAGGATCTCCGTTCCACGTTTCTTTGCCCACGGTAGAGATTCCAAAGATGAGGTTGGTGTATTTTTTCAGATCCTTGGCAGTAGCATCTTTAACGGGCACTAGATCTGATTTTTCCCCTCCGATTTGTTCAGCTACTTTTTGGGCTACCTTCTCTGTTGAAGAACCCTCCGCTGGCCCGTAGAATATACCTATTTTTTCCATATTGGCTTTTTAGCTTATGATTATGAGGAAAATATTGACAATATCCTCTCTATTTTATTGAAAACGGTAAAATTCTAATATTTAAAGTAAAAAATTAAAGTTGCGAAAAAATGATTACGAAAGCAATGAGAAATATCAGGTCCTTTTATTCTATGATGATTCTACTGATAGCCATCTCAATCTTTTTTTATAACATAACTTTTTCAGATGGTAATACTATTGTTCCGGTTTATCTCGTTTACTTTACCTTATGAGTTCCTTTTTTCCTTCCAATTGGGTGATAAAGCAATCATAGTTATAACCAACAGGGGTATGAATGTTGTTCCATACGGGTGATTTTTCCCGTAAATGCCATTATTCCTCTTGCTTTTCTATTCGAATTCTGGAATCCACAGCCGTTATCTCTCTCGCATTGCCTAACAGTGGATTAAGGTCTATTTCGGCAATTTCAGGTGCGGATTCTACAAGTGCTGATAATCGTACAATTGCCTCGGCAAATGCTTCTTCATTGACCCCTTCCTGTCCCCGAATGCCACGAATAATTCCATAACCCTTAAGGTTATGAATCATTTGTTTTGCTTCTGCTTTTTCAATGGGTATCAAGGCATGGCTTACATCCTTTAATACCTCGATCAATATGCCACCTAGTCCGCATAGCAGCATATGGCCAAATTTATCTTCCTTTTTGGCCCCAATGAAAATTTCAGTTCCTTTCAACATGGGCTGTATGAGGATGCCGGTGGTACCCTGAATGGATATCATTCGGTCGAATTCTTTAGCTGCTGTTTTTCTGTCAGATACATTCAGGGCAATGCCACCAACATCAGATTTATGTATGGGTCCTACTACTTTCATCACCACAGGAAAACCTAAGCGTTCTGCCTCATCCATTGCATCTTCGCGGCTGCTGACTGTGGCTTCTCCTGCCCTTTCAATTCCTACCGCATCCAATAATTCCCGGACCTGGTCCGGATGAAGGTACCCGTTATTTGTATTATCCACTATGGTGCGTATGGTTTTGGTATTTACATCAGTCACCTTAGTTTGATTTGAAGCCTGTAACGGAGTGTTACGGACTTTTGCAAGTGCCTGCCCGAACAATACTTCATCGAAAAAGATGATCCTGTCTTTACCGATGAAATGGTCTATTTCATCTTTGGCATTGATTACCGATGGCATAATTGGGTAAATGGGCTTTTTGCTTTTCTTCATCTTTTCGTCGAGCACATCGTAAACTTCGTATACGGGGAAAAGTCCGGGACTACCGAAAATAACAACCATTCCGTCTATATGATGGAATTTTTCACTGCAGTAATCTATTATTTTTCCAAGTTGTTCGGCTGTTCCGGTTGCCAGAAAATCAATGGGGTTGGTTACGGATGACCCGGGGAATAATTCTTCTAGAAGTTCCTGACTATCGGGACCTTCTATCGGAGGTATCTCCAGTCCGTTATTGGCTAATACGTCGGTGAGTAGCACCGCCGGTCCCCCTGCATGGGTGATGATAGCTATATTGTTTCCCTTTAGTTCCGGATGCATGAAAACGGAGGCTACGGTAGTGAGTTCTTCCCGTCCGTGACACCTAACAATACCGGCCTTCCTGAAGAGAGCGTCTACTGCGGTCTCGGGGCTTGATAATGCACCGGTATGAGAGGATGCTGCTCTGCTTCCCGCCTCCGAGGCACCTGCTTTAATGGCTGCAATTTTACAGCCTTTTCGGATAAGGGAAGAAGTATGCTTTAAAAGCATTTGAGGATTTTCGATGCTTTCAATATAAAGGAGTTTTACTTTTGCACTTTTTTCGGGATCAAAATTTTCATCCATGTATTTTAGTATTTCTTCTACACCTATTTGGGCACTATTGCCCACTGAATATACAGTTGAGAATTTAAGGCCCTTGGGTATGGCTGATTCCATAATAAAAACCGCTGTAGCACCTGAACCGGATATGAAATCTACGCCCTGAGGGTCTAGTTTCGGGATGGGGGTGGTAAAAATACCGTTATAGTTTTGATTTAGAACACCAATGCAATTCGGCCCGATCAGGGCACCGTTGACGCTATTGACAATATCCCGTATTTCTTTTTCAAGGCGCGCTCCCTCTTCGCTCTCCTCGCTAAATCCGGCCGAGAGTAAGATAAATGCACGTGTTCCTTTGTCTTCTGCCAACAAACGTATAATATCCGGACAAAGCTTTGCTGCTACTGCAATAATTGCCAGATCAACATGCGGAAGCTCCTCGGGATTTCTGTGGGTTCTTATGCCCTGTACTTCTTCTTCCTTCGGATTGGAAACATACAGTTCGCCCCTGAAACCGCCATCCAAAATGTTTTTCAGAACCTTTCCCCCGGGCTTTTGTATCTTGTTTGATCCCCCTACAACAACAATGCTGCCGGGATTGATTAATTCCTTGTTGATCATAATTAGAATTTTTAATAATATATAATTAGGTATGGCAAATGTAATAAAACGAAAAAAGAAAAATGATTACGTTTTGTAAGGCTAATTTTATTCATTAAGTCTTAAAAGCCGTTTAATTTTCATCAAATTATTCAGATTTTTTCTTTTTTTCTTTTATTGTTTACTAGTTTTGCATCCCGGTTTTTGATGTTGAATATGATAAAATATAATTGGAAGCTTTATGAATAGAGTTTTATTAGCCACTGCCGGAGGTGATTGCCCGGGTCTTAATGCTGTTATCAGGGCTGTGGTAAAACGAGCCTCAAAAGAACGAGATTGGGAAGTATTAGGAAGTGTGCAGGCATTTAATGGCATTTTATGGGAACCCAGTGAAGTTAAAGTGTTGGATGAACATACGGTATCCGGGATCCATTTTAAGGGAGGCACTATATTGGAAACTACCAATAAAGGTGGTCCTTTTGCCTGGCCCGTTAAGAATACGGATGGAACCTGGAGTACAGTAGATCGTTCGGATGAAATGGTCCGCAAATTACAATATATGGGAATAGATGCCGTGATCAATATTGGTGGTGACGGTTCACAGAGAATATCCCAGGCTCTTGCTGAAAAAGGGTTGAATGTTATTGGGGTTCCGAAGACCATTGATAACGATCTTGCGGTAACGGATTCCACTTTTGGTTATCAGACTGCAGTTCAGATTGCCACTGAATCGGTGGATAAGCTTGTTACTACCGCTGCCAGTCATAACCGGATTTTTGTGCTGGAAGTTATGGGCCGTGATACTGGATGGATTGCTTTGAATTCATCTGTTGCAGGAGGAGCTGAAATTTGCCTGATCCCGGAGATCCCTTATGATATTGATAAGGTAATGGAACGTATCTATTCAAGGTTTAGAAAAGATCGGGGTTTCGTTATTATTGTAATTGCAGAAGGAGCCAAACGCAAACACGGTGAACAATCCAAAGAAGATACCGGGGAAGTAGGATATGCCAATGTGAAATACAGCGGGGCTGCAGCAAGATTGGTTGATGAATTGAAGGAAGCCGGGTGTCCTTACGACATTAGAAGTACCGTTCTTGGACATTTACAAAGGGGTGGAGTTCCCCTGGCTTACGACAGGATATTGGCAACCCAGTTTGGAGTAAAAGCATTCGAGATGGTATTGGAAGGTAAATTCGGAGAGATGGTGGCTTATCAACATCCCAACATTACTTCCGTTCCTTTGGAAGATGTTATAACTCAGCATAAATATGTGGAAGAAGATTCCGATCTGGTCAAAAACGCTAAAGGCGTTGGAATAAGTTTTGGAAACTAAAAAACATTTTTAAGGAATAAATAAATGAGAAAGAGGTACTTCGAGTTCTCACTCTCGTTTATTTTATTTTTTGTATCGGTATTCAGATTTATCCCAAGATAAATGAAACCCGCATGCAGTAACCTTCCCAACAAGAACATGATTAACATGCGGGTTTCATGGTGATAGAAGCAGAGTTTGCGAAATTTGCATATAAATCAATCTGAAATTCAAGTTTTTAATAAACTGTTACATTAATGAATTGGAAAAATTGTTGGCGGGTTGGCTTTCTTTTGTTTGTTGTTGTCATAGTGGGAAGTGTTTCTGTTTCCTGTGAGGGGGAAAGAACCCCGGCAGAGCTTATTGAGGCTCTGGAGGGAGATTGGAAAGTTGAAGAGAACAGTAGCCGGTATCCCGAGTCAACGTACTATGTGACCATTTCCATTTCGGGCCAGGATAGTTCGAGGATTTATATTTCCAATTTTTATGAGCTTGAAGGAGAGGTTGCCGCAAATGTGGAGGGGCAAAACATCAATCTTATTGAAGATCAAGATATTATTATGAACATCACCACCTATACCATACTGTCAGGGAGGGGAAGGATAACAGATGACTACAGACAAATTGACTGGAGTTATCAGGTAGATGACGGCAGTGGTGAGATAGACGAGGTAGAGGCTGTATATACCAAACAATAAACGCAAGTCTGATAGGGGATTAAAAATTTACTAAGATGTTAATTTTTCGATCCAGGTGAAATGTTGTCCCAGTTCATTTCCAACGGTCGGTTTTTCTTTGAAAATGCCATACATGGCTGCGCCGCT
>JAIPAF010000006.1 GCA_021740225.1 Bacteroidales bacterium | reverse complement strand
GATTTTTCTTCTGTCTCTTTGTACTTCCAATCTTGCTTTGTACTTGGGTAACTTTCAACTTCGCCATGGTTTCAGTATTTTAAAATCTATCCGTTAAACACTTTTTCAAGTGGGACATTTCTTTGTTCTGCTATGGTATAGGCATCCCTCATATCCAACAAGGCATTGATGGTAGCTTTCACCTGGTTTTGGGGATTGCTTGATCCTTTGGATTTAGCCAGAAGATCAGTAATACCAACGCTTTCCAGTACAATTCTCATGGCCCCTCCTGCTTTAACACCCGTACCATGGGCCGCCGGTTTCATAAAGATATGAGCCCCGGAATACTTATATTCAATGGGATGGGGTATGGTACCCTTCAGAATGGGAACCTTAACAAGGTTTTTCTTGGCCGCTTCCACACCTTTTGCTATTGCCGTAGTTACTTCTTTAGCTTTCCCCAAACCGTAGCCAACGATTCCATTTTCATTTCCAACCACTACCAATGCGGTAAATCCAAACTGGCGTCCACCTTTGGTTACCTTAGTAACCCTTTTGATGTTCACCAGTCGATCTTTAAGTTCCAGATCACTGGTTTTTACTTTCTTAATGTCTGCGTCTTTTGGCATAGTTCTTAAAATTTAAGTCCTTCCTTTCTTGCTTCTTCAGCTAATTTTCTTACACGTCCATGATATCGATAACCACTGCGGTCAAAAACTACCTTATTAATGCCTTTTTCTATGGATTTCTGAGCCAAATACTTTCCAACCAATTTTGCCTGCTCGGATTTATCAAGTCCCTCACTCTGATCGGCCACTTCTTTTTTTCTGGTGGAATAGGAACATAGAGTCTTTCCCTGCTCATCATCTATCAATTGTACATAAATATGTCTATTACTTCGAAATACTGCCATTCTAGGCTTATCAGCAGTTCCGTTTATCTGTTTCCTGATTCTTTTCTTTATTCTGAACCTTCTATCTTTTTTTGTAAAGGCCATGACTTTAAGATTTAATAATTTTAAACATTTCCTGCCTTACCTGCTTTACGTCTGATTCTTTCCCCAACATACTTGATACCTCTACCCTTATATGGCTCAGGTGGTCTCATAGACCTTATCTTTGCAGCCACTTGACCAACCAACTCTTTGTCATGACTGGTCAACGTTACTTTGGGATTACTTCTTCGTTCTGTTTTGGCTTCGACCTGTACTTCCTCAGGTATCTCAAAATGAATATCGTGTGAATATCCAACACTCATCTCCAAAATTTGTCCTTTCGCTTCAGCCCGATATCCAACCCCGTCAAATTCAAGTTGTATGGTGTATCCCTCGGATACACCTTTTACCATATTATTAATCAATGCTCTTGATAATCCATGCAATGACTTATGCTTCTTTGAATCACTGGCTCTTGAAAGAAGAACCTGATCCTCCTTTACTTCTATCGAAATGGAAGGTTCAAAAATTTGTGAGATCTCCCCTTTGGGTCCTTTAACATGGACTTCGTTCTTATCATTCACAGAAACGTCGACTCCTTCAGGTATGTTAATGGGTAAAACACCTATACGTGACATTGAAGTTCCTCCTTTTTAATGTACATAACACAAGACTTCACCGCCTACATTCAATTTACGGGCTTCCTTATCCGTAATAACCCCTCTTGAAGTAGAAAGTATAGCAATTCCTAAACCATTGAGCACTCTAGGAATATTTCTTATATCCACATAATGCCGTAGTCCTGGCCGGCTAACTCTCTGTAATTCCCGTATTCCAGGTTCCTTGGTTTTGGGATGATATTTTAATGCAATTTTTATAACATCCTGAACCTGACCTTCTTCGAATTTATAACTTATAATATATCCCTGATCATGCAATATTTTAGTAATATTCTTTTTCAGGTTAGAGGCTGGTATTTCGACCACTTTATGTCCAGCCATCTGCGCATTTCGTATTCTTGTAAGATAATCTGAAATGGTATCTGTAACCATGAGCTATATCCCTCTTTTAATTAATTACCAACTTGCTTTTTTTACACCAGGAATAAGTCCTTTCGAGGCCATCTCTCTGAAGGTAATACGGCTAACACCAAACTGGCGCATATATCCTCTCGGCCTTCCGGTTATTCTACACCGATTATGCTGCCGTACTGGGCTGGAATTTCTTGGTAACCGGCTCAAGCCGATATAATCACCCTCAGCCTTCAGTTTTGCACGTTTCCTGGCATATTTTTCTGCCATTTTTTTTCTTTTCTTTTCTCTTGCCTTCATTGATTCTTTTGACATAATCTACTCTTTTTTTAAGTTACTAAAAGGTAGTCCGAACTCTCTCAGAAGTGCATATCCTTCTTCATCGGTTGGAGCAGTTGTTACAAATACAGCCTCTAATCCGATCAATTTCTGCACCTGGTCCAGATTTACCTCCGGAAAAATGATCTGTTCTTCCAACCCGAGCGAGAAATTTCCTCGCCCGTCAAAATTGCTTTTTACTCCGTTGAAGTCTTTTACCCGAGGCAATGCTACCTTTATCAATCGCTCAAGAAACTCATACATTTTGTCTCTTCGAAGTGTAACCTTAACCCCAATAGGAGTATTTTCCCGAAGCTTAAAGTTAGAGATTGCTTTTTTTGAATACGTCTTTACCGCTTTCTGACCTGCAATGGCTGTTAATTCTTCTTGTGCAGTCTCTATCAGTTTTTTATCCATTACTGCCTCGCCTACACCCCGGTTCAATACAATCTTCTGAAGACTGGGAACCTCCATTACAGATTTGTAATTAAACTCCTTCATCAGTGCAGGTACTATCTCTTCCTTATAGCGTTTTTTTAATGTAGGCTGAAAATTCATTATTTAATCTCCTCCCCTGACTTTTTTGAATAACGCACAAGTGTATTATTATCATCCAGTTTTCTTCCGATTCTTGTAGGCTCGCCGGTTGAGGGATCAACAAGCATCAGATTTGAAATATGAACCGGCGCCTCTTTTTTGATAATCCCACCCTGGGGATTATCATTATTTGGCCGGGTGTGTTTGGAAACCATATGAATACCTTCAACCAAAGCCCTCCGCTCTTCAGGATAAACTTCCAGAACCCTGCCTTGCTGGCCTTTATATTCTCCGGTATTCACATAAACCGTATCACCTTTTTTTATATGTAATTTCTTCCTTTTTTGCATGGCGTCAATATTTTAAAGCACTTCAGGTGCTAATGAAACGATCTTCATATACCTACTCCTCAATTCGCGGGGAATAGGGCCAAATATTCGGGTCCCTCTCATTTCTCCAAGGTTATTCATCAGTACACATGCATTGTTATCGAATCGAATATAAGAGCCGTCATTCCTTCCCAGTTCTTTTTTTGTGCGGACAATAACGGCTTTACTTACCGTGCCCTTTTTGATTTCAGATGAAGGCAAAGCGCTCCGAACACTTACGATCACCGTATCGCCGACAGAAGCATATCTTCGACCGCTACCACCCAGTACCCGAATAACCTTAACTATTTTAGCGCCACTATTATCCGCAACATTAAGTTTACTTTCTTGTTGTACCATTGTATTTTATTTAACTCTTTCGATAATTTCTACCAATCTCCAACGCTTTCTTCTGCTCAGTGGTCGTGTTTCCATTATTTTCACAGTATCCCCTTCATTACATTCATTCTTTTCATCGTGAGCAATAAATTTGGATCGCCTGTTAATGAACTTATGATATTTAGGGTGCTTAACTTTCCGGTTCACCACAACACTAATGGATTTATCCATTTTATTGCTGGAGACGGTACCAACTTTCTCTTTCCTTAAACTTCTCTTTTCCATCGTAATGGTTTCTTATTGATTTACCTTATTTTTTGAAGCCTCTTTAACTCGCTGGCTTAACTCTGTTTGTAGCCTAGCTATGTTTTTTCTGGCCTCCTTGATTTTCGCAGGATTATCCAGGGGCGAAACCGCATGATTGAGTTTCAACTGAGCCAGACGGGTTTGTTCACTGTCGATCCGTTCTTCAATTTCCTTATCAGTAAATTCACGTATTTCAGATGGTTTCATTTTTTCCAAATTGTTTATTCAACATAATCCCTTCTAACAACAAACTTCGTTTTAATGGGAAGTTTTTGTGCTGCAAGACGTAACGCTTCATGGGCTACTCGTTTGGAAACTCCTTCGGCTTCCAATATCATTCTGCCTGGTTTTACTGGTGCAACAAAACCTTCCGGATCACCTTTTCCTTTACCCATTCTCACTTCAAGTGGCTTTTTGGTAATGGGTTTATCAGGAAAAATTCGTATCCAAATCTGGCCTTCCCTTTTCATATAACGGGTCATCGCCTGTCTGGCTGATTCAAGCTGCTTTTGTGTAATCCAGCTTGCTTCCAGTGCTTTTACCCCAAAGGACCCAAATGCAAGTTGTGTACCCTTTTGGGCTATACCTTTCATGCGGCCCTTCTGCCGTTTTCTATATTTGGTCTTTTTTGGCTGTAACATGGATTAAATTCGTTTTATATTATTTTCTTTTTCTTCTTCCCTTAGACTTGGCACCCTTGCCACTGCTTGTAACTGCAGGGGTTAGATCTACTTTATCGAATATCTCCCCTTTAAAGATCCATACTTTTATTCCAATCAAACCTGCCTTTGTCAGAGCTTCTCCCAAAGCATAATCAATATCGGCCCTTAAAGTATGAAGAGGTGTTCTGCCTTCCTTGTAAACTTCAGTCCGGGCCATCTCAGCACCTCCTAATCGCCCTGATATTTGTACTTTCACACCTTCCGCTCCGAGTCTCATACTTGAAGAAATAGCCATTTTAATGGCCCGCCTGTAAGAAATCATACCTTCAATCTGCCTTGCAATACCATTCGCTACCAATGTAGCATCCATTTCAGGACGTTTAACCTCAAAAATATTTATTTGTACTTCTTTTTTAGTCAGTTTTTTAAGCTCTTCTTTGAGCTTGTCTACTTCTTTACCCCCTTTGCCAATAATGATACCAGGACGTGCAGTATGGATCGTAACGGTTACCAGTTTCAAGGTCCTCTCGATGACAATCTTGGAGATACTTGCCTTGGCCAAACGGGTACGCAAATATTTCCTGATTTTATCATCTTCCAGAAGTTTGTCGCTATAGTCTTTACCACCATACCAGTTGGATTCCCAACCTTTAATGATACCAAGCCTGTTACTTATTGGATTTACTTTTTGTCCCATCTATTCTTGATTGTTTTGTGTCTCGTTAATATTGTCTTCGTTATCTTCGGCGACTTGTTCCACTTGTCTGGCTTCATTTAAATTTTCCAGGAAAAGGGTAACATGGCTGGATCTTTTCCTGATCAAATGTGCCCTTCCCATTGCTTCCGGGCGAATTCTTTTCAATGTCCGTGCTTGATCTACACGAATTTCACTTACAATAAGATAACTATCTTCTATCCGAACCCCTTCATTCTTATTTTGCCAGTTCGAGATTGCTGATAATAGCAGTTTTTCCAAATAATTAGAAGCCGCTCTCGAGCTGAACCTCAAAAAATCCAGAGCCTGGTTAATCTCTTTTCCCCGGATCTCATCAGCCAAAAGGCGTACCTTCCTGGGTGAAGTGGGGCAACTCTTCAAAACCGCAAAATATTGATTTGTCCTTTGCTCTTTTCTATTCTCCGCTCGGATACGTTTTCGTGAACCCATTATTAAGACTTTTACAGATTTATTATTTTCCCTTCTTGGTAGGATGACCTTTAAACTGTCTGGTTGGAGCAAATTCACCCAACTTATGACCTACCATATTTTCAGTGATATATACCGGTATGAATTTATTGCCATTATGTACGGCAATAGTATGACCCACGAAATCGGGTGTAATCATAGATCTTCTTGACCAGGTTTTAAGCACTTTCTTTTTCCCTGATTCGTTCATCTCCATGACGCGCTGTTCCAGCTTATACTCTACAAAAGGTCCTTTTTTAAGTGAACGACTCATAGTATATCAGATTATTCGTTTATTTTTTCTTCTTACCTCTTCTTACAACAATATATTGATTCGATTTTTTCTTGGATTTCCGGGTTTTATATCCTTTGGCAGGAAGACCATTTCTTGATCTTGGGATGCCACCGGAAGCCCGGCCTTCTCCACCACCCATAGGATGGTCAATAGGATTCATAGCCACACCTCTGACTCTTGGTCTGCGCCCCTTCCATCTTTTTCTCCCGGCTTTCCCGGAAGAAACGATAATATGATCTGAATTAGCCACTGTCCCAATGGTTGCCTTGCACGAAGTTAAAACCATTCTGGTTTCACCGGAGGGCAGTTTAATATTTGCATACTTACCATCTCTTGAAGTAAGCTGTGCATAAGTTCCTGCACTTCGGGCAAGAACTCCGCCATTCCCGGGTCTTAATTCTATGTTATGTATAATGGTTCCCAAGGGTATATCCGAGAGGTATAAAGCGTTGCCAATTTCCGGGGTAGCGGATTTACCGGCACTAACGGTTTGCCCAACTCTTAATCCATTGGGTGCCAGTATGTATCTTTTCTCTCCATCTTCATACACAACAAGAGCAATTCGGGCTGTGCGGTTCGGATCATACTCAATACTCTTCACGCGTCCCTTAGTATCCTCTTTGTCGCGGCTGAAATCAATAACACGATATCGCTGTTTATGCCCGCCCCCGCGGTATCTCAATGTCATTCGACCTTTACTGTTCCGGCCCCCGGTTTTGTTTTTAGGTCGTAACAATGATTTCTCCGGAGCACGCTCTGTAATAGTATCGAATGCACTTATTATTCTATGTCTTTGCCCAGGTGTTACTGGTTTTAATTTTCTTACTGCCATAACTTAAATTTTCCTAAATATTGCTATAAAAATCAATAGAATCACCTTCAGCCAGAGTAACAACAGCTTTTTTGAAACTATTTTCTCTTCCTTTTATAATTCCTGCCCGGGTGTAGCGACTCCGTTGTTTCCCCCGGTACCGCATTGTATTCACCGATTCCACCGTCACACCATACATTTCTTCTACGGCATTTCTAATTTGAATTTTATTTGCCTTTTTATCCACAATAAATCCATATTTATTGTAATCATCACCCTGCTCTGTCATCTTCTCGGTAATGATAGGCTTAATCAATATGTTGTTTATGTCGGCCATAATGCTATGCACTTAAATGTTTTTCCAATGTATCAAGAGAACCTTCAACAAATACAATTGCATGAGCATTCATTATCTCATATGTATTTATCTCATTTACAGGTAATACCTTAACATCCGGTATATTTCGGGAGGACAAATATATATTTTTACTCGGTTTTTCCAGAATGAAAAGGGATTTTTTATCACTTATCCCCAGACTTTTTCTTATCTCAGAAAAATCTTTGGTTTTGGGTTGTTCCAGTTCAAAGTTCTCTACAACGGTAATGGCATTATCTTTAACCTTGTAAGAAAGAGCAGAGCGTCGTGCCAGTTTTTTGACTTTTCTATTAAGTTTAAAGCTATAATCTCTTGGTTTGGGACCAAAGACCCTTCCTCCACCACGAAATATGGGGTTTTTATTATCCCCGGCACGGGCTGTACCTGTGCCTTTTTGCCGTTTTATTTTTTTTCTGCTACCGGTTATTTCGTTTCTTTCCTTACTATTATGTGTACCTTGCCTGTTGTTTGCCATAAATTGCTTTGCATCCAGATAAATGGCATGATCATTTGGTTCAATGCCAAATATCTGATCATTTAGCTGAATTTTCTTTCCGGTTTCTTCGCCTGCTTTATTTAAAACTGGTAACTCCATTATTTCTCAATAATTAAATATGAACCTTTATTTCCTGGTACAGATCCTCTAACTAACAATAAATTCTTTTCCGGCATTATTTTTATTACTTTAAGGTTAATTAATTTAACCTTTTTTCCTCCGGTTCGGCCGGCCATTCTCATCCCTTTAAACACCCTTGAAGGATCGGAAGAGCCACCTACTGAACCGGGTGCACGCTCCTGATCGGCTTGTCCGTGGGTTTGTTCTCCCACTCCACTAAAGCCATGACGTTTGACAACACCCTGAAAACCTTTTCCTTTAGATATCCCTGAAATATCCAACCACGTATCGTTTTGAAATAAATCAACCGTCACCGTATCTCCTAATTGATATTCTTCACCAAAACCCTTGAATTCAGCAATTTGCCGCTTAGGTGCTGTTTTTGCCTTTTTAAAGTGACCAAGTAAAGGTTTGGGTGTCCGTTTTTCTTTCTTATCTTCAAAAGCGAGTTGTAAGGCAGAATAACCATCTCTTTCCTCAGTTTTCACCTGGGTTACTACGCATGGTCCCGCCTCAATTACGGTGCATGGAATATTTTCTCCCTCGGCACCAAAAACTGAAGTCATTCCAACTTTCTTTCCAATTAATCCAGCCATTCCTTGTGACTTTTTAATTTAAACTTTAATTTCAACCTCAACACCACTAGGCAATTCCAGCTTCATCAGCGAATCAATGGTTTTTGGCGTAGTACTGTATATATCCATTAACCTTTTAAATGAGCAGAGCTGAAACTGTTCTCTAGCTTTCTTATTCACAAATGGCGAACGATTAACAGTAAAAATCCTTTTCTTCGTTGGAAGGGGGATTGGCCCACTCACAACAGCACCAGTGGACTTTACCGTCTTCACAATTTTTTCTGCGCTTTTATCCACCAAATTGTGATCGTAAGATTTTAATTTAATTCTTATTTTCTGGCTCATTATAAATAAAATTTATACTAATTCTATTTTTCCTTTTGCTCTTTCTATGATTTCCCTGGCTATTTCCTTAGGTACTTCTGCATAATGTGAAAATTCCATGGTTGAAGTTGCCCTTCCTGAAGTAATGGTTCTCAATACTGTAACATAACCAAATTTTTCGGCAAGTGGTACGGTAGCCTTAATCACCTTAGCACTTCCCTTATTCTCCATCCCTTCAACATTGCCTCTTCGCTTATTAAAGTCATCAATCACATCACCCATATATTCTTCAGGTGTCACCACCTCTGCCTTCATTATCGGCTCAAGCAATACAGGCTTAGCTTTAACCATGCCATTTTTAAAGGCCATCCTTGCAACGGTTTCAAAGGATAGCTGATCAGAATCCACCTCATGGTAAGAACCATCATACAATACTACTTTCAGGCTATCCATTTGGTAACCTGCTAAGACCCCATTCAACATGGCATCTCTGAAACCCTTTTCAACAGACGGTATGAATTCTTTTGGAATGTTGCCACCCTTAATCTTATTTTCAAACTGCAGGCCTTTAATGTCATCATCGGCAGGACCCATCTTAACATATATTTCTGCAAATTTTCCTCGTCCACCGGTTTGTTTCTTGAATACCTCGTGATGATCCACCTCCTGGGTAATTGTTTCTTTGTAATTAACCTGGGGAGCTCCCTGGTTACAATCCACTTTGAATTCCCGCTTAAGTCTGTCCATTATTACTTCCAAATGAAGCTCGCCCATTCCGTTAATAACGGTCTGTCCTGAATCATCATCGGTATGCACGGTAAAAGTAGGGTCTTCCTCTGCAAGTTTGGCAAGGGCTACGGAAAGCTTATTGTATTCCTTCTGGGTTTTGGGTTCTACGGCAACTCCAATCACAGGTTCGGGAAATTCTATTGATTCAAGAAGGATGGGGTTATTGGAATCGCATAGGGTATCACCGGTTCTAAGATCCTTGAATCCCACAGCAGCACAAATATCCCCAGCTTCAATTTTTTCTTTGGGATTCTGTTTATTGGCATGCATCTGATAAAGCCTGTTCACGCGCTCCTTTTTATCCGTTCTTGGGTTGTAGAGGGTCGACTTTGCAGTGAGCACCCCTGAATAAACCCTCATAAAAGCAAGTCTTCCGACATAGGGATCGGTAGCAATTTTAAATACAAGAGCGGAAGTAGGCTCTTCCACATCGGGTTTTCTGTAAAGCTTTTCGCTGCTTCTCGGATGAAGCCCCTCAATAGCGCTTATATCAGTAGGACTTGGTAAAAAGGTTATTATAGCATCCAATAATTTTTGAATTCCTTTATTCTTGAAAGCAGAACCACAAAGTACAGGTACAATGCTCATTTCAATTGTAGCCCTCCGAATGGCATCCAGCATATCATCACTTGTAATAGATGCGGGGTCCTCAAAGAATTTTTCCAGTAAGGCGTCATCGTATTCTGCAACAGCTTCGATAAGCTGATTCCTATATTTTTCAGCCTCCTCTTTTAATTCATCAGGAATCTCCTCATATTTATAATTGGTGCCCAATGTTTCATCATCAATCCATACAACTGCCTTATTTTCAATAAGGTCAACAACACCTTTAAATGTATCACTCGCACCAATGGGAATTTGCAGGGGTATGGGGTTGGCTTTAAATTTCTCCTTAATTTGATTTATAACGGAGTAAAAATCAGCTCCCTGGCGATCCATCTTATTAACAAATGCAATTTTGGGCACCCCATACTTATCAGCCTGATGCCAAACCGTTTCGGATTGAGGTTCAACGCCTCCCACTCCACAGAAAACAGCAATCGCTCCGTCTAATACACGCAGCGATCGTTCTACCTCAACTGTAAAATCTACGTGGCCCGGCGTATCAATGATATTGATTTTATAGTCATTATCTCCATATTTCCAGAAACAAGTGGTTGCCGCAGAGGTAATGGTAATTCCTCTTTCCTGTTCCTGAACCATCCAGTCCATCTGGGCATCTCCATCATGCACCTCACCAATTTTATGAGTGATACCGGCATAATACAGCATACGTTCCGTAGCGGTAGTTTTGCCGGCATCAATATGAGCCATAATTCCTATATTCCTCGTATATTGCAATGTTTTATTCATTCCCTAATTCTGTCTCCTTTTCTCGTTAAACTACAATCCAATTAAAACCTGAAATGTGCAAAAGCTTTGTTTGCTTCTGCCATCCGGTGAATTTCCTCTTTTCGCTTAAATGCTCCGCCTTCTTCGTTATAAGCGGCAATAATCTCAGCAGCCAGTTTTTCCTTCATGCTTCTGCCACTTCGCTTTCTGGCATATTTTATAAGATTTTTAATACTGATCGAAGTCTTTCTTTCAGGGTTCACTTCCTGAGGTACCTGAAAGGTCGCCCCCCCGATTCTTCGGCTCTTTACCTCAACAACAGGAGCAACATTTTCCAAAGCTTTTTTCCATATATCCAAAGGACTGTTCTCATCATTCTTCATCCTTTCTCCCACAATATCCAGCGTATCATAAAAGATTTTGAAAGCCAGTGACTTTTTCCCGTCATGCATCAGATCGTTTACGAACCTGGTTACCAAGTTTTCATTAAACTTTGGATCCGGCAAACGATCCTGCTGGTTATTTTTAAACTTTCTCATTTTTTAGCTATTCTTTATAAATTACTTTTTAGGTTTTTTGGTACCATACTTTGATCTGCCCTGCAATCGACCTTCAACTCCAGAAGAATCCAAGGTTCCACGAACCAAATGATATCTAACTCCCGGCAAATCTTTCACCCTGCCTCCGCGAATCAAAACAACGGAGTGTTCCTGAAGATTATGACCTTCTCCGGGGATATAGGCATTCACTTCATTGCCATTGGTTAGCCTCACCCTTGCAATCTTACGCATCGCAGAATTCGGCTTCTTGGGAGTGGTTGTGTATACTCTGGTACACACCCCTCTTTTCTGAGGACATGAATCCAACGCCGGAGCTTTCTTCTTTTTCTCTGTTTGTTTTCGTCCTTTCCTAATTAATTGCTGTATTGTTGGCATATAATCAGTTTAGTTTAAATCACTGTTTCCAAAATCGGTTCGCAAAGGTATTTTTTTTTTAATAAATACCCAATTAATTTCCTATTAATTTAAAAAATTATTCCACTTGATCCTTCATCCCTTTATTTTAAAACCTAACTTAAAACCCTTAATACTAAAGAATTAGTAAAAGAACCGCAAAAATATAATGTTTTTTGATAAATTCATAATTTTTGCCGGACAAATCACAATCAATCCTAATTTTGAAACCTTAAAGATGCGGATATAAAGCAGAATACCAATCTAAACGATTGTTTGGTATGTCACTTTGGATATTTAAATAAAACTATGATAAACCAATTATATTATATGAATGAAAGTCAAATATTCATCCTGCAGCAAGTAAATTAACAAACACAAAATCACCCTATAACACTCCGGAAGCCATCTGAATATATTGAATGTGAGCAACCTCTATCCAGTATAAATGGAATCATTCAATCCCATGCTATGAATTAATTTTCGGCTTCTCTCACTGTATAATCATAACCTTCCATAACAGGGTTAGCAAGTATCTTATTACAGGCTTCATTTACCCTTTCCATGGCTTTTTCCTTACTTTCAGCCTCAATTTCCATGGTAATATGTTTACCAATCCTTACAGAAGAAACCTCATCAAAACCAATTTTTTGCATGCTATGAAACACCGCTTTACCCTGAGGATCAAGCAAATTTTTTAAAGGCATCACATTGATTTCAGCAATATATTTTTTCATGATTACGCTGTTTTTGCATTATATATATGATAGACAAATGATAGTATTACATACCATAATATAATAAGGGGTATACTTATTGTCTGCAATGATACACATAAAATAGCAGAAATTCCAATAAACAAATATTGAAATTGATTATCAGACCATCTGAAATTTTTAAATTTAAGAGAAATCATTTTAATTTCCGATACCATAAGGAAAGAAAACAAAACAGCCAATCCATCCCAGAAAAAAGCATCATTCATTACTCTGTAAATCAATTGTATTTCAGTGTTTTGATATAAGTATACAGAAGCAGCAAAGAAAAGAGCCATAGCGGGAGTGGGCAGACCAATGAAATAGTCATTCTGCCGGGTATCAATATTGAATTTTGCCAGCCGGAATGCTGCAAAAATACTTAATATAAAAGGCAGAAAAACAGCCATTCCGGAAATCCAGTCCAGGGATAAAAGCGCCGGTGTTTTAAGAGATGGTGTATATAGCATTAACACCTTCCGGAAAACCAAAAAAGCGGGTGCAAAACCAAAACTTACCATATCAGCCAATGAATCAAGCTGTGCACCAATTGATGAATAAGCTTTTAAAAAACGTGCAACCAAACCATCCAAAAAATCCATTATAGCAGCTATAAAAATCAATATAGCAGCAATCCCAAAATAATCATAAGAAGCCCATGCAATGGATAAACATCCGAACAAAAGATTAAGAGCAGTAACAATATTTGGCATGTGGTTCCGTAAACTCATTTAGCTATAAAATATTTAGCAATATTTCCCGCAAAAATAAGTTAAATTAAATAGTTTCGTAAAATCTAACACAAATGTATTGTGAAATGTATAGGTATTTGGTTCTTTTTTTTATAGCCTTACAGCCTTTACTGGGTATAGCCCAAACAGCGAAATACAGCAATGAATTCCTATCCCTTGGTATAGGAGCAAAAGCCTTTGGAATGGCCAATGCAACGGTAGCGCATATTGATGATGTGACCGCAGGATATTGGAATCCGGCAGGATTGTCAAGTTTAAAAAACAATTATGAGCTGGGTGCTATGCATGCAGAATATTTTACAGGTATTGCCAAATATGATTACATGGGAGGAGCCATGAGGATGGATTCAACCCAACACCTCGGTGCATCGATAATACGTTTTGGCGTGGACAATATCCCTAACACAACGGAACTTATAGACAATCAAGGAAATATAGATTACGACCGGATCAGTTATTTTTCGGCTGCTGATTATGCTTTTATACTCTCTTATTCCAGAAAAGCACCCGTTAAAAACCTTTATTACGGTGGAAACGCCAAGATAATTCACCGAAGTATAGGAAACTTTGCAACAGCCTGGGGCTTCGGGTTGGATATCGGGATGCAGTACAGCATGGGGAAATGGCAATTCGGAGGTACAATCCGGGATGTTACAACAACTTTTAATGCCTGGAGCTATAACGAGGATAAATTGAAAATAGAAGTCCAGGACAGTACTTTTAACTTTGCACCGGAGAATAATATTGAACTCACTCTGCCCAAACTGACACTGGGAGCGGCTTATCAAATTCCCATCGCCCAAAAAATTGAAGCGCTGTTTGAATTGAATCTTAACGTCCTTTCCGATGGGAGAAGGCATTCTCTGATCACTTCAGAGATATTTAGTGTAAATCCGCGCCTGGGAGCAGAACTCAATTACAACCAATTAATATATCTCCGCCTGGGAGTTGGAAATTTTCAAACAATACAAGGAATGGACAACAATAACACCATTAATTATCAACCCAACATCGGGGTAGGAATCTACTACAAAGATATTTCCCTGGATTATTCACTCACCGACTTGGGAGATCAGTCGATAGCCCTGTATTCAAACATTTTCTCTTTGAGATATTCGTTTGACGGAGCAGGTCATAATACCTCTCAATAAATTGATCACCGTATAATTCTCAAAAAGATATTTTATCTTTGCATAGCACATAAATTCAATAATAAACCTTATGATAAAACATTTTGTTATTCTATTCTCAATATTGGTCGTTCACTCCTGTTCAGACAAAAAAGGCAGGAATGGTGCGGAAACAAACGGAGCCGGATCAGAAAAAACAAAAATAAAGAATAACCAGAAAATTACCAGCCTAAACTTTGATAAGCAAAAGGAAAACTATGTCATCGGAGATGTAGTACAATTTGATCTTTCCACTCCTGATTCGGTCAGTGTGGATTCCGTAAAAACCTACTCCAATTCCAAACTTCAAAACACCATTACCGAAAATGTTGATGCAATTGACATTCCCACTTCATATCTTCCAGTGGGCAATAATATGTTTAAAGTGGAAATTTTCCTCAACAATGGAAAAAAAGAATCGCATTATCAGTCTTTAAAATTCCGTTCGGATATTCAACCCAAACAACTGACAGTAGATATTATAAACACCTATCCGCACGATCCCAATGCATACACCCAGGGGCTCTTTTATGACAATGGCTTTTTATATGAAAGCACGGGAAAAAGGGGAAGATCTTCATTACGTAAAGTCGAACTGGAAACCGGAGAATTAATCAATAGTCATGCCTTACCCAATGAATACTTCGGAGAGGGGATCGCCTTAATTAATGGAGAAATCATTCAGCTCACCTGGACTTCAAAAACAGGATTTGTATACGATAAAGAAGATCTTAAGCTGCTCAACAAAGTAAAATACCCCACTCAAGGATGGGGTTTAACAACCGACGGGGAACAACTGATCATGAGCGACGGAACTTCAACTATATATTTTCTTGACCCTAAATATTTTAATGAAATAAGTAGGATAAAAGTATATAATCATCATGGACCCGTTAAGGATCTTAATGAACTGGAATACATTGAAGGAAAAATATATGCCAATATTTGGCAGGAATCATATATCATTAGTTTTGATCCTGAAACAGGTAAAGTATTGGAAAAAATCGACTGCAGCAAGCTGGTTCCTGAAAAGTATAAAAACGATAATGACAATGTGCTGAATGGAATTGCCTATGATAAGGAAAATCAAAGATTATTCCTAACGGGAAAACGTTGGGGAAAGATTTTCCAGGTTGAAATTGTTGAGCCATAAGTTATAAACAAACTTAAGGCTTCATAATTACAGATAATCCAATGCTTCTATCTCCTGACTGATAAAAGGAGCTATAGCGCGGTGATAGATCCCCTGCACATAAGCAATTGCCATCCCGTAATTGGTTACCGGAACTCCGGCTTCCACAGCCGGCCTTATTCTATTTATCAACTGCTTTCGGGTAATCATGCAACCCCCGCATTGTATAACAAGCGCATATTCTTGTATATCCTCGGGTAAATCATTCAGCCCAGCTACAACCTTAAATTCCAAATTTTTCCCTGTAAAATTGGTGATCCATCGGGGGATTTTTATCCTGCCAATATCATCGCAGGAAACATGATGGGTACAAGATTCCAGTAACAAAACACGATCCCCGTCTTTCAACTCCGATATTGTGGGTGTGCCTTTCAAATAATTCTCAAAATCTCCCTTGAAACGGGCCAATACAATACTAAAACTTGTTAAAGGAACATCATGAGGCACGGAAGAATCAGCCTTGGTGAACATCTGGCTGTCGGTTATGGCCAATTTTGGCTTAATATCCGTCCGTTTAAGAAAAGCATCTACTTCTCTTTCTTTTAGGATGATGCTCACTGCATCATTGTCAAGAACATCTCTGATGGTCTGTACCTGGGGTAAAATTAATCGGCCGGCCGGTGCTTCTATATCTATGGGAGTAATTAAAAGCACAATATCTCCGTAACTTAACAGATCCCCGACCAATGAAGGAATTTTATATGCAGACTCAGGGATGGTTTGTTTTATGGTTTGGATGATTAAATCTGAGTTATCTGAGTTCAAAATGCTATAATCAAACACATAACAATTATACTCATTCTGAATTTGTCTTTTTAATTCGGGAGTTAATGGCTCCCTATCCGATTTATTATGGACCACAATAAAAGGGGTATAATTCTTCCTGAATTCTTCAATCACATTTCGCTCAAAATTGCCGAAAGTATTGTGTGTTATGATTAAAATCCCCAGATCGATGGTTTTAATTGAAGAGCGGGTTTTGGAGATTCGCTTCTCCCCTAATTCTCCAGTATCATCAATTCCTGCTGTATCAACCAAAACCACCGGTCCGAACCCGGTGATTTCAAATGATTTCTTCACGGGATCGGTGGTGGTCCCTGCATGACCGGATACAATAGCAATGTCTTGGTTCGCAAGCTGATTGATTAAAGAACTTTTGCCATTGTTTCTCCTCCCATATATTCCAAGATGAGGCTTCGATTCTTTTCCTTTCGCCATAATTCTTTCAACGTTTTACAGTT
The DNA here is from genome assembly GCA_021740225.1 of Bacteroidales bacterium. GTDB lineage: Bacteria > Bacteroidota > Bacteroidia > Bacteroidales > UBA12077 > JAGXLC01. The sequence continues at coordinate 14,951 of JAIPAF010000006.1, read as the reverse complement.
CCCGTAACGTTTATACCGTAATTAGTCAGGATTCCAACAAATCATTGATCCTGAATCCCATTTTCAGCAAATTGTCAGGGGAAAGCAAAGACTTTAGCTTTTCTCTGTCAATGTATTGAAAATGATCATTGGCTTTAAATATATCAATATGTTTATCTTTCATTAACCGGGCCAGATCTGTCGCTTTGTTATATCCGAGATAAGGGCCCAATGCCGTAGTTATTGCCGGGCTTCGATACAACCGTTCCACGGCAACATTGGAATTAACGCTTAAACGAAGCATCATATTATCTCTTAGTGTTCGGTTGATGCCCGTTAATAGTTTCAGGCTTTCAATCAAGGCATGGCCAATTAACGGTGTATATGGATTCAGTTCCAGGTTCCCCCGGCCCGAAAGCGAAGAAATCAATGAATCATTGGCATATATTTTATGAACGGCGCTGATAACAAATTCCGGTATCACAGGATTTACTTTTCCCGGCATAATAGAACTTCCTGCAAGTTGCGCGGGAATTGCCACTTCATGCTGATTGATCAGATCCGAGGATAACAACCGTAAATCGGAAACCATCTTTTCCAGATTTACAGCATGAGCCTTTAATGTAGCATGAACTTCAACAAATGCATCAAGATTGGAAGTGGCATCTGGCATATTCTCACTTCTTGATACGGGCAAACCGGTTAGCTGACGAAGCACGGGAATTACTTTCATAATAAAGAAAGTCGGAACAGTAATACCTGTACCAATAGCACTACCTCCAAGGTTAACCACTTTTATCCGTTCAGAACACCTGGAAACACGCCACCAGTCCCTTGAGAGTGCTTCGTTGTAACTGCTGAACAATTTCCCGTAGGAAGTGGGCACCGCTTCCTGCATTTGGGTATAACCAACTCTTAAATCATTTCTGTGTTTGTTCTCAAGGTTCTCCAAAGTCTTTCTCATTGTGTTGATGCCTTCCTCCAGATCCTCCAGCAAACGCATGACAGCAATTTTAAGAGCCGTTGGCACAACATCATTGGTTGACTGATAAACATTGGCATCTTCAATGGGGTCAATATACCGGTAGTCGCCGGGATTTTTCCCAAGCCTTTGAAGCGATGCATTGACAAGAATTTCATTGATGTTCATATTGATGCTGGTTCCGGCTCCTCCCTGAACTGCCGGAACTATAAAACTATCCGCATGTTTTCCCTGTGTCATCTCCTCTGCACTTCTAATCAAAGCTTCCACAACATTGGCCTCAATAAATCTTAAAGGAACCTCAACATTCGGAAATTTATGATCGACAGCTTCCCTGAATTTCTGATATGTCTGATAACAGGCAAGTTTAGTTACACCAAGTGCACGATACCACTCTTCATGAAAAGGAGTCCGATCAGGAAAATTTTCTTTAGCTCTCAATGCGTGTATGCCGTATAATGCATTTTCGGGTATTTCCTTCTTACCTAAAAAGTCTTCCTCAATCCGCATATACTATTTCTTATAAATGAATCTATGAATGCTTTCAAAATTATAATTTTTGGAGAAAATTAATACGCTTTGCTGTTAAACAAGAAACAAGGGGTATATGTTTACTTATACTATCCTGCAATTCAAGCTACTAAAATATTTCACTTAAAATTCCTCCTGGAAACTAATTTTATATTATTTTAGTCCGTAAAAATATTGATATGCTTGAATTCATAAAAGGACAAATTAATGAAGTAACCCCGGCTTATGTAGTAATTGAGAACACGAATACAGGTTACTTTGTGAATATATCCTTAAACACTTATTCTCAGATTTCAGAACATAAAGAATGTACCTTATTCATCCATGAAATTGTTAGGGAGGATGCCTATGTTCTGTATGGATTTGCTGACAAAAAGGAACGGGAAATTTTCAGGAATCTGCTTGCCGTTTCCGGTGTAGGTGCCAACACAGCATGCATGATGCTTTCTTCACTATCTCCTGTAGAACTTCAAAATGCCATAGTCAATGGTCAGGTAAACACTTTGAAAACCATAAAGGGAATAGGCGCAAAATCCGCGCAAAGAATCATAGTGGATCTAAAAGATAAACTGGAAAAAGAAGGTATAGAAGAACAAATTGTCAAAAGTGAGGACAATACAAATAAAGAAGAAGCGTTATCTGCATTAATAACTTTGGGTTTTCCCAAGAAGAATGTGGAGAAAGCTTTAGAAACCCTTATCCAAAAGGAACCTGGTTTAAATGTAGAGGAGTTGGTAAAAAAAGCATTAAAAAAATTATAGTAATCCCAATCATCATCCTTGGATTTTACCCGAATTAAAATAATTAAACTGCTACTATTTTTATTTTTGTGGGCCTGTGGACTATCATCAGAAGCTCACATTAATTTTTTCATTCAGGAACCCCAATCTACCGATAGTTTAGCTCCCCAAGACACTATAAAATTACCCTATGAATTTGATGATGAGGGAGAATACCCTTACATGGAAGATGAGGAGAAATCTCCGTTGTTTCTTGATGAGCCTGAAAACGTCAAATCTTCTTACCAATACGATCCGGAAAGCGACGAATATATTCTCCAGAAAAAGATCGGTGACTTTAATTACAGGCCTCCGGCTCACATGACCAGGGAACAATATTGGGATTACAGGTTTGAACAAATGTTAAGGGATTTTTGGCGTCAGAAAGCCAGCGGAGTGGAAACAACAAGTGACGAAGGATTAATCCCCAAACTCAAACTTGGGGGAGAAACTTTCAGCCGAATATTCGGAAGCAATACCATCAACATCGTTCCCCAGGGATCGGCAGAGCTAATTTTTGGAGTCAACATAAATAATGTGGAGGACCCTAAACTTCCGGAAAAACTCAGGAGAAACACCACCTTTGATTTCGAGGAAAAGATCCAAATGAATGTTACCGGAACCATTGGTGAAAAAATTAAGCTTGGTATCAATTATGATACGGAAGCCACTTTCGACTTTGAGAATCAAACCAAACTGGATTATTCCGGGGGGGAAGATGAAATTCTCCAGGACATAGAGGCGGGAAATGTATCCATGCCATTACCAGGTTCATTAATAACCGGCAGTCAAAGCCTTTTCGGGTTAAAAACTAAATTGCGGTTTGGCAATCTTGAAGTGACCAGTGTTTTCTCCCAACAAAAAGGTCAGAGTAAAGTGATACAGGTAAAAGGAGGGGCCCAAACCCAGAATTTCGAGATAAAAGCCGATGAATATGATCAAAACCGGCACTTTTTCCTTTCTCACTATTTTAAGGAAAAATACAATAAAGCTTTGAGCAGGCTACCCGTTATTCAGTCAAATATCGACATTACCAAGGTGGAAGTATGGATCACCAACAAAACAAGTAATTTTGAGAATTCAAGAAACATCATTGCCCTGATGGATCTCGGTGAAGGTAGAATTGACGGTAAAACCGATCATATTTTCGCATCAAATCAGCTTGTAGGTGAGATTAAAAGTCAACCCTCCGATAACCAAGCCAATAACCTTTATCAAAAGTTAAACTCAGCAATGATGCAGGGAGTTAGAGATATCAGTCAAACCACCAATGTCTTGCAACAGTGGCAACAATACGATTTTCGATCGGGCCAGGATTATGTAAAGCTGGAAAATGCCAGAAAGCTGGATCCCAATGAATATAGCGTTAACAAAAAACTGGGATACATCTCTCTGAATTCGCAGTTACGAAATGATGAAGTGCTGGCTGTTGCATTTGAATATATAAAAGGGGGTAAAAAATACCAGGTAGGAGAATTTTCAAATCAGGGCGTTACCGCCCCTAATGCCCTTATGGTCAAATTGCTGAAAGGTACATCCTTTACCCCAAAATTCCCCACCTGGCAGCTCATGATGAAAAACATCTATTCGATTGACGCATATCAGGTCAATAAAGAAGGATTCAAGCTAAACGTGCTTTACCAGGATGATAAAACAGGAAATGAAATTAATTATATCCCCGAAGGAAAAGTAAGGAACCAGATGTTACTAAGGCTATTAAACTTAGATAATGTGAATTCCCAGAATGATGCCAATCCCGACGGAATGTTCGATTTTATCCCCGGCATTACGATCAATCAATCGGAAGGTAAAATCATTTTTCCTGTATTACAGCCTTTTGGAGATTATCTGAAAAAACAAATCGGGAACAATGCAGTGGCCAAAAAATATGTATTCGAGGAATTATACGATTCTACCCTGACAGTAGCCAGGCAAACCGCAGAAAAAAACAAATTCAAAATAAAAGGGGAATATCAGTCTTCATCCAGTTCCGAAATTCCCCTGAATGCAATGAACATTCCCGAAGGTTCGGTAGTGGTAACAGCCGGGGGAAGGAAACTTATAGAAAATGTAGATTATACTGTGGATTACAATCTCGGTAGGGTGAATATTTTGAATCAGGGATTGCTGGAGTCGGGAACACCAATCCAAATATCCCTTGAAAATCAAAGCACTTATAGCATGCAGAAAAAGACCCTGTTAGGTTCTCATTTCAATTATAACGTTTCTGAAGATTTCAACTTAGGGGCCACGGTAATGAACCTGACGGAAAGACCCCTTACCAGGAAGGTAAGTATTGGAAATGAACCCATTTCCAATACTATATGGGGTTTGAACGGATCATACCGGAGCGAGTCCCCATTCATCACCAACCTGATTGACGGGATCCCTTTTCTGGATACAAAAGAACAATCCAGCATCAGAGTTGACGGTGAATTTGCCCATCTGATCCCGGGTCATTCTCAGGCTATCCAGAAAAAGGGAACTTCTTATATAGATGACTTTGAAGGGAGTGAAACCGCCATTGACATGAAAAACCCCGCTGCCTGGGTTTTGGCAAGTACTCCTCAGGGCCAGCCGGAGATCTTCCCTGAAGCCAGTTTAATTGACTCCCTTCCATATAATTATAACAGGGCCAAGCTGGCATGGTATCATATAGATCCTTTATTCCTAAGAGAAAACAGTCCGAATATGCCCAAACACCTGAAAAGCAATCCGGAGCAGCGTTCTAGTCACTTCGTCCGGGAAATCTATGAAAAAGAACTGTTCCCAAACAAAGATAATCCGAATGATATTCCCGCCAGCATACAGGTGTTAAACCTGGCTTTTTTCCCTGATGAAAAAGGCCCCTATAATTACGAACACGAACCTGCAGGGGCAGGGGGAATATCTGAGGGTATACATTCCAATGGCACGCTAAAAGAGCCAGAATCGAGATGGGGTGGGATCATGAGAGAAATCAATACGACCGATTTCGAAGAATCGAACGTAGAATATATTGAATTCTGGCTTATGGATCCCTTTGTTTACGATTCAACTCAAAGCCGCGAAGGAACTCTTTACTTTAACCTGGGCAATATTTCCGAGGATATTTTAAAGGATTCCAGAAAAAGTTTTGAAAACGGACTTCCAACATCCGAAGAGGTCGATATGGTTGATACCACCTCATGGGGTCGGATACCGCTTTCACAATCACTTGTAAACACTTTCGACAACGACCCGACAGCCAGAAAATACCAGGATGTAGGAATGGATGGAATCAGTAATGAAGACGAACGCAGCTTTTTTGATGAATATCTGGATCAACTGGAAGAAAATCTTTCCCCTGAAGCTTTTGAAAAATACGTGGAAGACCCGTCAAACGACAACTATCACTATTATCGGGGTAGTGATTACGACAGCCAAAAAAAGGGGATTATTGAACGATATAAGAATTACAACGATATGGAAGGGAACTCCCCCACATCGGAACAATCACCTGAATCTTATCCCACCTCGGGAAAAACATTGCCCGATGTAGAAGACATCAATCAGGACAATACACTGGAAGAAAATGAAAATTATTATCAATACCGGGTTGAGCTGGATCCCAGGAAAATGAAGGTAGGAGAAAACTACATCACCGATAAAGTAAAAAGAAAGGTTGAACTTGCTAATGGAAATAAATCGGAGATTACATGGTATCAATTTAAAATTCCCGTAAGGAAACCTGACAAAAGGGTTGGCGCCATCAGGGATTTTAGATCAATCCGTTTCATGCGCATGTTCTTGCGGGGATTTCAGGATTCCTTGATATTAAGATTTGCCAAATTGAACCTGATCCGCGGAGAATGGAGAAATTACACCAAGTCATTGTATGAAGCAGGGGAAAATTTATCCGCTCCTGAATACAGCAGGGGAACGATGAATATTTCATCTGTAAACATTGAAGAAAATGCCAATAAAACTCCCGTCAATTATGTGCTTCCTCCAGGCATAGACCGTGTTATTGATCCCACCAATCCCCAGCTTCGCCAATTAAACGAACAGTCTATAGCTTTCAAGGTACAAGAGCTTGAAGATGGGGATGCAAGAGCAGTTTTCAAGAATATCGAAATGGATGTGAGGCAGTTTAAAAAACTCAGAATGTTTCTCCATACCGAAGCCCTTGAAAATAATATATTAAACGACGAAGACCTCCGGGCGTTTATTCGCCTGGGAACAGATTCCCGAAACAATTACTACGAGTATGAAATTCCATTGGATATTACCTCCCCGGGGTTTTACAACAACACCAGCGAAAGTGACAGAAAGGAGGTATGGAAAAACAAAATGGTCATCAATCTTGATGATCTTCCAGAGCTGAAGCTTGAAAGGAATAATGCCATGCGTAAAGGGAATTCCAATATCACGATGAATACCATTTATAGCATGATAAAGGACGGTGCCAAAGTCAGTGTTCGGGGAAATCCGAATCTCAGCGATTTAAGAACCATTATGTTGGGCATAAGAAATCCGGATCAGCAGGCGAACGGTCTATCTACAGATGATGGTATGCCCAAATCAGGGGAGGTTTGGATGAATGAACTTCGGCTCACCGATTTTAGAGAAAAGGGAGGATGGGCTGCAAGGGGAAGGATTTCAACCCAACTGGCTGATTTCGGCAGAATAAACCTATCCGGAAATATGAGCACTCCGGGTTTCGGAAGTATAGACAAAAAGGTTAATCAAAGAAAGAAGGAAGAGACAGCTCAATATGATGTGTCTACAAATCTGGATCTTGGTAAATTCTTCTCTGAGAAGGCCGGTGTAAGAATCCCAATGTATCTGGGTTATTCGGAGCAATTTATTACCCCACAATATAATCCGCTTAATCCCGACATTCAACTGGAAGATGCATTAAATGCAGCTGAAAACCAAGGTGCAAAGGATTCACTCAGAAAAATGACCCAGGATTATGTTCGCAGAAAAAGCATTAATTTCAACAATGTAAGGATGACTCCTCAAAATCAAAACAATCCCTCCTTTTATGATATCTCGAATTTCTCCATGAACTATTCTTATAACGAGTTTTTTGCCAGAGACATCAATACAAAATATAATCTTTTGAAAGAATTCGAAGGGAGCCTCGTTTATAACTTCAATACACAGCCAAAAGCCGTCACTCCTTTTCAGGATATCGGAGGCATATTCAATACAGATTTTTTCCGTATTTTGAGAGATTTCAATTTTTACTACTACCCTTCATCTGTTACGATCAGGACGAATGTGAGAAGAAGTTACAATGCAATACAACACAGAAACATCACTACCCCGAATTTCATGTATCAACCTACATTTGATAAAAACTTCCTATGGAACAGGCATTACAATATTAAGTTTGATCTAACCCGCTCATTGAAACTCGATTTTACTGCTACCAACAGAGCCCGCATTGATGAACCCAGGGGTATGGTAAATAAAAGGAAAGATCCGAAACAATACGAATTTTGGAAAGATTCGGTAATTTCAAACGTCAAAAACCTTGGCCGAAATACCGATTATAATCAGAAATGGGAAGCACGTTACAGGGTGCCAATAAACAAATTGCCTTTACTTGACTGGGTGAATGTTTCCACAAATTTTAACGGAACATATAACTGGCAGGCCGGTCCGTTACTTGCCGACACGAGTTCAGTGGAACTGGGTAATACAATCCGAAATTCTAATACCATACAAGTTAACAGTCAGTTCAATTTCAACAATCTGTACAATAAAGTGGGTTTTCTGAAAAGAATAAATCAATCCTCCGGCGGTAGGGATCAAACACAATATGAAACGGTTAACTATAATAAGGATGATGTAAATTTGGAAGCGGGTGAACCGGAACGAATCAACCATAATCTAATGACTGAAAATGTCCAGGTAGAGGTGTTTGACAGTCAAGGCAGGGAAATCAAAGGTTCTGTTGAGGTGATCAATAAAAGAGCCGTGAGTCTTGAAACCAAAGAGGATTATCAGGATGCCACCATAGAAATACAGGGCAAAGTGGAACAAACAAAAAGTCCTTTTAAGGTCTTAGCCGAAAATGTTGCCCGGATAATTATGGGAGTTAAAAATGTATCCATCAACTTCTCACAAACAGAGGGAAGCGAACTCCCGGGGTTTTTGCCCAAACACCAATTCCTGGGTTTAAACCAGATAAACGATCCACATGCCCCCACCATTCCATTTATACTGGGATGGCAGAATGAAAACTTCGCCAATCTGGCAAGAAAAAACAACTGGATCACCCGGGATCCCAATCTCAGTAGTCCATTTACCTTAACCCACAACGAAAATCTAAATCTCAGGGCCTCAATAGAGCCTTTCCAGGGAATCAGAATCGATCTGAACGGTTCCAGAAGCCAGTCTAAAAATACCAGGGAATACTATACTGCGGATAGTACCGGCAGAATACGAAACTACGGATTGCAAGAACAGGGGAATTTTTCCATGAGCTTTCTCTCAATTGGAACTGCTTTTGATAAAATCAGTCAGGAAAACAATTATCATTCGGAGGCCTTTGAAAAACTGAAGGGCCACAGAAAAGATATATCCCAAAGACTGGCAGAACGCAGGACTGATAAATCAGACGGCCAATATAATCCTCCCACTTCAGGAGAAGAAGGTTATTGGGATGGTTACGGACCAACCAGCCAGCATGTGCTTATCCCTGCATTTCTTTCCGCTTATGGCCAGTACAGTACCAGCAATGCTCCTCTGAACAAATTTCCCATGATACCTTTTCCTAACTGGAGCATAAACTTTCGCAATTTAAGCAACGTGGGATTTATAAAAAAAGTAGCCCAAAATGTCAATATTAGTCATTCTTACAAATGTACCTACACCATAGGGAGTTTTTTGCTTAATCCGGATTATAATTCTCTGGAAGACAAGCTGAGCTATATACGGGATATGAAAAATAACTTCATACCCAAATACGAAATCAATTCGGTGGCCATCAATGAACAATTTAATCCCTTGATTAACTTCGACATTACCTGGAAAAACAATCTAACCACCAGGTTTCAATTCTCCAAATCAAGAAGGGTTTCCCTAAGTTTTGCAAACAACCAGGTAACAGAAACATTGAGTAATCAGTATTCATTTAGCGCGGGATACCGGTTTGAAAACTTTAACCTGATTTTTGATTTCGGAGGCCAGCGAGAAGCCTTACAAAACGATTTGAACGTTAAAGGGAATGTCAAACTCAGAGACAATCTTACCATTTTGCGAAAACTGGATGAAGATAGGGAAGATATGCCCACTGCAGGACAACGAAATGTGGTTATAGGATTTTCTGCAGATTATGCGCTAAGCAACCGTTTTAACGTCCGTTTGTTTTATGACAGAAATATGAATGAACCCAAAATTTCGCGTTCCTATCCGACTTCCAATACCAATTTTGGATTTAGTCTGCGATTTACTCTGGCAGAATAATTTTAATATAGAAAAAAATTTGTACCTTTGATTCCAAATAAATAAAAATTACAGTCATGAACATTCCTGAAAATCTAAAGTATACCAAAGATCACGAATGGATTAAAGTGGATGGAGATCAAGCCTATGTAGGCATCACCGACTATGCCCAAAATGAATTAGGCGATATTGTATTTGTAGAAATTGAAACAGAAGGCGAAAAGCTTAATAAAGAAGAAGTTTTTGGAACAGTAGAAGCGGTAAAAACGGTTTCTGATATTTTTATGCCTGTTTCAGGTGAGGTGGTTGAAGTAAACACAAAGCTTGAAGATTCGCCGGAGATCGTTAACAAGGATCCGTACGGAGAAGGATGGTTAATTAAAATACAATTAAGCGATAAATCGGAGTTGGACAATTTATTGGATGCATCCCAGTATAAAGAATTAATCCAATCTTAAAACTGGAATACGCAAAGCTTTTGTATTCTTTATTCAAAGTAAATTAAAAGGTCTGGTATAAAATAACCAGACCTTTTAATTTTATGCTTTCTTGGATATTTAAGCTTTCTGCTTTTTCGAACTATCCAAAGTTTTCTTCACTTCAACCTCTTTGAAGCCTTCAATATAATCCCCTACTTGGATGTCATTATAATTTTTAACATTTAAACCGCATTCATAACCTTCCCTCACTTCTTTCACATCTTCCTTGAACCGTTTCAGGGATTCAAGTTCGCCTGTAAAAATCACAATGCCATCACGAATGACTCTTGCCTTGGAATTTCTTTCCAGTTTACCGTCCCTTACGATACAACCTGCGACAGTACCCACTTTCTTGATCTTAAATATCTCCTTCACTTCAGCGTAACCTGTAATTTCTTCCTTAATTTCAGGAGATAACATACCTTCAAGGGCATCTTTCATGTCGTTAATGGCATCATATATTACAGAATACAACCGGATATCCACCTGTTCTTTCTCTGCAATCTTTCTTGCGTTGCTTGAAGGACGCACCTGGAATCCGATGATAATCGCATTAGAAGCAGCTGCCAGCAAAATATCCGATTCTGTGATCTGACCTATCCCCTTGTGAATGATATTGACCTGCAACTCTTCCGTACTCAGCTTTGAAAATGCATCACTAAGGGCCTCAATGGATCCATCCACATCACCCTTAACCACAATATTAACTTCTTTAAAGTTTCCAATGGCAATTCTTCTTCCAATTTCCTCAAGAGTAATGTGTTTCTGGGTTCTCATGTTCTGTTCACGCTCAAGCTGACCCCTTTTATTGGCAATTTCTTTGGCTTCTTTTTCGCTTTCCATTATATTAAACTTGTCACCGGCCTGGGGGGCTCCATTTAAACCTAACAACTGTACCGGCTGGGAAGGACCGGCCTCTTCAACACGCTGCCCTCTTTCGTTGAACATGGCCCTAACTCTGCCCATATGACTACCTGCCAATATCACCTCACCTACCCTCATTGTACCTGCTTGTACAAGAAGGTTGGCAATATAACCCCGGCCGCGATCCAGCCATGACTCAATAACAGTTCCTTTGGCAGGTTTATTGGGATTGGCTTTTAACTCCTGAATGTCTGATTCAAGTAATATTTTTTCCAGGAGTTCATCAATGTTTACACCATTTTTGGCAGAAATATCCTGAGACTGGTATTTTCCGCCCCAATCTTCAACCAGATAATTCATATTGGCCAACTCCTCTTTAATCCTTTCCGGGCTTGCACCTGGCTTATCTATCTTATTAATGGCAAATATTATGGGAACTCCTGCCGCCGAGGCATGATTAATGGCTTCAATGGTTTGCGGCATTATATTATCATCAGCCGCAACTACAATAATAGCAATGTCGGTAGCCTGAGCCCCGCGAGCCCGCATGGCAGTAAAAGCTTCATGGCCCGGTGTATCAAGGAAAGTTATATTTCGTCCCTCCTCTACCTCAACGCGGTAGGCACCAATATGCTGCGTAATACCTCCCGCTTCACCGGCAATCACATTTTCTTCTCTGATATAATCAAGCAAAGAAGTTTTCCCGTGATCCACGTGCCCCATTACCGTAACAATCGGATCACGAGGCTCCAGATCCTCTTCCCTGTCCTCATCTTCTTTTATGGCCTCATGTACCTCAGCGCTGACGAATTCCACCTTGTAGTTATATTCGTCGGCTACAAGTGCCATTGTTTCCGCATCCAACCGCTGATTAATCGAAACCAAAAGCCCCAGATTCATGCACGTTTGTATCACATCATTGACAGGCACATCCATCATACGGGCCAGTTCGTTAACTGAAACAAACTCGGTAACCTTCAGTACATTCTTTTCCTCTTCCAGTTTCTCTTCTTCTTCTTTCTGTTTCTGGCTAATAGCCTGTCTCTTTTCTCTCCTGTATTTTGCGGCCTTCGATTTGCCCTTGGTTTCTAACTTAGAAAGGGTCTCTTTTATTTGCTTCTGGACATCTTCTTCTTTGATTTCCCTGCGAACAGGACGTTTCTTCTTTTTCTTCTTCTTGCTGTATTTCTTTTCTTCCGGTGCAGCTTTCTTTTCCTCAATCTGAACCCGTTCTTTGTCCTTATGAATCCTCTTTCTTCTTTTTCTCTTCGGTCTTGAATCCCCTTTGGTACTTTCTCCTTCTTTCTCTTTGCCAGTTTCCCCTTCGAAAGCCTTTTTTGAATCTTTATCCGGCTCTTTTTTCCTTGTTATCTCTTTTTGCGCTTTCTCCTTAGTTTGCCTTTCAGCTTCGCGTTCTTTTTTGGTTTTCTTGTCTGGTCGGGTTTTTTGATTTAAGGATTCCAGATCAATTTTTCCAACCACCTTGATTTTTTCGTCCTCTTCGTCCTCTTCCTCTACCTCCTGATCTTCGGCCAGGGATTCTGCTTCTTCTGTTTCTTCTGTTTCTTCTTGTGAGGTATCTTCCACTGCTTCCTCTTCTTCCTCCTCGTTTATGGTTTCTTCTTGCATTTCAGCAGGTTCCTGAGTCTCTTCTGCCGACTCCTCTTGTCCTGTCTTATCTTCAACCTTTTGTTCCTCTTCTTCCTCCTCTTTTTCTGGTTCTTCTTCTTTTACTTTCTTGCTTTTATCGAACGAATCCAGATCTATTTTTCCAACAACTCTAGGTTCCTTTGTTCCCTTTTGCTTCTCTTCGCTCTTTTCTTCCTCTTTAGTAGTTTTTTCTTCTTTTTCTTCTGTTTCTTTCTCGGCATGCTGATTATCAGCCTTTTTTCCACTTACATCCTTAATAAAAAGCTCATCGTCTTTTTCTCCCTTATTCACTTCTTCTGATTCCTCCTCCATATCGTTGACCGAAACCGAACTTTCCGTTTCAGAGTAGCTTTGGCCAATTTTCTCAGATTGTCTTTTTACATCAATTTCTGAGCTATATTCCTTTAATAACAACTCATATTGTTCAGGAGAAACCTTTGCATTTGGATTTGTGTCAATATCATACCCCTTCTTATTGAGAAAATCTACAAGCGTGTGTATCCCAACATTAAATTCCTTGGCCACTTTACTTAATCGCTTAACTTTCTTGCTTGTTGCCATAAACCTCCCAAAAATATTATTTTCTAAAACTTTTGCTGACAATAAAGGTGCTAAAATATAATTAATCTGCCAATTTATTCAAATTCTGATTTAAAAATTTCTGTCACCTCATCAATGGTTTCCCTCTCTAAATCCGTTCTTCTCTCCAATTCATCCTTATCCAGCTCTAATACACTTTTTGCCGTATCCAATCCCACTGATTTAAGGATATCCAACACCCACTGTTCAATTTCATCGGAAAATTCATCAATATTTACATCCTCCTCGTCTTCTTCGGTCTCCCTGTATACATCCAGGTCGTAACCCGTTAATTGACTGGCCAGTTTTATATTCAGTCCGCCTTTTCCAATAGCCAATGATACTTCATCCGGATCAAGGTATACCTCGGCACTTTTCTCCTCTTCATTAATCTTGATGGAATTTATTTTGGCCGGACTTAAAGACCTTTGAATAAAAAGCTGGGTATTTGTCGTATAATTGATAACATCAATATTTTCATTCCTCAATTCCCTCACAATACCGTGGATTCTTGATCCCTTCATGCCAACACACGAACCAACCGGATCAATTCTGTCATCATAAGATTCCACTGCAACTTTAGCTTTCTCCCCCGGAGCCCTCACTATTTTCTTTATGATGATCAAACCGTCATATATTTCCGGCACTTCAAATTCAAACAACCGTTCCAGGAATATGGGTGACGTCCTGGAAATTATGATCAACGGGGTGTTGTTCTTCATCTCGGCCTTTATTACCACAGCCCGCAACAGATCGCCTTTCCTGAAATGATCTGAAGGGATCTGCTCTTCTCTGGGCAATATCAATTCATTCCCTTCATCATCCAAAATCAAAATTTCCTTCTTCCAAACCTGATATACTTCACCACTGACAATTTGCCCTATCTTTTGCTTATATTTGGCAAAAACATTGTTTCTTTCAATTTCAAGTATTTTGGAAGTCAGATGCTGACGCAGCGAAAGGATAGCCCGCCGCCCAAAATCCTCCAGTTTAACCTCGTCAGTCACTTCTTCACCAACTTCATAATCATCATCAATCTTTTTGGCTTCCGACAAGGGAATTTGAAGATTCTCATCCTCTACTTCCCCGTCATTGACTACTTCCCTGTTCCTCCAGATTTCAAAGTCTCCCTTATCGATATTTATGATGATATCAAAATTCTCATCGGTGCCAAAGTGCTTAATAAGAGATTTGCGAAAAACCTCCTCAAGCACGTTCATCATCGTTTCCCGGTCGATATTTTTGAGATCTTTAAATTCAGAAAAAGTTTCAAATAAATTCGCAGTATCCATCTCTTTCATATTTTAAAAAGAAATTATTGTTTTCGTATATTCCATATCTTCAAAATTAATACGATGCTCTTTTCGTATTGTAGTTTTCTTTTTTGTACTTGTTTTGACTCTTTTTTTCTCCTCCACCGCTATTCCATCGCTATCTACCTGAAGCAATTTCCCCTCAAGTTTCTGCCCCGTCTTTAGCAAAACCTCCACTTTATTGCCTATATTTTTTTCATATTGCTGATATACTTTAAAGGGTGTTGCCAAACCCGGCGAAGTAACTTCCAGCTCATAATCCTCCAGTTCTTCTGCAAACAAATCTCTTAGGTCCTTATTAATTCTGACACAATCATCCAGTTTTATTCCTTTATAATTATCAATAAAAACCGTTAGTTTACCCTTTTTATTTTGT
>JAIPAF010000105.1 GCA_021740225.1 Bacteroidales bacterium | reverse complement strand
GCAACTTAAGAAAAAATTTTGTTGATTTTTTTTAGGTTACATTTTAAACGGAACGCTGGAAAGTTATCTTTAGAGGGTGAAGTTGATTGAACCGGGCATAAACACGTTGAGAATCTTTTTTCCTGACAGCAAAAGTGAGTCGGCAATCGGCTTCAAAGCGCGTTTCAAGTTGTTCGAGATTTTCTTCTTTCATTACGTACATCACCCTGTTCATCATCGGGTAATCATAATGCAGTTCATACACATCTTTCAGATGACGTGTAATGATGTGGCTATTTTCAAGAGCATCGGAGGCAGCATATTTATAAGCATTGATAAGGCCTCTTATACCTAATTTGACGCCTCCGAAGTACCTTGTAACCACCATCAGCACATTTGTTACACCGTAACTTAATATCTGCCCGAAAATCGGTTTTCCTGCTGACCCTGAGGGTTCACCGTCATCGTTCATGCGGTTGTTCTCTCTTTCAAAGCCTATGGCATAGGCATAACAATGATGGCGGGCATCATAATATTGTTTTTTTATCTCATCAAGGTATTGTTTGGCCTGGTCTTCATTTTCAACCGGGTAGGCAAAAGCGTAGAATTTACTTCCCTTATCTTTGAAGAAACCCTGTGATAGTTTTGTAATTGTTTTATAAGTATCAGCTTGTTTTTCCATTCGTAACAAAAATAGCAAAAAAATCACCTAAGGGCCTTTTCTGAAAATTAAAAACCGGATTTGCACTGAAGCAATCCGGTTTTTAATATAAAAGAAAGCTTCTATACTATTCGGAAGGATAGAATCCGTCAATCTTTGCTTTATGCTCTTTATACCAAGCTTTGGCAGCTCTTTGTTCATCTCCCGCCTTGATATCAGCCATCAGGTCATAAAGTTCCTCTTCAGTTAAATTAAAGTTCTCTGCAAACTTAGCTGCTTTCGGAAAATCATCTTTAAAGCCTTCCCTTGAAACGATAGCACAAACATCTTTCGGATAAATGTCTTTTGGATCCTCAAGATATTTCAGGTCGTAATTATTCCACTTGTGGTGTGGCTTCCAGCCTGTAACGATAATTGGCTCTTTTTCGTTGATATGTTTTTTCAGGGCAGCAACCATTGCCGGACCACTGGAAGTAACTTGTTTGAAATCAAGACCATACTTTTCGATGGCTTTTTCTGTATTAGCATGGATACCTGCACCACTACCAATACCAATAATTTTACCATCGAATTTCTCCTTATGTTCGTTTAAATTTTCGATGGACTCGACAAAATCAACATATTCCGGTACGACCAAACCCGTAGTACCATTACTGAAAGATTCGCCCAGTTTTACCAGTTGGTCACCATATTTTTCCCAATAATCTTCATGAGTATGGGGCAGCCAAGCGTCGAAAAACAGATCGGCATCTCCTTTAGCCAGAGAAGCATAAATCGGGCCCGGCTCAAGCGGTGTCGCCTTTACATCGTAGCCTTTGTCTTCAAGGGCTGCTTTTGCCAGATGGGTAAAGGCAATACCTTCAGCCCAGTTAGGATAAAGAATGCTTAGTTCTTTGTCCTGCTCTTCCTCCTGCGCTTCTGCATTTTGGACGGAAGTCATAGTTAGCAGGCTAATGCTAAATACGATAGCTAATGTTTTAATTAAAGTTGTGTTTAAGTTTTTCATAATAAATCCTTTTTTTGATTTGTTTAGTTCTATAATATATTTTGATCTATTCCTTAGATTTATTTCTCTATCCCTATTTCTTGTGAATAGCGGTTAAGCAGTATAGCTACGAGCAAAATAAGGTACTTTGGGAGGTTTTCGTTAATTGTTCTTTGGCTATCTGCTTGTCCTGCCATTTTTAGCAAAAAAGTAGAAATCATCTAAAGGTTGTTTTTTAAAAATTAAAAATCGGATTAGCCTTTGGGCAATCCGATTTTTAATATAAAAGTAAGCTTATGTGCTATTCTGAAGGATAGAATCCGTCAATTTTTGCCTTATGGTCTTTATACCAAGCCATGGCTGCTGATTGAGTGTCGTTTGAATCCTTGATGTCAGCCATCAGGTCATAAAGTTCATTTTCATTCAAATTGAAGTTCTCTGCAAACTTGGCAGCTTTCGGAAAATCATCCTTAAAGCCTTTTCTTGAAATGATAGCACAAACATCTTTCGGATAAATGTCTTTTGGATCCTCAAGATACTTCAGGTCATACTTACCCCACTTATGATGCGGCTTCCAGCCTGTAATGATAATTGGCTCTTCTTCGTTAACAGCTTTTTTCAGGCTGGCAACCATTGCCGGGCCACTGGAGGTTACTTGTTTGAAATCAAGGCCATACTCCTTAATTGCTTTTTCCGTATTGGCGTGAATACCTGCACCACTACCAATTCCAATAATTTTTCCATCGAATCTGTCTTTATATTCGTTCAAATTTTCGATGGACTCGACAAAATCAACATAGGTCGGAACAACCAAGCCCGTGGTACCATTGCTGAAAGATTCGCCCAGTTTTACCAGTTGGTCGCCATATTTTTCCCAATAGTCTTCATGGGTATGGGGCAGCCAAGCGTCGAAAAACAGATCGGCGTCTCCTTTAGCCAGCGAAGCATAAATCGGGCCCGGCTCAAGTGGTGTAATATCAACATCGTAACCTTTGTCTTCAAGGGCTACTTTTGCCAGGTGGGTAAAGGCAATACCCTCGGCCCAGTTAGGATAAAGAACGCTGAGTTCTTTCTCCTGTTCTTTTTCTTCCTTCTGTTTCCCTGCATTTTGGCAGGCAGTCATAGTTAGCAAGCTAATGCTAAATACGATAGCTAGTGTTTTAGTTAAAGTTGTGTTTAAGTTTCTCATAATAAATCCTCTTTTGATTTGTTTAATTCTACTAATATATAAATTATTTTTATTTATTCCTCAGATTTTCTTTCTGTATTACCTATTTCTTGTGAAACCCGGTCAAGCAGTATAGCTACGAGCACAATGCCGAGCCCGGCTTCAAAACCTAATGCGACATCCGCCGTAAGAATTCCTTTGTATACGGCTTGTCCCAATCCTGCGGCACCTACCATTGATGCAATAACAACCATGGACAAAGCCAGCATAATCACCTGGTTAACACCGGCCAAAATGGTAGGTTTTGCCAAGGGTAACTGTACTTTGTACAACAACTGGCGATCGGATGAGCCGAATGATCGGGCAGCTTCTACCACATTGGGCTGTACACCCCGTATTCCTAAGTTGGTCAGGCGTACACCCGGAGGTAAGGAAAATACGACGGTAGCAACAACTCCCGGCACATTACCTACGCTAAAGAACAAAATAGCGGGAATAAGATAAACGAATGGCGGCATGGTCTGCATGAAGTCCAAAATCGGCCGCACTGTTCCTTCTACTCTGTCGCTACGTGAAGCCCAGATGCCCAGAGGAATACCAATAACCAAGGCCAGCAGTGCTGAAGCAACTACTAATGCTAAAGTGAGCATAGTGTCTTCCCAGTAGGACTGCTGCATAACAATCAGCCCGACATATTTTTTTGATAAAAACAGGAAGGCTAATAGCAATACAACGAACTGTATGGGATGTTTGAATTTACCTCCTGCCTCGAAACCGGATTTTGAAAAGAGTCCTGATTTTTTAGCTTTTTTATAATACTGGTAGCCCGGTATAAAGATTACTAAAATCAGAGCTATAATATACCAATAGTCAAATTCCATTACTACGGTATCAACAATTTTCAATAGCATACGTCTTTCGAGAAGCAAAAGCCCGAAAAATATAAACAAAGTAAGGAATCTTCCGGCCTTCCATCCTTCCCGGGAGAGTAACTTATAGTTTTTGGCAGAGGCATAATAGCCAAGAGCAGCGATAATCACCATCATGACAAGGGGATGGGGAAAAAGAAGAATGGTCTGCAATGTTTCTACCAATGCATCCACTCCGGCGGTAATACCATCGAAAAAACCCCCTGCGGCTACTGAAAGCCAATTTATTCCTTTTTCTACTGATTTCCCCAGAAATTTCATTGCAATAATCATCATATCTTGTAACCCTCCTTGATAATTTGTTCAATTTCTTTTTCTTCGCGGCCAACCACCTCTTTGACCACAGCTGAATGGATGACAACACCTTTCAGCTTATTGTCTTTATTCACCACGGCAATGGGAAAAGAAGTATCCCTGAATATGGGTATTATTTCCGCAACGGTAGCATCTTCGTATACCGAAGCCGAGTGATCGTGGATAATATCTCTGATACTATTCACTTCCTTTTTCCGGAGCCGGGATGTGTCCTGGTCGGTGACAAAACCCATAAATTTGTCCCGCTCATCGACTACAGGTAAAATATTGACCCCTGCTTGATTCATTTTTCTGAGGATCATTTCGGCTCCATCTTTTTTCCCGTCAACAAAGGTGGGATTCTCAATCATAATAGTGCCGGCCGTGACGATGTCACTTCTGTCAACGCCTTCCACGAAAGCCTTGACATAGTCGTCGGCGGGATTGGTAAGGATATCTTCCGGAGTCCCGTTCTGGACGATATAACCTTCTTTCATGATAGCGATGCGGTCTCCTAGTTTCAGGGCCTCGTCCAGGTCGTGGGTGATAAAGATAATCGTCTTTTGAACGCGTTCCTGGAGGTCAAGGAGCTCATCCTGCATGTTGGCTCTTATCAAGGGATCGAGCGCACTAAAGGCCTCATCCATTAATAGTACCGGTGGGTCGTTGGCAAGGGCACGGGCCAAACCCACACGCTGCTGCATACCCCCGCTAAGTTGTCCGGTCATTTTTTCTTCATAGCCTTGAAGGCCGACGGTATTAATCACGTCATAGGCTTTTTTCATTCGCTCTTCTTCCGACATTCCCTGGATTTCAAGGCCGAATGCCACATTGGAGGCTACGGTACGGTGGGGTAATAATCCAAAATTCTGAAATACCATACCGAATTTTTTTCGCCGAAGTTCCCGTAAGCGGCTCTCTTCCGCAGTAAGGATGTCATCCTCATCAACAACAACCCTGCCTTCGGTAGGTACAAGGAGACGATTAACGCAACGTATCAGGGTGGATTTACCACTACCTGACAGTCCCATAACCACGAAAATCTCTCCTTCCTGGATGTTAAAGTTGACTTTGTTTACGGCTACGGTGCATCCGGTTTCTTTTAAAATTTCTTCTTTGGATTTGTTCTGTTGAAGCATCTTTTTCGCGTCTTTTTTCCGGCGACCGAAAATGACGGAAAGATCTTCGATTCTAATCCTTGTATTATCTTCCATAACTATTATTTCTCGTTAAGATAAAGTTCCTGAGAAATTAATTCCTGTAAATATAAAAAAAATATTTGGAAAAAGAAAGAATCAGAATTTTTAAAAATTCTGATTCTTTCTTAATAAACTATCGGTTGTTTTTTAGAAATAGTAACCGATATTGATGTTGAAACGTTTCTGCCATTCGGGATCTTTAACACCAGAACCTAATCCTTTTCCAAAATCAGATGTCAGCCATGGTTGGTTTTTGCCCATAGCATAATCTACGTATGTATATATACCTCCGGCGGTAATCAGCATACCCGGAACTAAGTGCTCGGTGTCGTGGAAGCTTTCTTCAGCTTTGTCTATGAGAGTGTAGTCCACATAAAACTGGATATTCGAAATGGGGCCCCATTCAACAGGTACGTTGTAAGCTAATCCCATAACATATATGCTTGATTCTGATGCAACACCACCACTATAATCATCTCCACCATAATAAGGATCTCCATATGCTCCCATTTGAACGACATCTAAATCAGTTGAGTCATCGGCTTTTGCATTGTATGCATAGTTGATATATTCTGCTTTCAAATTAAAATTACCAAAGTTACCTACCACATGACCTGCGAATGCTGTTGATGTTTCAGCCTCATCAATTACTGAATTGTAAATTCCCCCTACTTGGGCTGATGCACCAATTTCCCAGTCATCTGTAATATTATAAGCTAATCTAGCGTTAAATTGGTTGAGTTCTCTCAAAGCGGCATTCTTGGATATTGTACTATCTCCGCTAACAACAGCTCCACCAGGTATAATATCATAAGAATATCTACTACTACCTGTTTGACCGAATGTTACAGCCGGTCCATAATCACGGACACGTGGTCCTTCCGGTTCTGCTTGACGGAAATATGACAACGAAAGCTTCATGTTGTCATTAGGGGTAATGTCAAAATTGATACCCATGTCATAGTCGTCTTCAAGACCTACATAATAGGGTCCCTGGAACCACCATGAGTGTGAAGCGTACGTTGTGATACCAAACGGCACCTGTGTAACACCCAATTCCATGTAAACATTATCGGAAAATTCATAACCCAGGAAACCGTGGTGTATAAAATGGGTACCGAATGTTGGGTAAAAGCGGTATTCAAAGCTTAAATCAACATCGGCCATGGAGCCGTCCACATTCAGCCTCCAGGTATCCCAGGTAAATTCCGGGTTGGTTTGGGTTTCGTTATAACTTTCCGAAATGATGTTGTAACGAACGGCACCACCAAAAGTGAAACCGTCGTCGTCCTGTGCAATTAGCGATCCTTTTAGACCAAACATTGCTGTGATTAGTGCTAAAACGTAAATGTTTACTTTTTTCATAACTTATTTATTTTATTGATTAGTAATTATTTGCTGCTAAATTTCTGTAAATTTAAATTAATTTTCTAAACAACACTTATTCTTTCTTTGTAAATAGTAATTCAAAAAAAATCAGTCCCGCATTTAAAGCCTGTTCAATAACAACAAAGCTAAGCAAAATGTTTTTAACTTATAATTGGTATCGAAAAATAATGAATTGTATTCTTTCTCAGTTGCTAGAAGATGTAAATCAAATTTATACAAACCCTTTTCATTTTTTCAATACCGTTGCAAATATAAAGAAATAATTTAATTAACAAATAGTTTCCCGATAAAATTTTATTAATCGCAGATAAATCAGGTATCAATTGTCTTTATTCTTCCTGGATATGAAAACAAAATAAAGTGATATGATAAAATAAGTCAAATAAATAAAGACAATATAGTTTTGAATATTTCTTAATAAAATTCTTTTGCAGGATAACGGTATTCAATACCCGAATGATTAATGTTTTGTACAGAAACAATCTATAAACCGTTTCAGCTCAATGGTTAGATAGAATTCAACTAAAGTTGATAATAAGTCGCTGGATGATTATTCTTAATTTTGTTTAAGAA
>JAIPAF010000104.1 GCA_021740225.1 Bacteroidales bacterium | reverse complement strand
CGTTTTTTGTTTACTTTTTTTGGTAATGAAACCCGCATGCACTGACTTTCACAACAAGCACATGAGTAACATGCGGGTTCCATGGCGATATAAGCAGAGTTTTTGAATCTGTTAGATAAATCAATTTGAAATTCAAACCGTTAATAAACTGTTACCCAAATGAAAAAAAGTAAAATATAAAAATTGATTCAAATGCTGACTTAAAATTTTATTGTCGAACCTGTAGACACATATCAGGATAAGACACAAAGATGTGCAGAGAATAGAGAGGCAAGGCTTGCGCGTCTCTGACGTTAACATGGCACTAACCGGGAGCGGGAGTATTGAGCCTAATTTTAAGGTTTTATACAAAATTTTTCTGGAGGGTTGATCATTGAGATCAGGATTTTTCTGACTTCTTCATAACCTGCCATTATCTTATGATGGTCTTTTTCCTTGATATAGTTACAATGTAAAGCATAGTCCAGCCAAACTTCCGTTTCGTACTCTTCTCCAAGTGCATCAGAAATTTTATTTATAAATGCCTTGATATAAATCTTCTTTGCCCATGCCTCAGCAAGATTTGAAGTAATACCCCTTGAGGATCTACGTATCTGATCGGTTAGAGCATAAAGTTCTCCTTTCGGATAAGTTTTTGACGTCTCAAAAATTTCCATAGCAAGCTTAAATGCTTTCTTATATACAATCAAATCTTTAAAGCTATTAACAGAAGCCATTTTTTATCGAAATATAGTGAATATTCTGAATTTTCAATTTTAAACTCATATCACTCAGGACAGACTACTCACTACTCATTACTCACTACTCATCACTCACTACTAAGTTTCTATTTCACGACTGCACCCTTTTGCGTCTCATTTCCGGGAGAAAGGAAAGTCAGGTTGCCCTCGGAATCCTCAGCCATCAGAATCATGCCCTGACTTTGAATTCCTTTAATCTTTTTCGGTTCCAGGTTCACGGCAATACTTACCTGTTTGCCTTTTATATCTTCAGGATTGAATTGTTCCGCGATCCCTGCAACCACTGTTCGCTGATCCAAACCGGTATCAATTGCCAACTTCATTAATTTCTTGGTTTTGGGCACTCTTTCGGCTTCCAGTATCTCTCCCACACGAATGTCCAGCTTCGAGAAATCCTCAAAGCCGACATTTTCCTTTGCCGGCTGAATGCCCTGTGCTTCCTGTTCTTTCTTTCTCCTGGCTTCCTTTAGCTTTTCCACCTGTTTTTCAACGGTCTCATCCTCTATTTTTTGAAACAGATGTTTCGGCTTATTGATCTCATGCCCGACACCCAAAATATCCAGTTTACCGGCAAGCTCCCAGTTCAACTTACTTATATTCAGCAAATTTCTTAACCTCTCCGCGGTGAACGGTAAAAACGGTTCAATAATGATAGACAGGCTGGCCGTGATCTGGAGGGATACATTCAGAATGGTTTGTACTCTACCGATATCCCGCTCATAAAGGCTCCAGGGTTCTGTATCCGCAAGATATTTGTTTCCCAAACGGGCCATATCCATAGCGATCTTTACGGCCTCCCGAAACTTAAAGTTTTCGATACTGTTTTCCAGATCCTCTTTAATGGTAGCAGCTCTTGAGAGAATGTCGCGGTCATAATCGGTAAGTTCACTACATTCCGGGACTTTGCCGTCAAAATATTTTTTGGTCAGCACCAAAGCCCTGTTCACAAAGTTGCCCATTACAGCAACAAGTTCGTTGTTGTTGCGGGTCTGAAAGTCTTTCCAGGTAAAATCATTATCTTTCTGTTCGGGAAAATTGGCTGCCAATGTATAGCGAAGCACATCGATCTTGTCGGGAAACTCCTTGACGAATTCATTGACCCATACCGCCCAGTTTCTTGAAGTGGATAATTTATCCCCTTCAAGATTCAGAAATTCATTGGCCGGAACATTATCCGATAAAATATATTCTCCGTGGGCATTCAGCATGGAGGGAAATATCAGGCAATGAAACACAATATTGTCCTTACCGATGAAATGTACCAGACTGGTATCTTTGTCCTTCCAATATTTTTCCCAGTCTTTGCCATGTGCATCGGCCCATGCTTTCGTTGCCGATATATATCCTATGGGAGCATCAAACCATACATACAGAACCTTCCCTTCTGTACCTTTAACGGGAACGGGCACACCCCATTCCAAATCCCTTGTTACCGCACGGGGCTGTAGTTTCTGGTTGAGCCACGACTTACATTGCCCATATACATTAGCCTTCCAGTCATCCCTATGGCTGTCTATCCAATCTTCAAGCCATTGCTCCTGGTATTTATCCAACGGAAGATACCAATGTCTGGTTTTTTTCAACTGGGGCTTATTTCCGGAAAGCGCCGAAACCGGGTCAATAAGCTCTTTAGGACTCAAACTGGTACCACACTGCTCACACTGATCTCCATAGGCATTATCATAGTTACATTTGGGACATATCCCGACGATGTAGCGGTCGGCAAGAAACTGTTGCTCCTTTTCATCATAATACTGCTCCTCTTCTTTTTCTATAAATTCTCCCTTTTCATACAAGGTTAAGAAAAAGTCGGAGGCGGTTTGGTGGTGTAACGGATCCGAAGTTCTGTGATATATATCAAACTCAATACCCAGGTCTTTGAAAGCCTTCTTGTTGATCTCATGGTATTTATCCACTATCTTCTGTGGTGATACACCTTCATTTCTGGCTCTTAATGTAATGGGAACCCCATGCTCATCCGAACCGCAGATGAAAGCCACATCCTTTTCTTTCAGGCGCAGATATCGGACATAAATATCAGCAGGCAGATACGCTCCTGCAATGTGGCCTATATGTAAAGGTCCGTTGGCATAAGGCAAAGCCGACGTAACAAGATATCGTTTGGGATCTTTCATTTTTCCATATTTGAGATGTAAATAAATGATTAACTTTAACCAGGCAAATATAGTTAAGATCATCGTGATATAATAACACGGGCAATAATAATCATCTTACGCAAAAGACATTCGTATGCTTACACCCCCTGCTCTTAAGAAAGGAGATGCCATAGCTATTGTAGCTCCTGCCAGAAGTATTGCAAAAGAGGAGATTGCACCGGCCATGAAAATGATTGCCGACTGGGGATTCCAGGTGGTCGCCGGGAAAAACCTTTTCAACAAATACCATCAATTTTCCGGGAAAGACCGGGAGAGGGCTGATGATCTGCAGCAGATGCTGGATGATAAAGATATTAAAGCAATCCTTTGCGCCAGGGGCGGATATGGAACGGTACGTACACTGGAGCGCCTAAACTTCGAGAAGTTTATAAATAACCCAAAATGGATTATCGGATTCAGTGACATCACCGTGTTACACGCGTACATCAATGAAAAGCTTGGCATCAAAACCCTTCATGCCCAGATGGCAGTTAATTTTCCGAATACCGGGAAAGAAAATCAATCGCTAAAGCTGTTAAAAGAAACCCTGTTTGGTAAACCCCTCGCCTGTTCCTGGGAAACAAATTATGAAGCGCCAAAGGAAAAAGAAATCAGCGGACAACTGACCGGTGGCAATCTTTCCGTGCTTTACAGCTTAACCGGAACTCCCTTTGATATTTCAACGGACGGAAAGATACTCTTTCTGGAAGACCTGGATGAATACCTGTATCATGTGGACAGGATGATGATGAATTTTAAGCTCTCCAAAAAACTCGACCGGATAAAAGCCCTGATGGTAGGTGGCATGACAGAGATGAACGACAACGAGATCCCCTTCGGAAAAACAGCTTATGAAATCATTCGTGAGGTAGCAGAAAATTTTAATTTCCCGCTATTCCTTGACTGCCCTTCAGGGCATATTGACAATAATTTTCCTTTGATCATGGGAGGAACAGTCAATATCCAAAAAAAAGGACAAACAATCAACATGGAATTCACCCCATAGGGTTGGATTCGAATCTCCCTGTAAATAAGGCCAGTACTTCATTCAACCGGCTCAAAAAAATCGAAGCCAGGATATAGACTTTTTGAAGGAATTTCCCTAAATTTAATCACTGGGAAATTCCCGGAACTTGTCAATAAAACTTCCGTAGATACAATGAATAAGTCAAGAGATAAAAAAACACTGGGAGAAATTGGAGAGGGACTTGCTGCCAAATTCTTAAAAAAGAAGGGGATTCGGATATTGAACACCAACTGGATTTTTCAGCATAAAGAAATTGACATAATCGCCGAAAACGAAGATTTCCTGATCATGGTGGAAGTAAAAACAAGACATATCAATTTCATTGAATCTCCCGGAGAAATGATCCCCGTAAAAAAACAAAAATCTCTCATTGAAGCAGCAGAAGCTTATGTTATGATGCACGATATAGATAAAGAAACGCGTTTTGATGTTATCATTGTGGTGTTTGAAAATCAAAAACCTACCATTGATCATATTGAAGATGCGTTTCAACCGGGAATTATATGAACATAAAAAGGTAAAGTATTATCTCCAAACCAAAACTCTGGCAAGGTCAGCTAAGGGCAACAACCGGTATTCTTCCTCCAATATATTAAGTGAAAAATTGAATTTTTATAAGAATGAACGTTTTAATTTGTAATATTTGTAAGGTTATTCATCCTGTTCTTTATTTGAATGTTTAAATAAAATTAAACCAGTAAGGTTATGAAAAAATTCTTTAATTTCTTTTTACAGGGATTACTCTATATAGCCCCAATCGGGCTGACCATCTTTATACTATACAACATTTTGAAATTCATGGATAGTTTGCTGCAACCCTATATTCAGCAGCTCTTTCATTTTAATATACCAGGGGTTGGAGTTATTGCGATCATTCTCCTACTGGCCTTACTCGGGTATGTCGGACAAACAATCATCGCCAAACCCGTGAAAGCTACTTTGGGTAAGCTGATGGAAAGGATTCCTTTTATGAAGCTTATATATGCGGCTTTAAAAGACATTTTTACCGGCTTTGTAGGAAAAGAAGGGAAATTCAATCAGCCTGTTCTGGTGAAAGTGAATGCAGTCTCAGAACTGGAAAAGCTGGGTTTCCTCACACAGGAAGATGTCTCAAATATTGGAATTGAGGGGAAAAAGGCAGCTGTATTCTTTCCTCATTCTTACAACTGGTCGGGCGAGCTTTTCATTGTTCCCTGCAAGAACATCCAAAAAATTGACAGCCCGCCATCTGAAGTTATGAAATACATTATATCAGGAGGAGTATCAAGTTTTAATTATAAAAAACCAAATTATGACAATGTTAAGTAAAAGCTTATTCGCAATGATCGTTGTGGTGGGTATCTTTTCCAAATCCACCTTTTCCCAAGATGAAAACAACAATGGTTATCAGTTCACCGATCAGATCCGATTAGAGACCACATCCGTAAAGGATCAGCATAAATCCGGTACTTGCTGGTGTTTTGCAACGGTATCCTTTCTCGAGACAGAGCTTTTAAGGATGGGGAAACAAGAGTATGATCTCTCGGAGATGTACCTGGTTCGCCACACCTACATGCAAAAGGCAAAAGATTATGTTAAGTTTCATGGTCACAACAACTTCGGACAAGGAGGTCAGGCGCATGATGCCATGATTGAGCTCGAACAACACGGTATAGTGCCTGAAAAAGTTTACCCGGGCACCGAATACGGAACTGAAAAACACGTTCATAATGAAGTAGCATCCGTGCTGGATAATTATGTAGAAACCCTTACCGGGAACCGAAGCAATACACTTACCCCTGTATGGACCGAGGGGTATGCTAAAATTCTGGACACCTATTTCGGAGAAGTTCCGGAACAATACAACTACAAAAACGAAAGCTACACGCCAAAAAGCTTTTTAAATGAACTGGGTATCAATACGGATAACTATATTGAACTGACTTCATTCACCCATCACCCCTGGTATAAAGCTTTCGACCTGGAGGTTCCCGACAACTGGGCCCATAAAAGATATTACAACCTCCCGCTCAACGAACTGGTTGAAGTAATGGATCATTCCTTAGAGTCGGGTTATTCGGTGGTATGGGACGGAGACGTAAGCAACAGGGGATTTTCACACGCTCAGGGGATAGCCGTAGTACCGTCTGATGACAATGCTTCCTTCAGAAACCATCCTGTTGAAGAAAAAGAAATCATACAGGCAAACAGACAAATACAGTTTCTCAACCAAACCATGACCGACGATCACCTGATGCATATCACAGGTATTGGGAACGATAAGGAGGGCAAAAAGTATTATCTTACTAAAAATTCATGGGGGCCTAAAAGCAATAATTACGGGGGGTTTTTGTATATGTCGGAGCCTTACATAAGACTGAACACCATCGCGATCATGGTGCATAAGGATGCGATACCCGAAGATATCAAAGAGAAAACAGAGCTTTAGAGAATTTGCTCAGGTCATTGGGACTCACAAAACTTGCTTGAAATTTATTATTTTATGCAGGTATAAAATTTTAGATCATTGTCCTTTATTCCATAACCATAAGATTACATCCCCTGATATCGCTATAATCGAAACGTCCCAGTACTTCAAAGGCACCGTCTTCATTCAGACGGCCCACATCTTTTGTCTCAATAAAAGCACAGGAATAGAGGTTGGCCAGGTCGATCACATTGATGCCTCCGCTCCTGCCGTTTTCGAGGAAGCCAAACGGATCATAAAAATCCCGTATCAATACCTTCATCCACGGGGGCGTTTGAAAATATCCGTATGTCTTTGCATAAGCCTGAGATAACAGCTCAGCCATCCCATATTCCGAATGAATGCGGTGCACACCAAAACTTCTCATCAGAATATGATGAAGTTCCTCGCGGGTAATCTCTTCCCGGCGACCCTTCATACCACCGGTCTCCATTACGATGGCGTTTTTCAGGTGAAAATTATACTTACCGGCCATTTCAAGAAGGGCATGGCTGACTCCGAAAAGAATTACCCGTTGGTTTTGCTCATCCAAACGCCTGAGATTATTTACCAACGAACCATAATCATAAAGATAAAAACCGCTGTCGGGATGGCCGGTACGATCTATCAGCTCATTCACCATAAAAACCAGAGAAGAATGCGCTTGTTCAAGATAACCGGGGAGAAGGGCAAGGATGCAATAATCAGAAACCGGTCCGTAAAACCATTCAAAGGCCTTCAAAAAACTTTTCCGGTAAAGCTCCAAACGTTTTATGTAATGCTTGCTTTTTTGCAATCCGGTAGTTCCGCTGCTTACAAAAACTTTTTCCCATTGATCCGCACCGGCGAGGATCCTATGCTGCTTGAAAAATTCAATGGGAAGGAAAG
>JAIPAF010000103.1 GCA_021740225.1 Bacteroidales bacterium | reverse complement strand
CATTTTTTAAAAAACAAAAACAGGAAGAATGCTGCCTCCACCCTGAAAATCTATCCGAATATTGTTTGCCAATATGAAAAAGCATCCAAAAAATATAATTATCAAAAGACCGCAAGAATTATTTCGTACCTGAGAGATTATGATTTGAAATCAAAGGGACTCAATAATGTAAGTGCCACACAGGGCGAATTATTAAAAGAATTAATATTTAAAATCCTTCATTAAACAATCTGAAAGTATATGATCACTCCCATTATTATAGCAATAACAGCAGCCATTTCAATACTGGCTTTTGGAAACGAAAACCTTTTTCAACGTCTTCAGTTGAATCCATATCTGATTCACCATAGAAATCAGTTTCACAGGATCATTACCCACGGGTTTCTTCACGCCGACTGGATTCATCTTCTGGTAAATATGATTGTCCTTTTCTCTTTCGGAAGTGCAGTGGAAAATCGTTTTGATATTCTGGAACACAAAGGCATGATCAGTAATCCCATACTTCACTTTTTGATACTGTATTTTATTGGCATGATGATCTCCACCTTCTCAACCATCAGAAAATACAAAGACAATTTCAACTATAACGCCATCGGCGCTTCCGGCGCAGTTTCCGCTGTTGTTTTTGCTTTTATCCTCTTTTCACCCACGAACACGCTCTTGCTGATGGGGATCATTCCCATTCCAGCCATTGTTTTCGGTGTGTTATATCTTGTCTATAGTCAGTATATGCGTAGAAAAAGCGGTGGTAATGTAAATCATGACGCCCACTTTATTGGGGCGGTATTTGGATTTATTTACCCTATTTTATTGGAACCAAATCTAATAAGATATTTTTTCAATCAAATCTTCTAATAAAAGGATATGAACCAATACATCAACCTGAACGGCCATTACCTTGATGCAGGAGAACCCGTATTAAACTCCGATAACAGGGGGTTCAGGTATGGAGACGCCTTATATGAATCCATGCATGCCAATGGCACCACCATACAATTTTATCAAGATCACATGGAGCGGCTTATAAAAAACATGAATTACATGAAGATGGACATCCCCCCTGCTATAAAGAACCATCACATTCAAAAGGAGATTGTTAAACTGCTTAACAAAAACAAACACCTTAAAGGAGCCGAGGCAAGACTTACAGTATTTAGGAATGCCGGGGAAAAGTATACCGCAACCAACAATGCCTGTTCTTATCTTATTGAAACCGAAAAACTGGATACCGATACCTATGCTTTAAATACAAAAGGACTGATCGTTGATGTTTTCCAAAACCTAAAAAAACCCATCACCCCCCTTTCCAATCTTAAAACAACCAATGCCTTGTTTTATATACTGGCAGGAAATTTCAAAAAAGAACACAACCTGGATGATTGCCTTTTGATCAACCAGAATGATGAAGTGATTGAAGCTCCCGGTTCCAATATCTTTCTGGTCAGGAAAAATGTAGTTAAAACGCCGCCCTTACAATCAGGCTGTATGAATGGAATCCTCAGAAAATACATCCTGGAGTTTTCCCGTCATCTGGGATACGAAACATCCCATCAGGAACCTGTGACTTTTGAAAACCTCATAGATGCCGATGAGATGATTCTGACCAATACCATTGATGGAATTCAATGGGTAGGGGGAATACGCCGGAAAAGATATTTTAAGAATACGGCTAAAAAGCTGTTGAATCTGCTTAATGAAAAAACCCGGATCGATTAATTGAGAGTGGGATTTTCAGGACAATTGGTCCAGCTTTTATAACGACTGCCCAAATTCTGGAGTACTTTTTCCCACAAATTTTCATCCGGATTCATAATTTTTGCACTATCCACTTCCGAAACAAGCCAGGCATTGCTCTCTATTTCTCCTTCCAGTTGTTTGGGACTCCATCCTGAATATCCCAGAAAAAAACGTATCTGTGAAGGTTGTATCAATCCTTCCCTTATATATTCCTTAACCTGTTCAAAATCACCACCCCAGTATATATCATCCTTAACGTGTACTGAGTTGGTTATAAGTTCTCCCAAAGTATGAATGTAATGTACTGTATCTTTCCCTACAGGTCCTCCCACATACAAGGTAGTATCAAAAGAAGGAAAATCACTGATAACATCGGTTATTGCTATATCTATAGATTTATTCAATACGAATCCTACAGATCCGTTTTCTGAATATTCTGTAAGCAGAACCACCGAACGCTTAAAATATGAATCATTGAGTAATGGTTCTGAAATCAATATCCGACCCGCTTCTGGAGTCATATTATCATTTTCTACCCTGAAAAAATCAAAATGAATCTGCATAAAACAAAAATTTGACACCATCAAATTACAACATTTTTTGACTAATTTCAAAAATTAAATTTTTAAATTATGTTAATAACGAAATAAATTATTTTAATTACATTCGATGATTATTCAAAATTATTTTTCATGGAGAGGAAGTTTCTTATTGGGGCCACTTTCCTTCTTTTTCTGACTTTTTTTTATACCCCTCCTGTATTCAGCAATAAAACCTTTACCCCTAAAACTTCCATTAGCTCAAAAGAGGTCCAGGTTAAACATACAGATATCATTGTCAGAAACATTGAACATGAAATCACGCTCCACTTTAAAAAAGAAGCATTCCGGGAATTTTACGAAGGTAAAACAATTGATTTACAGGTGAACGGTCAACCCGTAACCGTTGAAATCAAAAAAGGTAAAGCCACATTTCCGTGGAAATTTTCCAGCGAAACCGATTTCACCATCCATTATCAAAATTTTGAATACCAAACCCATATTAATCCCATCCCTTTATGGTTCTCTGTTATACCACCGCTAATTGCCATTTTATTTGCCTTGATATTTAAAGAGGTCTATTCAGCCCTTTTCATTGGCATTCTTATAGGAACAACCACCATCTATGCGCATCAGGGTGTAGAGTTTTTTACTGCTTTATTCAAAGGTATTTTCGCCATACCCGATACGTATGTATTGGAATCACTGGGGGATAAGGAACATCTTTCCATCATCGTTTTTACAATGCTTATTGGTGGAATGGTAGGCATTATAACCAAAAACGGGGGAATGAAAGGAGTGGTGAATATTCTTTCCAAATACGCAAAAAGTGCCCGTTCGGGTCAATTCGTTACCTGGCTTCTGGGCATAGCAATTTTCTTTGATGATTATGCCAACACGCTGGTAGTGGGAAATACCATGCGTCCGGTAACTGACCGCCTGCGGATCTCCCGGGAGAAACTGGCATATATTGTTGACTCCACTGCTGCGCCCATTGCTGCCATTGCCTTTGTGACCACATGGATCGGAGCGGAACTTAGTTATATTCAGGATGGTATCAACACATTGGGATTGAATCAAACTCCGTATAATGTTTTCATCAATTCACTTGCTTACTCGTTTTATCCCATATTCGCGCTGCTATTTATATTGATGCTTACATACAAGGGGAGGGATTTTGGACCGATGTTACGTGCTGAAAAAAGGGCGCGACAAGGGAAAGTCACTTCAAATACTGAAAACGACGATAACGACACCACCGGGGGGAGTGAAATAGAAACCCCTGAACACATTCAACCCAAAGCTTATAATGCTGTAATTCCCGTAGCAATTGTAATTTTCGGCACCTTTATCGGATTACTCTATACAGGTTGGGATCCAGAAGTATGGAGCAATCCGGAACTGGCATTTTCCAAAAAACTTTCCGTGATCATTGGAAATTCGGATTCATTTAAAGCTTTGTTATGGTCTTCTATTTTAGGCGTTGTTGTGGCTATACTTTTCACGGTAATACAGAAATTACTAAATCTAAAAAAAACCATTGATACCCTGATTGATGGTTTTAAAACCATGTTAACAGCCATCATCATCCTCGTACTGGCATGGTCGCTTGCATTACTTACCAAACATTTACATACGGCTGATTTTATATCACAAAGCCTTGTAAGCATCAATCTGGTTCCATTTCTGGTGCCAGCACTCACTTTTATTCTCGCCGCCCTCGTTGCTTTTTCCACTGGTTCCTCATGGGGCACAATGGCCATACTTTATCCGCTGATTTTGCCAGCTTCATGGCTTATTTCACAGGAAGCAGGGCTGGAAAATGCCATGGCCCTGACCATATTCTATAATGTGGTTTCCTGTGTACTTGCCGGCTCTGTTCTAGGCGATCACTGCTCACCCATATCCGATACAACCATTCTCAGTTCCCTGGCAAGCTCCTGCAATCACATAGAACACGTCCGTACCCAGATGCCATATGCCTTAACGGTGGGAGGAATATCCATAGCTGTGGGAACCATACCCTCAGCCTACGGTATACCAAGCTACATTACCTTCCCCGCAGGTTTGTTGTTGCTGTTCCTTATTGTACATTTCTTCGGAAAAAAATCCATGAAAGCGGATAAGCTTTTTAAAGTAATGTAAGTACCTCAATAAAAGAGCAAACAAACATTTCATGGAAAATCTGCCGAATAAACAAGGCTATCCCTATAACTTCACAGTATCACTATCATTCCGAACAGACAAATTTAAACCCTTATTGAAATCAACGGTTTACTTTTTTAAGCTGTTGATACGCTCTTCAAGGGTTTTTATTTTTTGTTCGGCGTCCTCTTTCTTTTTCTTCTCACGATCAACAACCTTTTTAGGGGCATTGCCAACAAATTTTTCATTATTAAGCTTTTTCATAACAGATTGCAAAAATCCCCTGGTATATTCAAGCTCTTCCTCCAGTTTGTTTATCTCTTCGTCTGTGTCCAGCACATTCTCAACCGGGATATAATATTCGGTGGTCCTCACCATGAAGGATACGGCATTTTCCGGTTTCTCCCTGATTTCTTCAATGGTATCTATATTGGCCAGTTTTCGGATAACGGAATCAAACTGTACCATATGTTCCCCGTTCACTTGAAGAGAAAGGGCTTCGTTATACGGAATATCCTTATCCTTTCGGATATTCCTTACAGAAGTAATGATCTCCTTCACTTTTTCAAAAGAATCGATCAAGCTGGTTTCATAACTTTCTTTCCCGGGCATCTCTGTTATCGTAATGCTTTCATCCTCTCCCCTGTCATAAATCAACTGCCAGATTTCTTCCGTAATAAATGGCATAATGGGATGGAGTAATTCCATCAATTGTTCGAAAAAAGAGAGGGTTAACTCATAAGTTTTTCTATCTACAGGCTGTTTGTACGCCGGTTTTACAATTTCCAGGTACCAGGAAGAAAATTCATCCCAGAACAATCGGTATAGATTCATCAATGCATCGGAAAGCCTGAATTTCTCGAATTGTTTATCAAGCTCTTCAATGGCTTTATTCAGTCTGTTCCTGAACCATTCGATTGCTTCTTTTGAATGCTCAGGCTGTCTTATATTACCATCAACTTCCCAGTTTTTCACCAGGCGGAAAGCATTCCATATCTTATTGCCGAAATTTCGCCCTTGTTCCGTCAAGCTTTCATCAAAAAGCAGATCGTTTCCCGCCGGAGAACAAAGCAGCATACCCACACGCACTCCATCCGCACCGTACTGATTGATCAAACGAAGCGGATCGGGTGAATTACCAAGAGATTTTGACATCTTTCTCCTTTGATTATCCCTGACAACTCCAGTGAGGTACACATTTCCAAAGGGCTTCTCGTCCCTGTACTCATAACCGGCCATGATCATCCTGGCCACCCAAAAAAAGAGTATCTCCGGTGCTGTAACCAGATCATCGGTGGGATAATAATAATTGATGTCTTTGTTATCCGGGTTTCTAATGCCGTCGAATACAGATATGGGCCACAACCATGATGAAAACCAGGTATCCAGCACATCCGGATCCTGTTTCAGGTCGTTAAAAGTCAATTCATAGTTACCCGTCTTTCTCTTTGCTTTTTTCAGAGCCTCCGTTTCATTTTCTGCCACTACATAATTGCCATCGGGTAAATAGTAAGCAGGAATCCGCTGGCCCCACCATAATTGCCTGGAAATACACCAGTCCTTTATATTTTCCATCCAGTGCTTGTAAGTATTCTTAAATTTGGGAGGATGAAAACGGATGTTATTATTCATTACATTCTCCAATGCCGGGCGGGCCATTTCATTCATCCGGCAAAACCACTGTGTGGAAAGTTTGGGTTCAATAACCGCATCGGTTCTTTCCGAAAATCCTATACTATTTGTATAATCCTCTACTTTAACCAAGTAGCCTTCTTTCTCCAGGTCTTTGACAAAATTCTCTCTGGCTTCAAACCGATCCTCCCCAATGTGAATTTCAGCGTTCTCATTCAATGAGCCATCATCATTGAAAATATCGATGATCTTTAGTTTGTGCCGAAGTCCAATTTCATGGTCATTTTCATCATGAGCAGGCGTGATTTTCAATGCCCCCGAGCCAAATTCCTTATCCACATATTCATCGAGAATGAGAGGAACCTTCCTGTTAATCACAGGTACAATAACCTCTTTACCATAAAGGTGAGTGTACCTGGTATCTTCAGGATGAACACAAACAGCCGTATCGCCGAGAATGGTTTCAGGTCGTGTTGTGGCTATCTCGATATATTGATCCGTTTCGTCTACCGGATATTTTATATAATATAGCTTTGACCGGACTTCTTTGTAATTGACCTCCTCATCAGAGATGGCCGTCTTGGCCTGTGGATCCCAGTTGACCATCCGCACGCCCCTGTAAACATAACCTTTCTCGTAAAGATCAATAAACACTTTGATGACGCTTTCATACATATCGTCATCCATAGTAAACTTGGTGCGATTCCAGTCGCATGAGGCGCCCAACTTTTTTAATTGCTCGAGAATGATCCCTCCATGTTTCTCTTTCCATTCCCAGGCATGTTTCAGAAATTCTTCCCTGTCCAGGGAATATTTATCGATGCCTTCTTCCCTGAGTTTTTCAACAACTTTGGCTTCTGTGGCAATAGAGGCATGATCAGTACCCGGCACCCAACACGCATTTTTTCCAAGCATTCTTGCACGCCGGATGAGAATATCCTGAATGGTATTGTTCAGAATATGTCCCATATGCAATACTCCGGTTACATTGGGTGGAGGTATCACAATGGTGTAAGGCTCACGTTCATCCGGTTCAGAATGAAAAAATCCTTTTTCCATCCAATACTGATACCATTTTTGCTCTACTTTTGAGGGATCATATTTCTTTGCAATATCCATAATATCAACGGCGTTATATATTCAGAAATCGCGTAAAATTATAAATTAATCACGAAACAAGCAGGTATCATCTGAGAAAGTTCTTAAAAATCATTTTAACTATTATAAAACATATTGTAATTTCGTACGTAAAATTACATTTGCAAACATTAAAACAGAGATCA
>JAIPAF010000102.1 GCA_021740225.1 Bacteroidales bacterium | reverse complement strand
AACAATCTTTTCAACATCCTGGTTCTGAAGCATGGTACGCTGAAATTCCTGCCAGGTAGTTTCTTTAGGACTTCCCCCAAGATTCATGAAATTTAAGGAAATGAAAAAAATGGCAATCAGTCCATATACCCAATAAATATTAAATTTTGGATAAGACTTCTTATTGTTGTTGTCCTGTTTATTTTGGTTCTGTTCTTTGTTTTGTTCTGTATTTTCGTCGGCCATTCCTGATTTACCTCCGTTATTGGTTTATTGTACATCCTGATATTTATGCATGGGAGCATCGGCCCATAAATTTTCCAGGTTGTAAAAATCCCTGTACTCTTTTTGGAAAATATGAATGATGATGCTTGCATAATCAATGAGAACCCAGGTAAAATTATCTAACCCTTCCTTATGATACGGCTTTTCATTCAATTCTTTTTTTACTTCCTGTTCAATAGAATCTGTAATTGCGTCAACATGTCTTGAAGAAGTGCCATGACATATAACAAAATAATCACAGATTGAGTTTTCTATTTCACTTATATTTAAACTTATGATTTCTTTTCCTTTTTTATCCTGTATTCCTTTTATTATTTTGTTCAGTAGTTCTTCAGTTGCAATTTCTTCTTCTTTAGTAATTTTCATTAAATTTTTTTGCAAAATTAATTAAATTTTTATGATTCTTATTGTTTTGTTTAAAAGATGAATTTTAAACTACTTATAAAAGCATCCTGCTTTTTAAGTCCTTATTTGCAAAATTGACCCCTTCGATTTTCGTTCTACCTTAATAAGATTGTTTCCATTTATTACAACAAATTAAAAACAGTTTGTTTCTCTCAAAACATGAATTTCTAATATAAATTATATATAATTTAAACAAATATTATTCCCTTACAATTATAATGAAAAATTGTCAGGATTTATTTTGTAATGAAAATATATACTTTTGTGGTAGTTTTTATTCATGAATTGTTATGAAAACGAGGAT
Source organism: Bacteroidales bacterium (assembly GCA_021740225.1). Taxonomy (GTDB): domain Bacteria; phylum Bacteroidota; class Bacteroidia; order Bacteroidales; family UBA12077; genus JAGXLC01. The sequence goes on along the minus strand of JAIPAF010000102.1, from coordinate 6,372 downwards.
TATAGGGAATAAAATCATCTCTTTGCTTTCGGTAGACAGTACCAATGACTATGCCAGGTCGCTTCTTTCAAAAGAAACCCCGGAAGAAGGTACGATTATTATTTCCGGTGATCAGAAACAAGGGAGAGGGTACGGAGATAATGTCTGGCATAGCAAGCGCGGGAAAAATCTTCTTTTTAGCATAATTTTGTATCCGGAATTCATATCAGCAAATACCCAGTTTTTAATTTCTAAGGTCATTTGTTTGGGGATTTGCGATTATCTAAGCAGTTATATTTCAGATGTGAGCATTAAATGGCCGAATGATATTTATGTGGATGACAGGAAGATAGCGGGAATTTTGATTGAAAACGATTTGGTGGGTTCCTCAATGAAAAACTCCATAGTAGGAATAGGTATTAATGTCAACCAGGAGAAATTTCCCGCCGATATACCCAATCCGGTTTCGCTTAATCAGATGATTGAAAAGAAGCTGGTTTTAAAGGATGAGTTAAAAAATCTTTCCGGTTTTCTTGAAAAACGCTATCAGATGCTGGCAAGGGGTATGGATGATAAAATACGAAAAGATTACCACGAAAAGCTATTTCGGCTCAATGAAATGTCCTGGTATCAGAATGGTGCAGAAAAGTTTAAAGCTAAGATTATTGGGGTATCGGATTACGGACAACTTATTCTTGAAAATCAATCGGGCAAGACATTGGAATATAATTTCAAGGAAGTGGAATTTGTATTATAAATCTTTCTTATTGTTGAAAAAGTCGGTCAACTTGTCAACTGCACCGTCCAGACCCTTTTTCAGGTAATTTTGAAGCATTTTGTTCATTAAGGAGTTCATATGGGCTTCCCCGGTCAGTCTGATCCTGGTATCTCCCTCATTTACTTTTTTTAATTGTATCCATATATTGAAACTGACGGGACTTTCTTTGTAGCTGCCTAATTTGATGAGTTTGTAAGGTTCCTTTTCCACAATCCGCATTCCTGTTGCACCTATCCCGGCAATGCTGAACCGGCACCGATCTTCATCCGATTGCCAGTTTGTAATTTTGTCGGACGGAACCAGGGAATCAAGATTTCTGAAGTCTGAAAGAAAATTATAGACTTCATCATCGTTTCTGTATATTTTTCCTATTTTACTAACTACTTTTGACATAATATGTTGATTTTTATTGTTCCCACGCGGAAGGATTTTTACGCCATTCCTCCAGTTGCTCCCTTTGCTCTTTTTTTAGATAACCTTTGCGTATGGCTACTTCTATAAGTGTATGATATTCGCAAAGGGTATGTAATTGACAGTCATTTTTCTCAAAGTTTCTTTTAGCCACTTCGAAACCATAGGAAAAGATGGCTCCCATTCCCATCACCCGAGCACCGTTGTTTCTCAATGCCTTAACGGCATTAAGACTGCTATTACCTGTGGATACGAGATCTTCAATAACCACAACTTTTTGATCCTTTTCCAAATTGCCTTCTATCATGTTTTGAAGTCCATGACTTTTCGGGCTGGAACGTACGTACACGAAAGGTAGGTTCAGCGCATCGGCAGTGAGCGCTCCCATGGCTATTGCCCCGGTGGCTACTCCTGCAATAACATCGGGCACTCCATATTGATTTTTCACCAGTTCTACAAAGCCTTCCTTTATTAAATCCCTTATATGGGGATAGGAAAGAGACTTTCTGTTATCACAATACATGGGTGATTTCCAACCGGAACTCCACCGGAATGGATTTGCAGGATTAAATTTTATTGCTTTTATTTGCAGTAGATTATTGGCTATTTCTTGTTCCAAATTTTCCATAGGGCAAATGTATAAAGTTTTTTTCGACAATCGTACGATTTATTTTACAGATCAAGTGGGCAGCTATTATAAGGAATATAATGGGGTTTTTATTAGATATATAAATGCAATTCAGCTTGCCTATGTTCTTGAACTTTTCATGAATGTGCCCAGTATGAAGAATGTATTCATTGTTCATCAGGATACAGAAAAGGTTTTTCAGGATTTTCAATCATTTTTCAGTGTTGTGGAAGCTGCCGGAGGCCTTGTTTTCAATGAGAAGGATCAGGTACTTGTTATTAAGAGGCGGGGTATATGGGATCTTCCAAAAGGTAAAATGGAGCCGGGGGAAGATCCTGAAACCTGTGCATTAAGAGAGGTGAAGGAGGAATGTGGAATTCATTCCCTGGAAATAGATGATTTGTTGCATATAACTTATCATTCTTATACACTTGATGGTGGATTGATACTGAAAAGAACTTACTGGTATAAAATGAAGGGCAGGGCGGAAGAAGCATTAATTCCCCAGACAAAAGAAGAAATTACCGAAGCAAAATGGATAAATCCGGAAGAATTGAATATCGTTACTGAAAACACTTTTCTCTCTATTATTGATGTGCTTAAAGCAGGAAAACTTTTCTAACCCTTTAATCATTCAACCATTCAAGCATTCAAGCATTACTTATAAAGCCCCGTCTGCTTTCATGATTTTGTAGATTTTTTGTTCGATATTCTCTGAAGGGGGAGGTGCGGGTGCCAGGGACAACTCACCGCTGGGATTGATGAAATAGTAGGCAGGCATGTTTCTCACATTGTATTGCTCCAGTACCTCGGGTTGATTTCCGGGGTGAAGAAAAGTCCAGGGATAATCATGATGTTCCGCCAGGCGCTTCATTTCCTCCATGCTTTCTGAATTTGAAATGATTACTATTTTGAAATGCTTTTTATGTTTTTTGTAGAGATTTTCCAATATGTTGTAATGCCGGGTACAGCTATAATTTTTTGAATTGCAAAATCCCAGGTATATATAGTCCCCCCTGAGGTCTTCCAGGCACACCCGATTGCTGTCAGTGTCATAAAGGCAAAAACGGGGAGCCTGATCCCCTGCTGCAAGATAGTTGTTTTTTTCTTTTATATTAAGGGCAATACGAAGGTTCTCCTTGTGATTGACGTAGTGTTCCGCTGAATCAAGGATGTGTCGAACCGCTTTCTTGGAGAATGTTTGATCGTAATAGGCATCATGCAGGCTTTTTAATAGGACCATTTCCCTCAACCTATCATTTTCTTTCAATACCGGATCACCGCGTACCAGTGAGTCAAGCCTGGAATAGCTCTTTAACCGGTTGATGATATGATATACTTCGTCTCCATGTTCGGAGAACAAATCTTTAAAATGGTTCTGATACAGAGTGGATATAAAATCCATATAAGCGGGATTGTGATATAAAACCTTCTCATCGGAAAGGAGTTGATTTTTTATTTTTTGTGTGGAATAGCCCAGAGATAACTTCAGACGACCCACTGTATATTTTTTATAGTTTTGAAAAAAAGGGTTTTCTGATTGTACTATGGTATCCAGTAGTGTGGATATGGAGTCCTTTTTTCGGGAAAGGTTTTTGACATTGTTCGCATTCTTGTTGATGATTTTATCATAGGTATTGGAGAAGCTATTGATCTGGTAATTAAGCTCTCCCGGATCGCTATTCATAACACCGATATGCACAGGTATTCCTTTAAAGTAGGGGTTTAATTGTTGGGCTTTGCTTTTTTCCTTCTTCTCAGGAAGTGCTAATTTATAGCTCTGCCCGGGCTCAGCAAAAAAATAACCTTTATACACTCCCAGGTTGACAAAAATTTTCCTCACTTGTTTCAGGTTCAGGGAGCATTTAAAAGATCCGTCCTCCTGAATTTGTACAGTGCTCAAGTGCACGGTATCCTGGGTGATATAATCCGAATAAGCGTAAAAGGTAATCTTTTCCCCGGAATACACGGGTGATTGGCCATATAATTGAACTTCTCCGGCTGAAACAACATTTATACCCAAGAAGCAAAAAAGAAGAAGTATATAGTTAAAGATGAGATTATCCTTTTTGGTCATGAATATTCATTCCTTTAGGCAAAAACTTACTGGCATCTCCGCCGTTACGGATAATATCCCTGACAATTGTGGATTTGACCGGAGTATGTTCAGGCATGGTCAGGAGAAAGACGGTTTCAATTCCCTCGTGCATGGCTTTATTTACTTGTGCTATGGCCCTTTCGTATTCAAAATCTGCTGCGGTCCGCAGCCCCCTCAGTAGATATTTGGCTTCCATTCTCTTGCAGTATTCTATGGTCAACCCCTCAAAATGGTCAACTTTTACGGCGGGTTCATCTTCGAATACGCTGGCGATCCAATTTTTCCTGTTTTCCAGGGAAAAGTAACCCTTTTTATTCACGTTGTAGCCTACGGCTATGATGATCTCGTCAAAAAGAGGAAGGGCTCTTTTAATAATCGATTCATGGCCTATGGTAATGGGATCGAATGATCCGGGAAAAACGGCTCTTTTCATCAGCTTAATAGTTTATTAAAAATTTGAATTTTATATGTTTCAGTGACAAACTTAAAACAATTGTTTGAAATAAGCAGGTGCATTTAATAAATGTGATCCGTACCATGTAAAATATTCACCGTCCACCCTTTTGATTCCTACTTCAGGTAAGTTCTTATCCAGGGTTTGTTCGTCTTTTTCATTGAAAGGGTAAGGTTCGGAAGGAAGAAGGATATAATCGGGCTTTTTATTACGTATTTCTTTTTCGTTGATTACAGGGTAAGCTTCCTGCCTGGAAGCGAATACATTTTCAATACCGCATCTTTTCAGCATGTCATGAGCAAACGTCGATTGATTCACGGTGTACATAGGATTTTTCCAGATCAGGTAAACCGCTTTTACAATGTTTTCCGGGATATGATCAAGAGTATGAAATTGCTCTTTGATTTGGCCGGTCAATGTGGCAGCTTTGTTTTCAACTCCGCAAACCGTGCCGATCTTGTGTATTAGTTCAAGGGCATCGGGAAGGTTATGCACATCGCTTACCCACACCGGAAACCGGCTGGATAATTCATTGATCTCGCCCTGTGCGTTTTCCTCCTTTGACGCCAGGATCAGATCGGGGTTGATTTTTTCAATCTGATGGAAACTTAATCCCATTACTCCACCTACAATAGGGACTTTTTCGATTTTTTCGGCCGGATAAATACAAAATTGTGTTCTTCCGGCAACTTTCCGGTCCAATTCCAGATCAAACAATAATTCTGTTATAGAGGGCACAAGGGATATGATTCGCCGGGGTGTATCCGGTATACTTACACTGTTATTTATCTGATCGGTTACTTGCATAATTGGAACCGAATTTAGTCATAAATATATAAAATTGAAACGGATTATTTATGCTTTCTATTTGACACATGGATAATGATATACCGGATATCAAATTTTATATCTCAGATATGTAGTGATGATGTTGGGAACAGATAAAATGATATGCCGGATATCGTCATGAATATCCGGAATATCAATGGTGATGTTGCGGATATCATATTTGATGATCGGGATATGAGCGGTGTTATTCCGGATAGGAAAAGAGATATGCCGGATATGAATGGAGATATCCGGCATATCGATGTTGATGTTTAAAACTTACCGTAGCTTTAGCTGCAAATAAATTTCTATTAACCTGATGGCAAGTGCCATGTTTAGAGTAAAGCAGCTTAGCTTTATGTTTTCCGTTTTCAGGAAAAATACCAATCATCTGTCGTCATGCAGACTCTTCCGTGGTTTCTTCATCTGAACTTTTCTGAGCTTTGCGCGGGAAATGCTCGGCCAGTTCAAGATAAGCTGTTTCGGCTTCCGGTACGTTCATTTTTACGGCGATCTTCAGATAGGAATAGAAAGATAAAGCTGCCTGAAGGGCTTCGCTGCCTGAAAGCGCCAGAGAATCGTTAATTAAGTCGGACAGGCTCTCCGTTGACAGTTTCAGGTCACGAAGGGTAACCGTAGCGTCCAGATCGGTCTGGAAAGCTTCCAGGTCGAAGAATTCCGGAACCAGATGCGGATATTTATGGGCAATCTCTGCGGCCTTGGTCACAAAGCCCATGTTCTTGTTGCCCATATTTACCATATTCCTGATATCTCCGGGCGATAAGTTGACCAGCTTGGGAAGGAGTATCCGTCTGAGAGTAGCTAACGCCTCATCCACGGCGGTTTTTTCTTCCCTGTCAAGGTTAAAGTTGATTAGATTTTGCATGTTTTTTTCTTTTTAAGGGTTATTAATCATGAAAACTGTAAAAAACCTTCTTTTGCCGCGCATTCGGAAGGATTGGTTAATCTAGGTGGAAAGGTAGGGAATATTTTCATACAATGCAACAATTTTTTTCATTTTAGGACGGAAAAAATTCTGAATTTGAGTTTTTTGAATAAGGGTGGGGGATACAGGGGGTATTTTTTTTTGATTTTTTTTGCTTGATATTTTGCCTGCTTTCCCTGCCAGATCTGTAGCATTTTTTTTATCGAATGGTATATGACTTCACCGAACCTTTTTTTATTTGATAACAACT
>JAIPAF010000101.1 GCA_021740225.1 Bacteroidales bacterium | reverse complement strand
CAATGTGAAACTGCATCAAAATATCAATTACCCGGTTGTTCTTCCTTCCCTCCTTGTCAATAACTTTCAAAAGCCTGGCTCTGTCAACCCCGTGTACCAGGTGAACAAAAGGAGCAATATATTTGACCTTATTGGACTGCAAATGACCAACCATATGCCATTCAATATCCCCGGGAAGCTCCTCATACTTCTTTACCAACTCCTGTACCTTATTCTCTCCAAAAACCTTGTGGCCTGCATTATAAGCCTCAAGTATATCCTCATTGGGTCTGGTCTTGGTAATTGCTATGAGTTTTACCCCCGGGGGCAGATTGTTTTTGAAATGGTTTAGATTCTCCGCTATACTCATAGATTCTTAAAATTAGTAAAATTGATCAAAATTAATAAAAATGTATCATTAACCCCCTGCCAATATATTCCCATTTCAAGAGGTGATATATTCAAAAACCAGATTAAATTACTCTTTACCGATTATCCAAAGAGATTGGCATTTCACAGACAAAAATTTCGCAGTGTATTAAAGAAAAAAAACAAAAAAATCATTATTAAATAGAATTCCATTGAGTGTAATATATTTGTATTTTGGTGCTTGATTAAGGGGTAAAAAACCATCATACTACCAAATATTATGCATATAAACGTACTAAGAACTTTTTCATGCCGGTTCGTATTATTGTGGGTTGTTTTTGCAGTGAGCCTTACTGCTTATTCCCGGGATATAACGGATCAGGTTTCGCGAAGGGATGCCGATTCGTCAGACAGTGTATTGGTATACAATTTTGATATAGCGCAGAATATTGAGCCTTCTGCCTGGCGACTAACCAAACGGGCTTTTGAGGAAGCCAGGGAGCTCAACGCGGATTATATAATAGTCAATATCAATACGTATGGAGGGCAGGTCAATATTGCCGATTCCATCCGAAGCCAGTTTCTGGGCAGCGACATTCCGGTCATTGCCTTTATTACGAACAATGCCGCTTCGGCCGGGGCATTGATCTCTATTGCTGCCGACAGCATTTATATGAAGGAAGGCGCCCGTATAGGAGCGGCCTCGGTAGTCAACCAGGAGGGGGAGATCATGCCCGAGAAGTATCAGTCGTATATGCGGTCGACCATGCGGGCTACTGCCGAGGCCCACGGAAAAGATACGCTAAAAAGGGGAAAAGATACCCTTATCCGTTGGCACAGGGATCCCCATATAGCTGAAGCCATGGTAGATCCCGAAATTTCTGTTGATGGTGTTGTAGATGATACGAAGATCCTGACTTTTACCACCGACGAGGCCCTAGAAAACGGTTATTGTGAAGGGAAAGTTTCCGATATCGAAGATTTACTGGCTAAAGCCAACATCGGACCCTATAAGATCCGGCGCTATGAAGTTTCCTCCATTGAGTCTCTCACGGGTTTTCTCATGAACCCGGCTTTTCAAAGTATATTGATTATGATCATTGTGGGAGGGATATATTTTGAAATGCAGTCGCCGGGGGTGGGGTTTCCGCTTCTTGCCGCAGTAGTTGCGGCCGCCCTTTATTTTGCTCCCCTCTATGCCGAAGGCATTGCCCAGAACTGGGAGCTTGGGCTTTTCATCCTCGGACTGATCCTTATTGGCATTGAGCTGTTTGTCATCCCGGGTTTCGGCGTGGCCGGCGTAGGGGGTATTCTGCTAACCGTGGCGGGTTTGGTACTGAGCATGGTGGATAACATTGTTTTCGATTATCAGTTGTACATGGAAGAAGCCATCAAAACGGTTTTGAAGTCTTTCTTCATTGTTTCCCTGTCGATCTTTGTTGCTCTGGTGCTTTCCATATACTTGAGCAAAAAACTGTTGACCTCAACAGGTTTGTCTCAGCTTGTGCTGGATAGCACCCAGCAAAAAGACGAGGGCTATATAGGGGTCGATACCGGGATGAAAAACCTGGTGGGCAAAACGGGAATAGCCAGCACGGTGCTCCGGCCCGGCGGTAAAGTGGAGGTCGAGGGTGAAATATATGATGCCCGGGCTGAAGTAGGATTTATCGACAAAGGAGAAAAGGTAAAAGTAATCCAGTACGGCACCAGCCAGTTGGTGGTCATTAAGGAGGAATAGCACGGGGCGAAAAGCGTGGCGTAGTGCATAGAGCAAGAGACGCGAGACGCAGAATCCATGATGCGAAAAACCTTTCTTCCTTAAGCGAATCGTTAAAAAATTATAACTTTGACGGCTAAAACCAGTTTTTATGGAGCAAGCCTTACAGGTATTGGATGAGGTCAGATTGAATTTCAGTCCTTCCGGACTCTTAATACTTAATATTTCCCTGGCGTTTATCATGTTTGGTGTAGCTCTTGAAGTCAATGTAGAGAATTTCAAAAAAATCCTCAGGTATCCCAAATCGGCCATTATTGGTTTCTTTTCCCAGTTTTTGATCTTGCCGGCGCTTACGTTCCTGTTGGTTGTATTGATTCGGCCTACGCCCAGCGTGGCTTTGGGTATGCTGCTTGTTGCATCGTGCCCGGGGGGCAATATATCCAATTTCATTTCGCATCTTGCCAGGGGAAATACGGCCCTTTCGGTTACACTTACCGGTTTTGCCACGGTGGGATCTATATTTTTAACCCCTTTGAATTTTGCTTTTTGGGGCGGGCTGTATGAAAAGGCTTCGAATCTAATCATGCCCATTGAGATTGATCCCTGGCATATGCTGCAAACAGTGGTAATCTTGCTGGGTATCCCCATGATGTTGGGCGTACTTTTTGCCCGTAAATTCCCGGAAACCACCAGCCGAATAATCCGGCCCATTAAGATTATGTCTATATTTATTTTCGCAGGGTTTGTCATAGTGGCTTTCTCCAACAACTTCAGCTATTTTCTGCAATACATTCATCTGATCTTTCTAATTGTTCTGGCGCATAATGCCCTGGCTTTACTGGCGGGCTTTTCGATAAGTACCGTATTTAAACTCCCGCGAATAGACCGCAGGTCTGTCACCATTGAAACGGGGATTCAGAATTCCGGCCTGGCACTGGTGTTGATATTCAATCCGAATCTATTCGGCGGTCTGGGAGGTATGGCTTTTATTGCGGCCTGGTGGGGTATATGGCATATTGTTGCCGGTTTGGTCATCGCCGGTTTTTGGTCAGGAAAATCACTGCAAAGATCCGGCCGGACTTTATCCTTGCAGGAAGAAACATAAGAATATAAGGTAAAATGAGTAAAACCCATATCTTGAACAGGTAAACGGGAAATGACAAGACAATCCGAGGGGATGCATTCAGGCAAAACATTTTACTGCAAGGGATATAACAATACACATTGAGTATGACACACCATGGTAATATCGGGAAATGGAATCCGGAATATGCATTATTGAAGCATTATGTCAAACTTAACTTCCGTTTGTATTTCAGAAACATTTACATTAAGGGTAAGCATAACATTCCGGATGATGCGCCGGTTATATTTGCCCCCAACCATCAAAATGCCCTGATGGATGCCCTGGCTGTGCTTTATTCGGTTTCCGGCCAGCCTGTATTTCTTGCCCGTGCCGATATATTTAAAAATAAAGTGCTGGCCGGGATACTTACTTTTATGAAGTTGATGCCGGTATATCGCATTCGCGATGGATACAACAGTCTGCAAAACAATGAAAGCGTTCTGAATAAGGTAAGTCATATTCTCTCCCGTAATGGCTCGCTGGTTATTTTTCCCGAGGGGAATCACGGGGAAAGAAAAAGGCTCCGCCCCCTTAAAAAAGGGATCTGCAGAATGGCTTTCCAGGCCGAGGGAAAAAACTATTTTAACCTCGGGCTATATATTGTACCGGTGGGGCTGGATTACGAAAATTATTATAAATTTCACAAATCGTTGATGGTCAATTTTGGGAAACCCATTGCCATTGCACCGTTCAAATATCAGTATCTTGACAATCCTTCCAAAGCGTATGTCTCCCTGAAGAATAAGATCGCTGAAGGTTTAAAGGAGGTGATGATTCATATTGATGATGAAAAGCATTATCATTTTATTGATAACTTGCGGGAGATTTATAGAAAGAGGATGAAAGAGCAAATGAAGCTTTCGGGTTCAAGTCATCCGGAGGGATTTAAATCCGACAGGAAGCTGGTTCGGATTTGTGAACGGAAAATACACGATAATTCTCAGGAAGTTGACAGATTGAGCAGAAAGGTCAGGGAATTTCAGAAATATCTAAAGCGATTGAATTATAAACCCTGGTTATTCGAGCAGAAAAAACATTCCACGCCAGGATTGATTGCGACTTTTCCCCTTTTTGTGATTTTTTTGCCTTTGTTTCTTTACGGGTTGGTCAACAATGCCCTTCCGTTTTTTCTGCCCGGTCTGGCTACCCGAAAGGTAAAGGATCCCCAGTTTTATAGTTCCATTCGCAATGGAGTGGCGCTTGTTCTTTTTCCCCTGTTTTACCTGATTCAGCTTGTTATTTTCAGTCGGTTTGTTGATGGGGTATGGTTAAGACCGGCTTACCTGGTGAGCTTGCCCGTTACTGGTTATGCCGCATATCAGTATTACCGGCTGCAGAAGAAGTGGTGGTTCAAGTGGCGGTATAATCTATTCAGGGTAAGGCAGCCGCGGTATTTCAGACAGATACATCGCCTCCGCGAAGAGATCATCCAAACCGTTGACCGGTGGGTGGAGGAATACAGTGCTCTCCTTACAGGCAATGATTCTGCAAATGGTTACTGATGATTTGTATATGCATCTTAGAATTGACCTGAATGGTGATTGATCACCCCCCTATCGCAGTTTCAGGAGCTGGCACATGCCCTTCTTCGATTAACCGGATAAAAATTCCCTCCGGAAAATTTTTATTTTGCTTACTCATCAGTATATTTGATAAATGCTGTCAATGCTAAAATTTTATTGGTAAGCCTTATGATGAAAATATTACACATTCAAACAATTGCCGTTTTATTTACCGGTTTGATCTTGTTTTCCGGTTGTAAGAAGGAACAAACGTGCTCTGAGAACACCCAGGCATCTTATATTGATACCACCGGTCTGGTATTGCCGGATCAAAGGCAGGTGGACTGGCAGAAAATGGAATTTACCGCTTTTGTCCATTTTAACATGAATACTTTCACGGATGTAGAATGGGGGGAAGGAGATGCCGACCCTTCTCAGTTCAATCCCACCGGTTTTGATGCCGAACAATGGGTGAAGGCATTTAAAAAGGCAGGGATGAAGATGGTCATATTGACGGCCAAGCACCACGACGGATTTTGCCTGTGGCCTTCCGAGTATACGGATTATACCATTGAAAATTCACCCTATAAGAACGGGAACGGCGATATCGTGAAGGAGGTATCCGAGGCCTGCAGAAAACATGGACTGAAATTCGGGTTTTATCTTTCTCCATGGGACCGGCATGAATCCAGCTATGGAACCGACCGGTACAATAAATTTTATAAAAACCAGCTGAGGGAATTGCTGACCAATTACGGCAGGGTACATGAAGTATGGTTCGACGGAGCCAAAGGACCCAATGCCAAAGATATGGAATATGATTTTCAGGGGTATTGGTCTATGGTAAGAAACCATCAGCCTCAGGCTGTGATATTTTCCGATAAGGGTCCTGATGTGCGCTGGATTGGCAATGAAGATGGAATTGCAGGAAAAACCAACTGGTCGTTGATGGATACAAGCAAAGTGGATGTTGGAAATGCCGATCGCGATTACCTGAACTCAGGCGATCCCAATGGTTCACGCTGGGTTGTGGGAGAATGTGATGTATCGATCAGCTCCGACTGGTTTTATCATACCGATAGCCGGCTGAAAACAGTGAAGGAACTGTTGAACATTTACGAAAAGTCGGTAGGGAGAAACGGTCTGCTTCTTTTAAATGTTCCGCCTGACCAAAGGGGGCTTTTGCCGGAAGCCTATGTGGAACGCCTGCATGCCTTTGCCGATACGGTGGATGAAATATATAGCAAGGACCTTGCATTGGATGCTGAGGTTACGCCCTCCGGGGTACGAACCCCTGAGCGTTGCTTTTCAGGTTCTCACCTTACGGATACGAGTTTCTCCACTGTATGGGCCCCTGAGCAAGGCACGGTGAAATCATCAGTAGAACTGGCCTTTTCAAAACCCATTGCCCCCAAACGAATCCTTATACGGGAAAATATCAATTACGGTCAACGGGTCAAACAATTTGCCGTGGATGTTCGGCGTAACGGACAGTGGGAAACCGTCCAAAACGGTACTACGATTGGTTACAAGCGGATTATGAAATTACCCGGAAAAGATATTGAGGGCCTTAGGCTCCGCATTGAAGACGCCAAGGCATCCCCCGTTCTTTCCAGGATTGCACTTTATTGATCAGGGGGCATGTACTTGTAGAGCCTAATCTGTTCATTTTAGCCTGCATTATTCCTACCGCAGCTTTAGCTGCAAACAAATTTCTCTTAACCTGATGGTAAATGCCATGTTCAGAGTAAAGTCGCTTAATTTTATGTTTTACTTTTTTACTTTTTTGCATTACCAAAAAAAGGTAAACAAAAAACGCTAGACCTGAAAGGATCAACACAAAATTTATTTGATCTATCTTAATTTTCTCCCTTTATGAAAAGAGTTATTGGTGCCACTTAAACAACACTTCCAAAATGTGTTATTTTATCCAAACTTAGCTATTAACTGCGCGAAAGCCCGAAAAAATCGGCCGGGTCAGGGAGGGATTGCGGGTGGATAGGCTCATTTTTTCTTGATTTTTTGTTCCTTTTTTCATCAAGGAAAAAAGGAAAGAATTATTCATGAATAAGGTGGGTCAGGCCTTAATTCGACTGTTGAGCGCTCCATTCGATGGCATTGAAGAGTAGGCGCCGGTAGTTTTTATCTTGAAAAGCTTTATTATCATGACCGAATAAAAGATAGACCACCCTGGAATTGTTGTATTCGTTGGTCCATGCCACTTTATCGGCACAATGCGGGTGGTCAACCTTTAAGAGGGCTTTTACGGAGGGCAGGATGCTTATATCGCTATAGCCTTCGTCTGTAATGGTAAAATCATTCATATCCCTGGTAATCGGATGACCAGGATCCATAACCGATACTTCCATTTCAATATCGTGCTTGTATGCTGAGGCCTTATCTGGGTCGTTCACATAGCTTTTTTCAAAGTAACGCCCTCCGACAATTTTTTCAAATTCTTCCCATTGCTGGTAGGATACCAGGGAATGATGCAGGAAAACCAGTCCCACTCCTTTTCTTGTAAGATCAATAAAAGCTTCTTTTTGATCTTCGGTGATATCCTGCCACATGTCATAGAAAACCACGGCCTCATACCGGCTGAACTGACCACCGGCTAAAGCTTTATTGGCTTTGGGCTGGCTCATCATATCGACATCCATGTTGTCGTTCCGGCTGAACATTTTTTCAAAGGCGGCCGTGTCATAGGCGT
>JAIPAF010000005.1 GCA_021740225.1 Bacteroidales bacterium | reverse complement strand
TTCCCTGCACATCCAAATTGGCCAAACCCATTTTTTGGGCATGACTGACAGCCTCCTGATACTCCCTGCGTGTAATTCGCCGGTTGATCTGAGAATATTGATCTGCCTCATAGGCAGGCTGATACTGTGCCATGAGGTGGAAATAGGTATCTTTAGGCAGAATTCTGGCCACCCATTCAATAACATCCTTTGTTCCGCTCACTCCGTTGGGGAGAACAAGATGCCGAATCATCAGACCCTTGTACATCAGGCCGTTGTCTGCAGGTCTGGCTACACCAACCTGGCGATGCATTTCCAGCAGGGCTGCTTTTGCCATTTCAGGATATTCACGGGCTCCCGAAGAATATTTGGCAGCCATGCTGCTCTGAAAATATTTGAAATCGGGGAGATAAATGTCTACTACCCCATCAAGAAGTTTCAGCACTTCCACCTTCTCATATCCGCTTGTATTGTACACAAGGGGAATTCTTAATCCTTGCTTCGCCGCTTTATCCAATGCCAGCAAAATATGGGGAGAGTAATGCGTAGGGGTAACCACATTGATATTTTTGCATCCGATGTTCTGCAAACGCAGCATCATGGAAGCCAGTTCATCAATGTTCCGATTCTCTCCCCTTCCTTCCCTACTTATCTGCCAGTTGATGCAGTATACACACCGCAGACTGCAGTGGGTCATGAAAATGGTACCCGACCCACCGTCACCTACCAGAGATTCTTCTTCTCCAAAATGGGGGTTGAATGAAGAGATCATCAACCGGGAAGTGGAACCGCAATCGCCTTTCTGGCCATCCAGCCTATTATTCTCACATTCCCGGGGACATAGGTCACAAATGTTCATCATCTCCCACAAGATATTGCCCCTGCGCTTCAGTTCTCCGGAGCGGTGCAGCTCCAGATAGCGAGGCTCAAAGGATTTGTTCCCCGGCTGCTTCGTCACCGGGCTGGCAGTATTGCCAAAAGAATCCATAAATCGACGGGATCCTTTTGTAGTTGAAAAAGCCCAGGAGAACAAGTGGCTAATGGGCAAAAGAAAAAACAACAAGCCAGTGAACCGTTTGAGGAATTTTCTGCGGGAAGAGATATCGTTTATCAAAAACACCATGACAAAAGAACAATCGGTTTTTTGAAAGTAACGAAATTTAATATACTAAAATTTTACAAGCCTTCAATTTGTCTTAAAATTTGTATACCTTTGATAGTAGATTGTTTAACAAAAACCTCTCAACTATGACAACAATAGGTAAAATGTTCCAAAGCGCAAACTGGAAAGAAGAAAAGCATGTGCCGGCTATTGAATGCGCAGATCAAGTGAATGCCGGCGAAATATTCCAGGTAAAGGTTTCCCTGGGAAAAGAAATTGCCCACCCGAATACTACTGAACACCACATTCGCTGGATACAACTTTATTTCAAACCCGAAGGAGATAAATTTGCCTACCACATCGGTAATTTTGAATTTACGGCTCACGGGGAATCGGTTGACGGAGCCAACCAGGGCCCGGTTTATACCAACCACTCGGTGGTTAGTGAATTCAAAACCAACAAGGCAGGGACATTGATCGCTACCTCGTACTGCAACATACACGGACTGTGGGAAAACTCCAAAGAAATCAAGGTAAAATAACATCGAGGCACGGGGATTTCCTTTTCTGAAATTTCATCTAATATTTGTTAGAGAAATTCGTTATTTTTTAAACCAACAGGATATTTACAGGTGTACGAAAGAAAGACTTTCATTCTGCTGACCATTATATCCGTTTTTTGTGGACTTTTAATCTCTTGCGAAGAAGAGGGATTTGTTGACGACCCTTCCGTGAAGCTGAGTTTTTCCACGGATACAGTTATGTTTGATACGGTATTCACAACCATTGGCTCAACGACCAAAAAGTTCACTGTAAAGAATCCGTATAATAAAAAGATCAACATAAATACCATAAAACTTGCCGGGGGTAAAGACTCCGATTACCGGCTCAACATTGATGGCACCCAAACATCCGGTATGTCCAACATAGAGCTCAATGCCAATGACAGCCTGTACATTTTTGTAGAAGTTACCATTGAACCAAACAACGACAATAATCCTTTGGTGGTTAAGGATTCAGTGATCCTCAACACCAATGGAAATACACAGGATATCAAACTGGTAGCCTGGGGACAGGATGTCCATCTGATAAACGGGGAAGTGCTTAAAACACAGACCTGGCAAGCTGACAAACCTTATTTGGTTTATAATTCAGCATTGGTGGACACCCAACATACCCTTACCATTAAACCAGGCACCAAAGTCCATTTCCACAGGAATTCCCGATTTTATGTGGCAGGCAGCCTAATCAGCGATGGCACCAAAGAGGATCCCGTGCTTTTTACCAGTGATCGGCTGGAAGAGGAGTACAGCGATACCCCCGGACAATGGGATGGGGTTTGGCTTATGCCTGGGAGCCACAACAACGTTATCAACTACACCAATATCAAAAATGCCATTATCGGGATACAGGTGGATACCTTGGGCAGTACTGCATCCCCCACCTTAACACTATCAAATTCAAAGATTGAACACATGACCTATGCCGGTATCTATGCACAAGGAACCACCATCAAAGCCTACAACAATGTTATCAGTGACTGTGGGGAATACGCGGTAGCGCTCACTTTAGGAGGATCATACGAATTTTACCACACCACCATCGCAAATTATTGGACAAGTGCAACAAGGCATACCCCATCGTTGCTTCTAAACAACTATAATGAAGAAAAACAGGGAAGAGCCCTCAAAAAAGCCCGGTTTAACAACTGCATCATTTACGGCAACAATGGATATGAAATAGGATTCGATTCTTTAAAATCTTCTGGAGTATTAAATTACAGGTTTGAGCATTGTCTGATCAAAACCGGAGAGGAAATCCAAACCACGAACAGAAATTATGAGCACATTATTGAAAATGAAGACCCCGGCTTCATTTCCATAGAGGATTATAATTTCAGGCTTGATACTTTATCACCTGCAATAGATACAGGAGACGTGGAAACCGGAGAAATTTATTCCAAGGATATAATGAACAACAGGAGAAATTCGGATGAAGCACCCGACCTCGGAGCCTACGAATACATCCCGGGAACGGGAACAAAAAAAGAATGAGCATGATAAACTCTTTGCGGATATGGATTGTGTTATTCTGGATAAATACGATTTGTCTTCCCTCCCTCTTTGCGCAGGAGCAAGCTCCTTCGTTCGATCCGGAGAAAAACCGGACCCTGCGGGTAATGTTCTATAATGTCGAAAATGTATTCGACACAGTCAACGATCCGTTGACCGGAGACGAGGAATTCACACCCTCAGGAATAAGACGGTGGAATGGGTATAGATACCGCAATAAAATTGAAAATATCTATAAGGTCATTGTTTCAGCAGGCGGATGGGGGCCTCCCGGACTGGTAGGCTTTTGTGAGATCGAAAACAGAAAAGTCCTGGAGGACCTGCTTCACCGTACGCCCTTTTCCAAATATCAATACAAAATAATACATAACGAATCGCCCGACTTCAGAGGAATAGATGTTGCTGCAATCTACCGGGAAGAAAAGTTTCAGCCTGTGTCGTTCCGGTATATTTCCGTACCCCTTCCCGAGCAATTTGAAAGAACAAGAGATATACTGTACATCAAAGGAACAGTTCAAGCTTCCGATACCCTCCACATCTTTTTCAACCACTGGCCCTCCAAATGGCAGGGAGAATTGCAAAGCCGCCCCAAACGCATAATAGCCGCCCAGGTACTGCGCCACCATATTGATTCCCTTTTCAAAAACAACCCTGAATCTTCCATAGTGGCTGCCGGCGATTTCAATGAACTACCGGAAGCCGAAAGTTTAACAAAGTATCTTAAGACACAAAACAATCTTGATTCAGTACAAACCGATAAAATGTATAATCTCTCCAGTCACTGGAAAAAACTTCCCTATGGATCATATAAATACCAGGGTTTCTGGCAGATTTTTGATCAGTATCATGTATCGGGTAGCCTGCTGACCAAAAACGCAGGTTTGAAGACCTCCCAAAATGATGCGCATATTATGCTGACTCCGTTTTTGATTACAGAAGATGAGAAATACACCGGTACAAAGCCCTTTCGTACCTATTCGGGTTACCGGTATCAAGGAGGATTCAGCGATCACTTACCGGTCATTCTTGACTTTCACTGGTGTCAGCCTGGCGATCTCGGTTATTAACCGGCGTAAGCCCAAGCTCTTTACCCTTTTCAAGCATAAAACCATAAGCCTCATTGTAATTATTTGAAATCTTTCCGTCAAGAATGGCCTCTTTAATGGCATTTTTAATGATACCCACATTCTTTCCGGGTTGGATATTAAAGGTATTCATAATGGTTTCTCCTTTTATAGGAGGCTGAAAGTTTCTGATGCGGTCCTTTTCTTCAATTTCTTTCATTTTTTTTCTTACGCGGCGGAAATTATTGATATACCTACGCACCTTCTTATCATTTTTCGAGGTAATATCGGCTTCACAAAGCAACATCAAATCCTCTACATCGCTTCCGGCATCAAATAACAGCCTTCGTATGGCAGAATCCGTAACCTCCTCATCTACCAGGGCGATAGGTCTTAAATGCAGAGCCACCAACTTCCTGACATATTTCATCTTTTCATTCATAGGCAGCCGGAGCCTTCTAAAAATCTCCGGAACCATTTTCTGCCCCACATAATCATGACCGTGAAAAGTCCAGCCCTGTTCCTTTGAAAATCTTTTGGTGGGAGGCTTTCCAATATCATGCAACAATGCTGCCCATCGAAGCCATAGTTTATCACTCATTTTGCCTACATTATCCACAACTTTTGCGGTATGAAGAAAATTATCCTTGTGTTTGAAATCCTCTCTGACTTCAACCCCTTTTAAACTGGCCACTTCAGGTAAAAACTCCTTCAAAAGGCCTGTTTTCTCCATATGTATCAAACCAACCGATGGCTTAGGTGAAAGAAGTATCTTGTGCACTTCATCCATGATACGTTCATTGGAAACAATCTGAATGCGTTTGGCATTGGCTACAATAGCCTGATAGGTCTTATCTCCGATCCTGAAATTAAGTTGCGATGCAAACCTCACTGCCCGTATCATTCTCAACGGATCATCCGAGAAAGTCTGTTGAGGGTCCAGGGGCGTACGAAGTGTTCTATTCTTCAAATCTTTTAAACCATTAAAAGGATCTGTTAATTCTCCGTAATGCTTTTTATTCAAACAAAGCGCCATGGCATTGATGGTAAAATCTCTCCTTTTTTGATCATCTTCCAATGTGCCATTTTCCACAACAGGTTTTCTGCTGTCACTCCTGTAAGATTCCCTGCGTGCACCGACAAATTCTACCTCAACATCTTTATAATGTAACATCGCCGTGCCAAAATTCTTGTAAACAGCGATATCCTTAATATTCAATTTATGAGCAACTCTTTTGGCCAATTCAATACCACTTCCCAATACCACTATATCAATATCTTTTGAAGGACGGCCCAGAAAAATATCCCGAACATATCCTCCTATAGCAAAGGCTGTTAAGTCATCAGCCTCGACCATATCTGACACAACTTGAAATATAGGATGATTAAGACTTTTCTTCATATCTAAATATGACAATTTGTTCAAGTTTTATGTCAAAATTTCTCCATTAAAATAAAATAGGGCAAAATAAATATTTTTTTCATAAAATCCACTTCTTATAATAAGCCTCATAAAATTTGGTATAGGGTTTGTGTTTATGTTGACGAACATTTAAAACTATAAATTGTTGGTTACTTAAAATTGTGTAAATAGAAAAAACAAAAGCGTAATGATTGAAAATTTAACAAAAGAAACATTCAAAGAAAAGGTATTTAACTTCGAAGAAAACCAGGAATGGAAATTTGAAGGAGATAAACCGGCCATCATTGATTTTTATGCGGACTGGTGTCAACCTTGTAAAATAGTAGAACCGGTGCTGGAAGAAATTTCTCAGGAATACGAAGGGAAAATTGACGTCTTTCGTATAGACACGGAAGATCAGCAGGAACTTGCAGCAATGTTTGGCATAAGGAGCATTCCATCAATTTTGTTTATTCCACAGGAAGAACAACCACAGATGGCTCAGGGTGCTTTACCGAAAGATACTTTAGAAAAAGCCATTAAGGACGTACTGAAAGTGGAGAACAATAACTAATTATCCTCAGTGCAATGATTTATATAAAAAAAGCTGATGTATGCCATCGGCTTTTTTTATTTTATATATTTGCTTGGTCGGAAAATGTTGTTTAAAACCCGATGATTGTGGGAAGAATATTGGCTATAGATTATGGAAAGAAAAGAGCCGGCCTGGCTGTAAGCGATCCGATGAAAATGATCGCTAACGGATTAACTACTGTGCACCCCAACGAACTGTTGGATTATTTATGCAAATACTTAGATAAAGAACAGGTGGAGATCATTGTTGTAGGTTATCCCAAACAAATGAACAATCATGATTCAGAAAGTGTACAATATATTAAACCATTTTTAAAAAAATTGAAAGAACAATTTCCAAATATGCCTGTTGAACTGGAGGATGAAAGGTTTACCTCCAGGATGGCACAAGATGCTATGTTACAGGGAGGTATGAAAAAGAAACAAAGACAAAACAAGGCAAACGTTGATAAAATAAGTGCAACCATTATATTACAGTCATTTTTGGAACGAAAAATTTCGTAAAGCCATGATATTGCCGGTATATATATACGGTTCACCTGTATTGAGGAAGGTGGCAAGACAAATTGAACAAGATGAAAAGGGGCTTGATCAGTTCATTCAAAACCTGTGGGATACCATGTATCATTCGGATGGTGTGGGATTAGCGGCACCACAATTAGGAAAATCCATTCAGATTTTCGTTGTTGACGGCACTCAACTTGAAAATGATGATCCCGCGCTTAAGGAATTTAAGATGACTTTCATTAATCCGGAAATCATCGACAGATACGGCGATGAAAAAACTTATGAAGAAGGTTGTCTCAGCATACCGGAGATCAGGGAAGAAATTATAAGGCCCGAAAAAATCTTGATACGCTGGTATGATGCCGATTTCAACTATCATGAAGAGGAATTCGGGGGAATCGGTGCCAGAATCATCCAGCATGAATATGACCATTTGCAAGGCATACTGTTCACTGACAAAGTAGCACCGCTCAAAAGACGCATGCTTAGGGGCAAACTGAATGCCATTGCAAAGGGTAAATTCGAGGTTAAATACAAGGTAAAGATAGCCAAATAAAAAGGATCTCCTTTCAGGAGATCCTTTTTATTATTACGAAATTTATACTTATTATACTTATTCCGCTTTTCTGGGTTTGACCTTTGCTGAGATCTCTTCTGCCAATTCCGGATCTACAAGGATTCTACCACAGTATTCACATACAATGATCTTTTTCCTTGAACGGATATCCAATTGCCTTTGAGGAGGAATTTTATTGAAACATCCACCACATGCATCCCTTTCAACTGTTACCACAGCCAGTCCATTTCTGGCACTATTTCTGATTTTCTTATAGGCATTTAATAATCGGGGTTCAATGATCTCTCTGATTTTCTCGGATCGGGCATTCAGATCTTCTTCTTCTTTTTGGGTTTCTGCTATAATAGAATCCAATTCCTCCTTTTTGTTCTTCAGATCTTTCTGTCTCTCTTCCAGTTCTTTCCTGGATTCTTCAATATCCTGATTTCTTTGTTGAATTTTCTCATTGTTCTCCCTGATATGTTTCTCCCGCAATTCAATCTCCAGACTCTGAAATTCTATTTCTTTGGAAAGGGCTTCATATTCCCTGTTATTTCGAACATTATTCTGTTGTTTCTTATACTTTTCTATTAACTGCTTCGATTCTTCTATTTCATTTTTCTTCTTACTAATGCTTTCTTCAAGTTCCTTCACCTCATTCTCATAGTTCTTAACCCGTGTTTCCAAACCGGCAATTTCATCTTCCAGATCCTGTACTTCCAATGGAAGTTCTCCCCTCAGTCTCTGAATATTATCAATTGATGAATCCACGGTTTGAAGTTCGTATAGTGCCTTAAGCTTATCTTCTACAGAATATTCAGTTGTTTCAGTTTTTTGTTTCTTTACGGCTGCCATATTAATAATAGTTTATGGGATTAGTATTAATTTCGGATAAATGGGTGGCGAAATTATGAAATTTTTTTGTTAATAATTCATAAAAGAATTCTTTACTAATTTGTTCGCTTTCAAAATGCCCAATATCGGCAATTAATATTTTTTCGTCCGCCTCGAAAAAGTTATGATATTTAAAATCAGCAGAAATAAAAACATCGGCTTTTTGAGAAATGGCATCATTCAGTAAAAAACTTCCACTTCCTCCAGAAATGGCAACCCGAGAAACGAATGAATAAAGGAGATTAGTATGCCTGATGCATTCTGTTTTTAATTGTTTTTTGACCCAATCCAGGAAATCTTTCTCGGGC
The DNA here is from genome assembly GCA_021740225.1 of Bacteroidales bacterium. Lineage (GTDB taxonomy): Bacteria > Bacteroidota > Bacteroidia > Bacteroidales > UBA12077 > JAGXLC01. The sequence goes on along the minus strand of JAIPAF010000005.1, from coordinate 24,086 downwards.
ATCCTCTCTTCAAGGATCCCGATCACACCGGCACCACTATCATGATCAGCGTTTTTCAGCGGGTAAAGATCATAAACCATCTCTTCATAGGGATGGGCCTGATTCATTGCATTAATCACTTCAGCCGTTTTATAGGAAGGAAAGAAAGTTTCCACCCGTATTTCTTCTTCAAAATGCATCTCTCCTTTTTTGCCGGAATAGGGATCCGATCCTTCGCCGGGTCTAAAGGTGCCCTGACCTTGAAGATTATAACTGCATTGATCATAATCTCCGATAATGCCCGCTCCAGCGTCGAAAACCGCTTTTCTCACCTGGTCCATATGATCACTGGGAACAAAGAACACCATTTTAATGAGCTGATCCTGCTTGGGCCGGAGGATCTGCTGATCCTTTAACCCCAGTCTGTCGGCCATCATAAAATTAATGCCGCTCTTTAGATTATCCAAGTTGGTATGGGCGGCATATAAGGCTATATCATTTTGGATGGCTTTGATAAGCGAGCGTTCCACATGATCTTTGCCGGTGATACTTTTCAGACCTGAAAATATTAAAGGATGATGCGAAAGGATGAAATTGGCTCCTTTCTGCCTGGCTTCTTCTATAACCTCTTCTGTTACATCTACCGAAACCAGAACCCCAGACAATTCACTTCCCGGGTTACCTACGAGCAATCCCGAATTATCATACGCTTCCTGCAATCCTAAAGGAATAGTTGTATTCAGATAATTAACAAGTTCCCTGATTTGCATAGGTTTATTTTTATTCTAAACAGCAATAGATGGGTATTGAAATCAGTCAGACATCCTCCATATCTTCACGAAGTTCTAAAAGCATTGAACGGATATTCTTAAGGGATTCGATCACCTTAAAATTATAGATGGTCCCTTCTTTGTTTTCTTTCAGTTTTTTCTTGGCGCCTTTCAGGGTCATTCCCAAATCTTTAACCAGATAATAAATGATATGAAAATTTTCAATATCTTCTTTGGTAAAATATCGATTCCCTTTTTTATTTTTTTTGGGTTTGATGATATCAAACTCTTTTTCCCAGTATCTGATCAGGGAGTTATTAACACCAAACATTTCGGCTACTTCACCGATGCTGTAATATAACTTATCGACTTTCTGTTCTTTATAGGGCATGTTTTCCAAAGTTTTGTTATATGATTCCAAGTTAATAAAATATCTGAAATACTCAAACCCTTCATCCGGAAAAGCAGTAAAGATAACCGTTGCGTGACGCTATGTAAATACAGCCGTTATAAGCTATAGGGGTAGATTCAAATGGAGCATCAAACTTGTCCTTAAGCACAAAATTCTGCTGTTTGTCATATTCAAAAAGGTACAGCCCCTCATAAGAGGCCACCAAGAGTTTATTCTCATAAAAAACGGGAGTCGAAATCGAGGGACCGACCTTTTTCTTATAAACCAGTTGAGGAGTAGGATAACGAGTCAAACTATCCGGGCCCAGAACTTTTTTACCGGCCTGAAGCCTTTGATGGCTTACCACATAAAGATATCCGTCGAGGCCGTTGAATGCTGCGAGTTTCACCTCTTCCGCCCCTACATAATTGTCATTAATCCCTGTTGACCCAATAATCCCACCTTCCCAGCTAAGAAGGTCAGTACTGTCGGTTGGAAAATACCAAACAACGGATTCATCAGGAGATTTTGAAGGATCCAGCTTAAAAGCACCTCCCTTACCTTTAATATACTGCTTTTCAACCGAAACCATAAGGCAACTGTCGGAAGATACAACGGCCGAGCCATCTATATCGGACCCAATATAAAAATCCCAGTCCAGTTCATGGGTTTTCAGATTGTATCCGTAAACATGGCCTGCACCTGAAGTCACATAAATGTGATCATCCAAGAGAGAAGGAGACGATTCGGTAACCACATTGTGATCGTGTTTTTTTACATCCGGCATGTCATATAATCGTACTTGCCTATGAATTTGGGGTTGCAGCATACTGTCCTTTACCCCGGCATTTTGGTAATCGGGATTAAATACGGTAAACCGGGAATTTTCCAGTCCAATATAAGCCGTATCTCCAATAATCAGAGCAGAACCATCGACATCCCGGCTGTAACTGTGAGTCCATTTGACATCATGCCTCCACAATTCACGACCGGTGAAGTAAGATACAGCACGGTAACTGGGTATATGATCACTATCGAGAAAATTGCCCACTCCCAACCGGCTGCCCTGTAAAATAACCAGCCGGTTTTCCGGTTCGGGATAATCGGGTTCATGCAATATGGTACCGGTCCCTTTGATCACATCGTCAAATGAATGTTCCCATACGAGCTCTCCATTTCCAGCATTAATCTTTTTAAGATTGTGGTCATAAGCGCCCTGAATGAGGTATAAATCATCCTCTTCTCTTACAAGCAAAGGCTGACCGGTCCATCCTGCTCCTTTCCATGCTTTTTCTCCTATTTTCCTGGAAATAACGGTTTTTCCCTTGCCCAGGTATTTCCTCCACTTGACTTCCAGAACATCGGGTGGATCGGAACCATAAAAATTCCTTTGTTTATTGCCCAAAAAAGTAGGTATGACCACTTCGACAGAATCGGCCGTTTTATGTCCAACTTCTTCGTCATTAATGGAATCATTAAAACTTGATACAGAATCTATCTGGGCGGAAGAGAAAAAAAAAGCACATAGGAAAGGTACCAAATACAGGAATCTTCTCGAAAAATCTTTTATTATAGTCCCCATAAATTAATCCAATGATTGTCCACTGTTGCTGGAGATGAATATCATTTTTTCATACTGTTCGGGAGTGAGATCATTGAAATAGTAATGCACCGGATTCACTTTCTCGTTATCTTTTTCCACTTCATAATGCAGATGGGGAGCAACCGATAATCCCGAGTTACCTACATACCCAATAACATCGCCTCTTTGAACCTCTTCACCCCTGCGCACATTAAATTCATTCAGGTGGGCATAACGAGTTTTATAACCAAATCCATGGTTAATAATCACTCTTTTGCCATAACCCCGCTTGGAATTTTTAACCGTTTCCACTATACCATCACCCGTGGCATAAATTTTTGTGCCGACAGGTGCTGTGAAATCCATGCCTTCATGCAACTTCCTTATCTTGTAAATGGGATGGATCCTCCAACCAAAACCTGAAGCCGTACGTGTAAGATCTTCATTTGAAACCGGCATAATGGCAGGAACAGATGAAAGCATCTCTTCCTTGTTCTTGGCCAAACTGATGAGCTCATCATAGGATTTTGACTGGACATAAAGCTGTTTAGATAATTTATCCAGTTTAGTAGCGGTTCTAATGATCAAATCGGAGTTTTCATATCTTCTTAGCTCTTCATAATTTTCTGAACCGCCATATCCTGCTTCTCTTACCGAACTAGGAATAGGATCGGTTTCAAAGATCACTCTATAAATGTTGTTGTCTCTTTCCTGAAGATCTTTTAAGACGTTTTCAACCCGATCGAACTTCTCGTTTAATATTTCATATTGCAGTTGGAGTTGATTATTCTCCCGTATCAGCTCCTTTTCTCTAGGGGTATCAAAAAAAGCACCAAATATTAGATTGTACAGAACGGCCAATACCAATGTAGCGGCAAAATAGGTGAGGAAACGCATAAATTTATCCTTCCACGTAAGCTTCACCTTTTCATAGCTTACTGTCCGGGGATTATATTTATACTTATATCTTTCCATAGAATATATTAATCCATTGGTCTCCTGTTCTCTTCTGCAGCAGCGATCATCTTGTCGTATTGCTCGGCGGAGATGTCATCAAAGTAGTAATAAAATGGATTCACTGGTCGGCCGTTTTTTCTGACTTCATAATGAAGGTGCGGTCCGGTTGAGCGTCCGGAATTCCCCAATGCTCCGATCACTTCACCACGTGATACTGTATCGCCCTTTTCAACATCGATTTGATGCAGGTGCGCATAAACGGTTTTAAACCCATATCCATGATTGATCAATACTTCCTTACCATAACCATAAGCAGAATATCCGGCTCCTTCAATTACTCCTTTCCCTGTGGCATAAATATCAGTACCTATGGGACCCGTAAAATCCATTCCATGATGCATCCTTATTTTTCCCGTAAAGGGATCGCGCCTCCTTCCATAATAATCGCTTATCCTTCCATAATCTTTTAAACTTATAGGCTGTATCGCCGGAATACGGGCAATCATCTTTTCCTTATTACGGGCCTCTTTAATCACCGAATCGAATGATTTCGACTGAATATATAATTCATTCTCCACTTTATCCAGTTTCTTGGTGGTGGAAATCATAACCTCCGAATTAGAATATTTCCTTAACTCGTCATACCGGTTGGTACCACCAAAACCTGCCTCCCGCACCTGCGAGGGTATAGGTTCCATCTCAAAAATTGGCCTGTAAAGGTTGTCATCTCGTTGTTCTATATTATTCAATTTCCTCTCTACCTCATCAAGCTTATCCGACAGCATTTTATATTTAAAAACGAGCTCCTCGTTCTCGCTTTTCAAAGTATGTTCTTTAGGGGTATTATAGTATTTTGTAAAGATAATGTTAAACACAACAGCCGCCACAATCGTTACACCAAAATATATCAGTCCCTGACGTAACTTTCTATTGATTGACTTGTTGACTTTTTGGTAGGTAAGTGTATGTGGGTCAAAACGATATTTTATTTTTGCCATAAAAATTTGGTTGTTTTGCTCTTATCTTTACGTATCAACATTCATTATGTTTCAAATCTAAAGGAATTATTTAACTTTACAAAACATTTTGGGCAAAAATAAGGTTTATTGGTCAAATCAAGTGATTTATTTTAAATAAAAATGAATTAGAAATTTATGAAATCAAAAGAAATTAGGGAGGCTTACTTAAACTTTTTCAAACGGAAGGGACATGCTGTTTTTCCTTCTGCACCTATGGTTGTGAAGGATGATCCCACCTTGATGTTCATTAATGCGGGCATGAATCAGTTCAAAGATATATTCCTGGGGAATGAAACTCCCCAAAACAAGCGAGTAGTAGATTCTCAGAAATGTATGCGTGTATCGGGAAAACATAACGACTTGGAAGAAGTGGGACACGACACCTACCATCATACTATGTTCGAGATGTTGGGGAACTGGTCATTCGGTGATTATTTCAAAAAAGAGGCCATAGCCTGGGCTTGGGAATTTCTGGTGGAGGAGATGGCCATTTCAAAAAATAGGTTATATGCAACGGTATTTGAAGGAGACAAGGAAAATGGTCTGGAAAAGGATGATGAAGCCATGGCCCATTGGAAGAATTATCTGCCAGAAGAACGGATATTATTTGGCTCCAAAGAAGATAATTTCTGGGAAATGGGTGATACCGGTCCCTGCGGACCTTGTTCGGAGATACACGTTGACCTGAGAAATGATGAGGAAAGAAAAAAGAAGCCGGGTGTTGAACTTGTCAACCAAGATCACCCCATGGTAATAGAACTATGGAACCTTGTTTTCATTCAGTTCAACCAGAAAGCCAGTGGAGAGCTGGAAGCACTTCCCGAGAAGCATGTGGATACAGGAATGGGCTTTGAAAGGCTTTGCCTTGTGATGCAGAACAAATATTCCAATTACGATACCGATCTCTTCCAGCCCATTATTCAAGAGTTGTCCAAAATGACAGGCAAAAAATACGGCAAAAATGAGATGACCGATGTGGCCATGCGAGTAGTTGCAGACCACCTGCGGGCCATATCATTCTCCATAGCTGACGGGCAGTTGCCATCCAATGTAAAGGCCGGATACGTGATACGACGCATATTAAGAAGGGCTGTGAGATATGGATACACCTACCTTGATTTTAAAGACCCTTTCATTTACAAGCTTCTTCCATCATTGATAGAGGTCATGGGGGATGCATTTCCCGAACTCAATGCCCAAAGGGAGCTGATCGAAAAAGTCATCAGGAAAGAGGAAAGTACTTTCCTGAAAACTTTGGATACCGGCATCAAACTATTAAACGGGGTCATTGAAAGAACCAAAAAGAACAATTATAAGGTGGTGGACGGCAAGACTGCCTTTGAACTGTATGACACCTATGGATTTCCGCTGGATCTGACCGAACTCATTCTGAAAGAGCATGATCTGGCAGTAAACCGCAGGGAATTCAACCAGGAACTGGAAGCCCAGAAAGAACGCTCACGCCAGGCAGCCAAAATCGAAACCGGCGATTGGGTCAAATTGCGTGATGAAGAAAGAGAAGAATTCATTGGATACGATAATACAGAAACCAAGGTTCAGATCAAACAATACAGGAAGATCAAGTCGAAAGGAAAGGAATTGTATCAGTTGGTATTCAATTATACTCCTTTCTATGCCGAATCGGGCGGTCAGGTGGGAGATACCGGATACCTGGAATACAACGGTGAAAAGATCTCCATCATCGATACCAAAAAGGAGCACAACCAAACCGTACATTATGTCAAAAAGCTTCCGGAAGATCCTTATACTACTTTTAAAGCAGTGGTAAGCAGCCAGAAAAGAATAAAAACGGCCAACAATCATACGGCTACGCACCTTCTGCATCATGCCCTGAAGGAAGTGCTCGGGCAACACGTTGAGCAGAAGGGTTCGCTGGTGCATCCCGATTATCTCCGTTTTGACTTTTCGCATTTCCAGAAACTGACCCCGGAAGAGATCGAAAAAATCGAAAAAATCGTCAATTATTATATCCGGAGAAATCTCCCCCGGGAAGAAAAAAGAGAAGTACCTTTTGAGCAGGCCAGAGACATGGGCGCAACTGCCCTTTTTGGAGAGAAGTATGGCGATTTGGTAAGAGTGATCAAATTCGGAGATATTGTAGAATTGTGCGGGGGTACCCATGTGGAAGCTACCGGACAAATCGGCTTCTTTACAATCACTTCGGAAACGGCCATATCAGCAGGAATCAGGAGGATCGAAGCGCTCACTGCCGATAAAGCTGAAGAATACGTAAGAAAAAACCTACTGGCCCTGGAAAAGGTTAGCGAATTACTCAATCATCCAAGCAACCTGAGCAAAAGTGTAGAAAAGCTTATCGACGAGAACTACAATCTTAACAAACAAATTGAATCACTGTTACAGGACAAGGTAAACAACCTGAAGCGGGATCTGCTGAACAAAATGGAGCAGATCAACGGGGTCAATTACATTACCGACATTATTGACATAGATTCTGCCGATGCCATGAAAGACATGGCCTTTCAGTTAAAAAAAGAAGTGGATAACCTGGTGCTACTGCTGGGTGCCAACATAAAAGGCAAGGCCAATCTTTCACTGATGATCTCGGAGAATCTGGTGAAGGAAAAAAATGTGAACGCCAATGAAATCATCAAAGAAGCAGCCAAAGAGATCAAAGGCGGCGGAGGGGGACAACCCTTCTTCGCTACCGCAGGAGGCAAGGCCCCTGATAAGCTTGGCACTGCCCTGGACAAGGGTAAGAAGCTGTTGAGGGAAAAGATACATTGATTAATTGGCCTATTGGCAAATTTTGGCAAGCAAAGAAAGGCTAAAATCAGCAGGAATATCAAATCGTCATTTGTTCTCATTTACTAATACGCCCAATCCTTAAAGAAGGTGGATCCCATAATCCATGAAAAGCGCCCTGCATTGGGCTATTAAAAACTTTAAAAAAATGTAATACAACTGGTAAACGGGCAAAAATATAAGCCGGCAAAAAAATACCATAATGCCATTCTCTTCATTCCGGCAATTGAATATCCACCTCTCTTATAAATTCAATGGATCGCTGAATGTCTCCATACATCACCTTATCGTTTTCTATAAAACGGACGCGTTGCCTGAATTGGGAAACAAGGGCTTCAATATATGAAGAAGATTTCATGGGTCTCCTGAATTCCAGTGCCTGGGCAGCATTAAACAATTCAATAGCCAATATCTGTTCTACATTTTCCACTACTTCGTAAGCTTTGACTGAAGCATTGGCTCCCATACTTACATGGTCTTCCTGTCCCTGGGAAGACTCAATGGAATCGACAGAAGCAGGCGTCGACAATTGTTTGTTTTTACTCACCATAGATGCTGCGGAATATTGTGGTATCATAAAACCCGAGTTCAATCCGGGATTGGCTATAAGAAAGGAAGGTAATCCCCTCTTACCGGAAAGAAGCTGATAGGTTCTGCGTTCAGAAATGTTGCCCAATTCGGAAAGTGCAATACTTAAATAATCGAGGGCAAGTGCCAGGGGCTGCCCATGAAAATTGCCAGCGGAAACGATCATATCTTCTTCGGGAATAATAGTGGGATTATCGGTCACCGCATTGATTTCACGGGAAAGAACCGCTTTTACATAAGCGAATGTATCCCTGGATGCTCCGTGAACCTGGGGAACACATCGGAAGGAATAGGGATCCTGAATATGTTTTTTCTTCCCGTGGAGCAGTTCGCTGTCCTTCAAAACGGAGATGATCCGGCGTGCGGTTTCGATCTGCCCTTTTTGTTTTCTAATCCGGTTCACCGAATGGTGGAAAGGTTCAATCCTTCCGTTAAAGGCATCAAGAGAAAGTGCGGCAATCACATCGGCCCATTTTGAAATTTTCATGGTTCTGATCATACAATAGACACCGTAAGCGCTCATAAACTGACTGCCGTTCAACAAAGCCAGTCCTTCCTTAGATCTCAAACGCAAAGATTCCCATCCCATCTTCCGGTAAATCTCCTTTGTGGATTGCTTGCTTCCTTTATACCAAGCTTCCCCTTCTCCGATCAGGGGCAATGACATATGAGCCAAAGGTGCCAGATCACCAGAAGCCCCCAGGGACCCATATTCATATACAACCGGAGTAATATGATGATTGAAAAATTCTATAAGACGCTGTACTGTCGACAATTGTACTCCGGAATATCCATAGGAGAGTGCCTGAACCTTCAACAAGATCATCAGCCTGACAATTACCCGGGGTATTTCTTTTCCCGTGCCACATGCATGGCTCTTCACCAGATTTTCCTGTAAAGTTCCCAAATCATCCATGGAAATGGAATGGTTATACAAAGAACCGAATCCAGTATTAATTCCGTATATAGGCTTCTCAGATGCTTCCAGCTTTTCGTCCAGATAATTCCGGCAGTAAACGATCCTGTCAGTGGCCGATTCTGACAATTCAATCTTATAATCCTTGTCGAGTATTTCCTCTATTCTTTCTAATGTAAGCTCTTCGGAAGAGATATAGTGGATTCCTTTCATTTAAAAGTCTACATTAAAATTCAATATTAGGTAGATATCCGGAAAATTTTCAATTGAACAATAGCATGTTAAGCACCAAACTACAAATTTCAAATTACAAACAATTTCCAAATATCAATTATCAAAATTTCAAACAGCAAATTTGATCGTTCTAATGTTTTGAACATTGGGACTGAGAAATTGATCATTATTTGTGATTTGGTGTTTGATGTTTGATATATTATTGGTCGTACGGTGTACTTAAACCCCGGATCTGTTGAAAATCAGGTTATTCTGCCAACAATTCCTTCAATTCTTCCAGTGTCATTTTCTTCTGTTCCCCTGTAGTCATATTTTTCACAGTGATCACTTGTTTGCTGATCTCATCTTCGCCCATTAGCCCGACATACTCAATGCCTTTGTTATTGGCATAAGTCATCTGTTTTTTCATTTTGGCGGTATCGGGATAAATCTCCGATTTGATGCCCTCTTCATGAAGTTCGCGGAGCACCTTGAGGGCATGTTTCGCCTCTTCCCTCCCGAAATTCACAAACATAATCTTTGCAGCGGGTAACATCTTTGAAGGAAAACGCCTCAGTTTTTCCATAACATCGTAGATTCTTTCTGCTCCAAAGGAAATTCCCACACCAGATACATCCTTTAAGCCAAAAACACCGGTAAGATCGTCATATCTTCCACCACCGCATATACTGCCCATATCCTCATCCAGAGCCTTTACTTCAAAAATGGTCCCGGTATAATAATCGAGACCCCGGGCGAGTTTGGGATCAAATTCCACTTCATTGTTCAATTCCAAAGCTCCGGTATAATCAAGTATTTCCCGGATTTCACCAATGCCTTTACTCCCCTCATCGTCTGAAAGCCAGTTAACCAGATATTCAACCTTTTCATAATTTTTTCCTTCCAAATTAAGAAAAGGGTCCAGCTCTTCCACTGCTGAAGTATTTATGCCCCTTTGCTTCAACTCCTCCTTAACCTTTTCATGCCCTATCTTATCCAGCTTGTCAATGGCCATGGTGAGGTCCATAAATTTTTCAGGATTTTGAATGTAATTGGCCAAGCCTTTCAATATCTTTCGGTTATTGATCTTGATGCTTACATTCAGTCCCAATTTCATGAACACATCATCCATGATCTGGATCAGTTCCACTTCATTAAGCAAGGAATCTGTGCCTATCACATCGCCATCGCATTGATAAAACTCCCGGTAACGTCCCCTTTGAGGCTTATCTGCCCGCCAAACGGGTTGTATCTGGTATCGTTTAAAAGGAAAATTAATCTCATTCCTGTGCTGAACCACAAAACGGGCAAAAGGAACAGTGAGGTCGTATCTTAAACCTTTTTCGGAAATCACCGAAGCCAGTTTTTGGGAATCCCGGGCCCGAAGATCCTCCTCGTTAACTTTAGCAAGATAATCTCCTGAATTCAAAATCCTGAATAGAAGTTTATCCCCTTCTTCCCCATATTTTCCAAGTAAGGTGGATAAATTTTCCATTGAGGGGGTTTCCAGCGGCTGATAAGCATACCGTTGGAAAACTTCTCTGATGGTATCAAATATATAATTTCGCTTGACCATCACTTCAGGCGAGAAGTCTCTCGTACCCTTCGGTATGGTTGGTTTTTGTTTCGCCATAAAAAAGTAAATTGATATCCCTCGCAAAGATAGAATTTTCTACCCGAATAATTCCTACCGCAGCTTTAGCTGAAAACAAATTTTTCTTAACCTGATGATAAGTACCATGCTCAGAGTTAAATTTTGTTATTTGTTACAAAACAAAGCTATATAACATATGGGAAAAACATTCACCTTTCAAGGGACAAATCAGTGACAGAAAACCGGGGGAATCTCCGAGGGAGATTGTCTGAGTGAATGGAAAAGGTAGTCAGGACAGGAATCAATCAGTATCTCAAACGGGCATGGGGTACGGCATCCATATTTTCAAAGTCACCCCTCAGGTACTTATAATATCCCACCATGGCAATCATGGCCGCATTATCCATGGTGTATTCAAAACGGGGTATGTAAACATTCCAGCCATATTTACCGGCAGCATCACTTACAGCTTGTTTCAACCCCGAATTGGCAGCAACTCCACCGGCTATAGCAATCTCCTTTATGCCAGTAATTTCATAAGCACGGATGAGTTTGTCCATTAATATATCCACTATGGTATATTGAAGAGAAGCACAAAGGTCGCTGAAATGCTCGTTAATAAAGTTCTTATTTTCCTTTACCCGGTCTCTTAAAAAATACAGAAAAGCCGTCTTTAAGCCGCTAAAGCTATAATTCAGATCACTGATATTGGGACGGGTAAACTTAAAAGCATGGGGATCTCCTTCTCTGGCTTTCTGATCAATTATAGGTCCGGCGGGATAAGGAAGGTTCATGATTTTTCCGGCCTTGTCAAAAGCCTCGCCCGCAGCATCGTCAATGGTTTCACCAATAATCTCCATTTCCAGATAATCCCTTACAACGGTTAACTGAGTGTGACCTCCGCTCACCAGTAAGCACAGAAAAGGAAAACGGGGCACGGAGTGTTCCTTTTCTTCAGGATCTCTTATAAAATGTGAAAGAATATGGGCCTGCAAATGGTTCACTCCAATCAGAGGAATATTTTTAGCCAAAGCAAAGGCTTTTGCAAAAGAAGTACCTACCATCAGTGAACCCAGCAACCCGGGGCCCTGGGTAAAAGCGATAGCATCCACCTGATCTTTTGCTATTTCTGCTTTTTTGAAAGCCTGATCCACAACAGGAATGATGTGTTGTTGATGAGCCCGCGAGGCCAGCTCCGGTACAACGCCCCCGTAATTTTTATGAACCTCCTGGCCAGAGATCACATTAGAATATATATAGGTATCCTTCAGTATAGCAGCAGATGTATCGTCACAGGAAGATTCAATTCCTAATATCGTTAGCCCCATTGTTGAAATGGTTTTATGTTACTACTTTAAAACTATTTTTTGTTTATTTGCGTTACTATATGTAAGAAAATGAGCAAAACTATAAAAAATATATATAAAATATTACTAATAGTGCTTTTGGTCATTTTGATCTTGCCAGCCACAGGTTATTTTTTGGTAAGAAATCAAAACGTCCAAAATTATATAGTACAGCAGCTATCCGACGCGTTTTCAAAGAAACTGGATGCCCACTTTGAAGTTAAATCAGCTTATTATACCCCTTTTAATAAGCTGGTGCTTGAAGATGTGTATCTGGAAGATCAAAGTGGTGACAGTCTGCTTTATTCAAAAAATTTAACCGGTCGTCTTAAATTCCTTGGCCTGAAAAACAGAGAACTGTTTTTCAAAAAGCTTTCCATGAACAGTGCTACCATCCATATAAGAAACGATACGGCAAAAAACATCAACATTAAATTCCTGATCGAAGCGCTAAAAAGGAAGGATACCACTAAGCCCAAAATGCATATCCAATGTAATAATTTGGAAATAAACAATTCAAAGATTACCTATAAAACCAATCTTCCATCAAAAAACGATTATGGAATCGATTTCAATGATTTAACCCTTTATAATTTTGATATTGAAGCCCAAAACCTGAATATAGACAGCGGGAAAATCTATGTAGACTTTCAAAATCTTTCATTTACAGAAAAAAGCGGAATGAGAGTGTTGGACCTTCAATCAAAAATAAGGCTGAATAAAAATAAGCTTAGCCTGAAAGAACTTGCTATGCGCACCCCTTCTTCTTTCTTCCAAACCGATTCGGTTGTGCTGCATCATAACCACTATAAGAATTTTAAGAATCCCTTGAATAAACTCCGTTTGGATGTAAACCTCGGCGAATCAAACCTCGCATTCAATGATCTTGCTTATTTCTCGGATATTTTTCAGGATATTCCCAATCAAAATTTTGTGATATCGGGAGATATCGATGGCACCGTAAGCAACCTGAAAGGAGATAGCATATTTTTAGGCACCGGCAGACAAAGTGAGATACTCACCGATTTCAGTCTCACAGGACTTCCCGACATATCCAAAACATTCATGTATGTCGATGTTAAACACCTGTATACGGGGATACAAGACCTCGGGCTGATCAATAATCTTCTAGGAGATAAAGGTCATATTGACATACCCGAGATCTTTCAAAATATGGGGCGAATTAGATACAGAGGAAATTTCACAGGATTCATTGATGATTTTGTAGCCTATGGAAAATTCAATACTCAGTTGGGAGAATTTTCCACCGATTTATTGATCCGTCCCAAGAAAACCCGGGGATTGGCCCTTGAAGGGAATTTGAAAACCCAAAACTTTAATATTGGGAGAATACTTGAAAATAAGGAACATTTTGGCAATATGAGCATGGATATTCAGGTTCAGGGGTCCATCTTTCCTGATAAAGGCTTTCAGGCTCAAACGAACGGCACAATAAATGAACTGGAAATCAATCGGTATAATTACCAAAATATCAAGCTCAACGGTTTTTTAACCGAAAAGATGTATGACGGCGCCCTTTCCATTGAAGATCCAAATATCAAATTTAACTTTCAAGGAGGTATTGATTTCACCTCTGACGTGCCAGTATTTGATTTCAATGCTGACTTGGAAAAAGCCAGACTCAACAAATTGAACCTGGTGGAAAAGGATACTTCAGCCCAATTGTCATTCAGTTTGATGTCGAATTTCAGGGGTGACAATCTCGACAATGCCAGTGGAGTAATTACCATGAACCACGGAGAACTGATAAAAAACAACCAGAAACTGAATTTTGAGAACCTTCATATCCAAGCAAAACACAGAAGTGATACCCACAGGATAAAACTAACATCGGATCACATTAACGCAGAGCTTGTGGGTCAGTATCAATCCACCACGGTATATCAGTCACTCAAAAATATGGCACTCTCTTACATGCCTGTTTTCATCAATAAAAAGGAAGACACCACTGCAGTAAAGGCAAAATCTGATTTTGAATTGAATATTAACCTGAATAACACCAAAAAAATTACGGATATCTTTTTCCCCGGTTATAGTATTCACGACAGCAGTAAGGTAAAACTGAAATATAATGGAAATAAAAAATCCTTCCATTTGACGGCGGAAAGCAAATCCTTCAACTACAAAAATTATAACTTACAAAATATTAAAATGAGTAGCCGTTCTCAGGATAGCATCTTTTCTCTTGTTTTCAGGTTCAATAAACTGCAAACCCTTACGGGCAAAGAAACAAGCTATTTCCATGATTTTGAGCTCAAATCATTAACAGGTAATAACAAATCAAAACTCGTAATCAATTGGAATGATCTGGAGGATCATTCCAACAAAGGAGAAATAGTGGCCCTTTTGAATATGGACAGGTCCAAGGCCACAAACAATATCCGTACCAACATCTATTTTTTACCCAGTAATATAAAACTACAAAACAACACCTGGCAACTTTCCCAGAGTTCCATTACCATTGACACCACTAGTATATCATTCAATGACCTTAACTTCTATCATAAGAATCAACGTATGGCCATCGACGGGCAGATAACAAAAGACAAGCAGGATACGCTGCAGGTGGAGTTCTCCGATATTCATCTGGAATATGCGAATCTGTTTTTCCCGAAAGGGAACATCGAATTTAACGGAATCATCAATGGAAAAGCTAAATTTGCCGATCTATACGATGCACCTACCTTCCACTCTGATTTCACTATCGATACCTTAGTATTTAACAACAGCAAAATAGGAAATACTCGTATTACCAGCAAATGGATCAATAACAAAGAAGAAATCGGGGTGAGCATATTAAGCAAACGAGGCGACCTTAAAACATTGGATATAAATGGTAAATATGTTCCCTCCAATCAAAGTTTACAATTTGGCATCAATCTGGATAAAGTCAGTATGGCCGCTTTAAATCCCATTCTCCAAAAATCATTTTCTGACTTTAGCGGAGCATTAAGTGGATATTTAAATCTCTCGGGTACACTGAATAAGCCGATATTTAACGGAAAGCTATTTTCTCACAAGAGTTCTTTCCTCATAGACTATCTGCAAACCCGTTATCATTTCACCTCTAACCTCGATGTTACAGATAACAGAATAAATTTCGACAGCTTAAGCGTAACTGATGATGCGGGCCATCAGGCACAGGTAACCGGTCAACTCCATTTTCACTCGTTCAAGAACATCGATTACAATTTCAACATCAATGCCAACAAGTTCAAATCACTCAATACCAGCGGTTTTGACAACAACATCTATTACGGAGAAGCCTTTACCTCAGGTCCGGTAAGCATTCAGGGAAACACGCAAACTAAAAATCTAAATATTGATGCTTCCTTGAAAACGGAAAACAATACCCTGATCAACCTGCCCATAGGTCAAAAAGGGAACAGCGAGAAAACCGGTTTCCTGACTTTTGTCAACGACAACAATAAGGATAATCAGGAAACAGAACAAGAATCCTTAAACCGCAATCTATCTGATTTAGATCTGGACTTTGACCTTGAAGCAACTCCACAGGCCCAGACCAGGCTGATACTCGACCCGGATTTCGGCGACCTTATAGAAGCCCGGGGACGAGGTAATCTGAATATGGAAGTTAATAATAATGGCAATTTTAGAATTTATGGAGACTATATCATTGAAGAAGGAACATACCGGTTTTCTCTTAAAAATATGATTAATAAAAAATTTGAGATCCAACAGGGAAGTCAGATCGTATGGAACGGAGAACCTAAGGATGCAGATATTGACATTACCGCTGTATATAGCCTTCGTACCTCCTTGAACAATCTATTTATGGATACTACGGAATATTACAACAAACCGATTCCCGTGGATTGTAAGATTCAACTAACCAATAAACTGGTCAACCCCACCATCAATTTTGAAATTGATCTGCCTACTGCTGATGAAAGCACAATTGCCCGGGTTAAAGGAGCTATAAACACTGAAGAGGAATTAAACAAGCAATTTCTTTCCCTGCTTGTTCTGAATACATTTATGCCGGCCCAGCAATATCTGGCTGGCCAACCTGAATCTTTCAATATGGGAGCATCAAGTATTGCGTTCATCACCAGTGAACTGCTGTCTAACCAGTTGAGTCAGTGGCTGTCAAAAATATCCTCCAACTGGGATATCGGGGTTAACTATCAACCGGGAGATGAAATATCTAAAGATCAGGTAGAAGTAGCCCTTTCCACACAACTGCTCAACGATCGGCTGATAATCAACGGAAATGTAGGCACCTCCGATAAATACCACCAATCAAGTGAATTCGTAGGAGATTTTAGGGTCGATTGGAAACTAACACCTAACGGAAAGCTCAGATTAAAATTCTTCAACAGGAACAGCGACCGGCTGATTTATGAGGAAACCCGGTACATCCAGGGGGCTGGACTGTTTTACAGGGAAGAATTTGACAGCTTCAAAGAGCTATTCAAAGATATTGCAGAAAAATTATCATTTAAAGAGAAAAAAGAAAAAGAGAAGAAAAATTAGTTTTTTATTTTTGTTTTAAAATTTACAAAGTGATACGTATGAGCCATTTTTTCATGTTTTTACAAGCCCAAACACAGGATACTCTGTCCAATGCCGTTCAGGGAGAAGCTAACGGGGAGCTAACCCTTTCTTTCTGGGAACTTGCTCTTAAAGGAGGCTGGGTCATGCTTCCCATTGTCATTTTATCCATCATAGCCATTTATATTTTTATTGAACGGTATTTCGCCATATCAGCCGCGGCCAAGACAGACATCAATTTCATGAACAAGATCAAAGATTACATTCACGATGATAAAGTAGAATCGGCCTTAACACTTTGTCAGACCTTGGATAATCCCGTAGCCCGCATGATAGAAAAAGGGATCCAGCGAATAGGAAGACCGCTTAACGACATCAATACGGCTATTGAAAACGTAGGAAAACTAGAAATTTCCAAACTTGAGAAAGGACTTCCCACCCTGGCAACCGCAGCAGGCGCCGCACCGATGATTGGATTTCTGGGTACGGTAATGGGGATGATCCGTGCATTTTATGATATGGCCAACGCCGGCAGCAATATCGACATTACCCTGCTGTCAAGCGGAATTTATACCGCTATGGTCACTACGGTAGCGGGATTGATGGTGGGAATCATCGCCTATCTGGCTTATAACGTATTGGTGACAAAGGTAGAAAAGGTGGTCTATCAGCTTGAGGCCAATACCACCGAATTTATGGACTTATTGAACGAACCGGTTGAATGATTAATGCCATCTCAATACTATGAATCTGAAACCAAGAAATAAAATCAGCACAAGTTACAGTATGGCGGGAATGACCGATATCGTGTTCATGTTACTTATATTCTTTATGGTAACTTCCACACTTATCAATCCCAACGCCCTAAAACTCCTTCTTCCAAGAAGTTCAAACCAGACTGCCGCCTCCCCTGTGGAAACGGTCTCCATTACCAGTGATCTGGAATATTATGTAGGATCGCAACAGGTAAAATTTTCACAAATGGAATACGTTCTAAAAGAAAGATTCAGTCAAAAAAATGTTGAAGAACCCACCATCTCACTTAACGCAGACAGGAGGGTTCCGATCGAAGAGGTTGTAAAAGTAATGAACATTGCGAATCGTAACGAATGGAAATTAATTTTGGCCACCACAGCAAAATAAATAAACGTTAGAAATGCTGGAATTTCTAAAGAAACATAAAACTGGGATATTGGGTACCATCATTTTCCATGGTATACTTGCCCTTTTATTTGTTTTTTTTGGATTTTCCACTCCATTGCCCCTCCCTGCTGAGAAAGGAATAATGATTAATTTTGGGAATACCCGAGATGCCTCGGGAGCTGAAGAGCTTCAAGAAAACGCTATACAAAAATCCTCACAAACCGAATCTCAAGAAAGCCGTGAAGAACAGTCACAATCCCCAAACCGGGAAAAACAAACTTCCCAGGAAGAAACCTCCAGCCAGAAAGAAGAGGATATAGCTACACAGGATTTTGAAGATGCACCCGCTATGGATCAAAAAGAAGAGAAAACAAAGAAACAACAGGAAAAAGAAAATCAACCCACCGAAAAAGAGGAGGAGCAACAGGAACAGGAAACCCAACCCACAGATACGGAGCAGGAAGAGCAGCAAGAGAGTCAACAGCAGGAAGAAGAGACACAACCTGAACGCGAGGTCAACGAAAATGCGCTTTACCCCGGTCAAAGTACTGAAGAATCCGGGGAAAGCGAAGGGGAAACCGAAGGTTCCGGAAACCAGGGCAGGGAATCCGGATCGCCTTTATCCGATAACCATGCCAACATCGATAGCCAAGGCATGGGAGGGATTGACTTTAGTCTTCAGGGACGAAATCCCGAATCGCTTCCCAAACCTGATTATAATTACCAGGTTGAAGGCAAAGTAGTGGTTGAAATTACTGTGGATAAATACGGTAATGTCACAAAAGCAGTCTCCGGGGTAAAAGGATCAACTACCCTGAATGATAAACTGCTGAATGCAGCTAAAAAAGCCGCACTAAAAGCCAAATTTGACCGCAAATCCGACGCTCCGGCCTACCAAAAAGGCACCATCACCTATTTCTTCAGATTGCAATAAATATTTATGCAATCAAGCCAGGTAGCGGTGGAAAGCCATAAAAATAAAACCAGCACGCATTTTTGTCATTAATGGTGCTGGTTGATATCTTCATCTAAGAGCGCTCTGAATTTGCAATCCATCCCTTAACAGAATGATCCAATACCCTTTTAACGATTGGGGTTTTCTCTCCTTGGTCTTGCTTTGTTTACTTTCATTTGTCTGCCACTCACTTCCGTTCCGTTCAATTCCTCTATTGCATTATTGGCTTCTTCATCGTCAGGCATTTCAACAAAACCAAATCCCTTTGCCTTACCAGTATACTTATCCTTGATGATTTTCACCGAGGCTACTTCTCCATACTCACTGAAGATCTTTTCTAATTCACTTTCCTGAAGATTATAATCCAGGTTTCCTACATAAATGTTCATAAACTTAAATTTTTGAGAAAAAGAAATATTAATATATAACAAATGTAATATAAATTTGGATAATTTCAACAAATCCAAAATATTTTTTTCATTATCAAGAAAAATGCGCCAAAAATATACAAGGAGGTAAAATACTTTTAGCTGACCCTTCTGCTATTTTTTCCTCGCTTATGCTTTCTATCAATGCGTTCAGTTTAAAAAGGGTTGGAGTTCCCAACATACTTATTGGAATTGTGGCGAGTTATTTATCTTACCCCTTTTTATACCAGACTCATCAATCATTTATTTGGGCAAGAGCTTTAAACCAAGAATGGCTATAAGAATAAGCAATATTAAAAGGATTCTGATGACACTTGTCGATTCATCAAAAAGCATCATGCCCACTACAGAAGTGCCGGCAATACCAATACCCGTCCACACGGCATAAGCTGTACCCACCGGAATAGACTTTATAGCCAGAGACAAAAAATAAACACTCAGAATCATAATAATCAAAACCCCCAGTGTTGGCCATAGCCGTGTAAATCCCCGGGTGAATTTCATCCCCACAGCCCATGCTATCTCAAAAAATCCAGCTATAAACAAATAGATCCAAGCCATTTTACTTTATTTTCTATCCATCACACATTGAATTTAAAAGTAATGATATCACCATCTTTTACAATATAATCCTTACCTTCAAGGTAAATCTTCCCTGCCTCCCTGCACGCCGACTCAGAGCCCTTGTCAATAAAATCAGGATACTTGATTACTTCAGCTTTGATAAAGCCGCGCTCAAAATCAGAATGGATCATCCCACCGGCTTTAGACGCAGGAGTCCCTGTTTTGACCGTCCAAGCCCTCACTTCTTTGGGTCCGATAGTAAAGAAAGTCTCCAGATGAAGCAACCTATAAGCTGCGTGAATCAACTTATTCAATCCAGATTCTTTTAAACCAAACTCTTCCAGAAACATTTGGCGCTCTTCTTCAGTTTCCAATTCGGCTATTTCCGCTTCCACAGAAGCCGCAACAACAAGGACCTCTGCCTCTTCACCGGCAACTGCTTTTTTTATCTGCTCTGAATAGCGGTTTCCTTTAATAGCAGAAGCCTCATCCACATTGCATACATAAAGAACCGGTTTATCAGTTAAAAGATGAAGATCCTTTACCATACTCTTCTCTTCTTTATCCAGCTTCAGATCACGCACCGGCTTTCCCTGAGACAGGTATTCCTCATGTTTTTGCAATATTTTCATCAGCTTTTTTGCATCCTTATCCCCCGATTTTGCCTGTTTGTCAATTTTTTGCATACGGTTACGTACCGTCTCGAGGTCCTTTAACTGAAGTTCAATGTCTACCACTTCTTTATCACGAACCGGATCAACAGAAGCATCCACATGAGCCACATTATCGTCATCAAAACATCGCAGGATATGGATTATCGCATCGGTTTCGCGGATATTGGCCAGAAACTGGTTCCCGAGCCCCTCTCCTTTGCTGGCACCTTTCACCAAACCAGCAATATCAACAAATTCTATAGTCGCAGGCACCACTTTTTCAGGCTTAACCAGCCCGGCAATCCTATATAACCTTTTGTCGGGTACCGGAATGGTCCCCACATTTGGATCAATGGTACAAAAAGGATAGTTGGCTGATTCAGCTTTTGCCCTCGAAAGACTATTAAATAGGGTTGATTTTCCAACGTTCGGCAATCCTACAATTCCACATCTTAATGCCATTAGGCTCCCTTTTTGATTGACCACCTCTAAAGAAGACAAAAATAATGCTTTTTCTTTTGAATATCCTTATTATTAATAAACATCATGAAAAATCAATATAGATATTCGTTATTCCAATGAAACCCTCATCTAATAACTTACACAACAAGAACATGAATAAGCATGAGGGTTCCATGGTGATACAAGCAGAATTTTTGAAGTTGGCACATAAATTAATTTGAAATTCAAACTTTTAATAAACTATTATCCGAATGAAAACCGTACTTTTACTGTAAACAATTATGAAAATAAAGTTAAAAACAACGAGTTATATATAATATAATCCAACAACATAATAATAAACACAATTGAGATTATGTCTATGTCATTTTACACCCAATATAAAAACTCATTAAATCTAGACTTTAGTGATACTTCTTTCAGTCTTTTAATGCAAAAGCGCATTCATAAAGTTTTACTCATTGCGAGCAGTTATGATGCATTTATGATTGAGGAGGATGGCCGAATTGACGAACAGATCTTTAACGAGTACGTTTCACTGAATCTGCGTTATCCTCCCATTTTCGTGATGGCCAATTCGGCAGAAGAAGCCTTTGAGAAATTAAGGAATGACCAGATCGATTTGGTGATCACAATGCTTACCATCGGTGGATACGACACGTTCGGCCTGGCCAACGAAATTAAAAGGGAATATCCGGGAAAACCCATTGTAGTGCTCACTCCGTTTTCAAGAGAAGTATCGTTGCGGATACAGCATGAGGATTTGAGCGGTATCGACTATGTTTTCTGCTGGTTGGGAAATGCTGATTTATTACTGGCAATCATTAAGCTGATAGAAGATAAGATGAATGTGGAATATGATGTGGAAGTGGTCGGGGTTCAGACCATACTGCTGGTGGAAAATTCTATCCGGTATATATCCTCTTATCTGCCCAATATATACAAAATTATATTTAAGCAATCGAAGGAATATGTAAGAGAAGCTTTAAATGAACATCAAAGGATGCTCAGAAAAAGGGGAAGACCGAAGATTCTTCTGGCCACTACCTACGAAGAAGCGGTAGAGCTATTCGAAAAATACAAATACAACCTGATGGGGGTTATCTCCGACATGAGCTATAAAAGAAACGGCATAAAAGACAAATATGCCGGTATTAAATTATGCGAAAAAGTAAGAAGCCATGATGAGTTCATACCCTTTCTTATACAATCGTCAGACCGGAAAAACGAGAAACGGGTTAAAAAACACAATGCAGGGTTTCTGCATAAATACTCCAAAACCCTTACCATTGAATTGAAAAATTACATCATCAACCACTTCGCATTCGGAGAATTCGTATTCAGAAATCCAAAAACCACGGAGCCCATTGGCCGTGCTTATGATCTGCAGTCCTTGCAGGAAATGATTATGAAAATCCCTAATGATTCGCTTGAATATCATGCCTCGCGAAACGATTTTTCCAAATGGCTTAACGCCAGGGCTATATTTCCAATCGCCCAGCTATTCAAATATTTAAGACTCAATGATTTCAATTCACTGGATGAAGCAAGAAATTACATCTTGAAGGCCATTTCCACCTACCGTATGAATAAAGGCAGGGGCATCATTGCAAAATTCGACAAAGACAGTTTTGATGAGTATATCATATTCTCAAGAATAGGAGAAGGGTCTATTGGCGGAAAAGCGCGTGGACTTGCTTTTGCCAATTCTGTGATCAAAAAAAATCAGCTTTTCGAGAAATATCCCAACCTGCTTATCACCATTCCCCGAACAGTGGTTCTTAGCACCGATATATTCGATGAATTCATGGAAGGTAACGATCTTTACAAGATTGGTTTGTCAGAAAGAACCGATAAGGAGATATTGGATCATTTTGTGGAAGCCCGCTTACCCAGTCGGATTTATCAGGATCTGTATGCTTTTGTTTCCGTGGTCAATAATCCTATTGCCGTCCGCTCTTCAAGCAAACTTGAGGACTCACATTATCAGCCTTTTGCTGGTATTTACAATACATATATGGTGCCCCGGGTTGATGACAATACCAAAATGATCCAACTGCTCTCTCAGGCGATCAAGAGTGTGTATGCCTCGGTATATTTTCAGAATAGCAAAGCTTACATGGCGGCCACTTCAAATGTTATTGATGAAGAAAAAATGGGGATTATACTGCAGGAGGTCTGTGGTTCAATGTACAACGATAAATTTTATCCCACCATGTCGGGTGTGGCCCGTTCGATTAATTTCTATCCCGTAGAACCAGAAAAATCAGATGAAGGAATAGCCAACATCGCTTTCGGACTGGGGAAACAAATCGTTGATGGAGGGGTTTCGCTGCGATTCTCCCCAAAACATCCCAACAAGATCATTCAACTCTCTACCCTGGATATGGCCATAAAGGACACACAAAAATACTTTTATGCACTCGATCTAAACCCGGAAAATTTCGTTTCTTCAACCGATGAGGCAGTAAACCTTCTCAGAATGAGAATTAAAGACGCCGAAAAGGATAAGTCGCTTAAACATGCAACCTCCACTTATGACTTCCAGAATAACATGCTCAGGGAAGGAACCATACACAAAGGCAAAAAAATCATTACATTTGCCAACGTATTAAAGCATAAGGTCATCCCCCTCGATGAAATCCTCCAGGACCTGCTGGAAGTGTTTGAAAAAGAAATTAACAATCCAATAGAAATAGAATTTGCCGTAGATTTGAATGTCAACAATGATGAACCCATTATCTTCAATTTCCTCCAGATTCGGCCGATCGTTGACAATGCCCAGGAAAACCATTTTGATCTGGAAGAAGTCGATGTAGATGAAACGCTGATCTATTCGGAAGCAGCCCTGGGAAATGGCAAAATTGACGATTTGTATGATATTGTTTATGTGGTACCCGATAATTTTTCCTCACTAAAAAGCAAGGAAATAGCCGATGAAGTGGGTAAATTGAATGATCAGTTCCGTGAAGAAAACAGAAATTATTTACTGGTCGGACCCGGAAGATGGGGTACGGCCGATCATACCCTGGGGATACCGGTAAAATGGGGCCAAATTTCGCAAGCGAGGGTAATCGTAGAATCCGGCCTAAACAACTACCGTATCGATCCCAGTCAGGGAACCCATTTCTTTCATAATCTTACCTCTTTCAGAGTAGGCTATTTCACGGTTAATCCCTACATTGGCGAGGGTCATTACGATTCTG
>JAIPAF010000100.1 GCA_021740225.1 Bacteroidales bacterium | reverse complement strand
TATATCGCACGCTTTACATTCAAAGATAACATAAAATCATATTCAGGGGATAATAAAGTGCTATTTCATTTATTGAATAGGTGCCTTCGGCGATCTCACTCTTCCAGTTTTCTTACTTTTTGATTTTCGGTATGGGCATCGATCATCCACTCATAACGCACCCTTCTTCCGGTTTCCACGGATTCATACTCAACACCGTGTTCTCCTTCAACGATGGTACATTTACCCAGCTCATAGCGGAGTGACATCACCTTATCCCCTACTTTCAATGGTTTGCCGTCGTAATCAAACAACTCTTGTTTTTTCTTTTTGCGGAATAATCCCATATACGTAATGAATTGTTAAGACTTTATTTTATAATGGCCTGAATTTCATCGGAAAATCAGGCTAAATCCAAAGCTTGTGCTCCTTATTTTTCTTTCAAATCCCCCGGGTCAAAGGCAAGTAGCAAAATTGAGCATAAAATAAGGGCTGTTGCACCAGAACAGCCCTTATTTTATTAATCTCTATCACAATTTTTAAGGATTAAACCAGTTTTTCAGCCAGATCAACCACTCTCATTGAGTAGCCCCATTCGTTGTCATACCAGGAAATCACCTTGACCATATTGCCCTGCATGACCATGGTGCTTTGGGCATCAAATATGGATGAACGGGTGTCGCCAATAATGTCTGCCGATACGATTTCATCTTCAGTATAACCCAGTATTCCTTTCATGTCTCCTTCGGCATACTTCTTCATGGCAGCATTTACATCATCCGCTGTCACTTCTTTACTCACTGTGACCGTTAAGTCAACCAGCGAACCGGTTGGTGTGGGTACCCGAACGGCCTTACCATCAAGCTTGCCATTGAGCTCGGGAATAACCTTGCCTACTGCAGTAGCTGCACCCGTAGTAGTGGGGATCTGGGACAGTGCAGCAGCCCGTGCTCTTCTCAGGTCTTTATGAGGGCCATCCTGCAGATTCTGGTCTGCAGTATAGGAGTGAATGGTAGTCATCAAGCCGTGTTTAACACCAAACTCATCATTGAGCACTTTGACCACCGGGGCAAGACAATTGGTAGTGCATGAAGCGTTAGATACACACTGATCGCCATCTTGCAGATCGCTGTCATTAACACCCAAAACAACCATGCGGTCGATTTGATCCTTAGCCGGTACAGTCAGAAGTACTTTTTTGGCACCATTCTTCAGATGATCACCGTAACCACCTTTTTCAGTTTCTTTTTTGCGGAAAACCCCTGTCGACTCGATCACAACATCCGGAGTATCCCCCCAAGGTATCTTAGTCGGATCTTTCTCAGCACTTACTTTGACCTTCTTTCCGTTGACCACAAGATTGTCCCCGTCATTTTCAACGGTTCCGTTGAATTTCCCGTAAATGGAATCATACTTCAACAGATGCGTCAAGGTCTTCGTATCCGTGATGTCATTAATACCTACAATTTCAACATTCTTTCTTTCTGAAGCGATTCTGAATACGCTTCTGCCGATTCTTCCAAAGCCGTTGATGGCAAGTTTTAATTTAGCCATATTAACCAATTTTTTTAAGGTTTAAACATCTATTTTCTGGCTTGTAAAAAGCCTCTCAAAAATAATGATTAATTACCAAAACATCAAGCCTCGTTCATCCAATTTAATACCAAATTTTATAACAAACTAGCTATTAATCTTTTATTTGAATAAAAATGTCCGGGTCAAAGTCTTCAAACTCCAGTCGAACCCTTTGTCAAACTCCTGTCAAACCATCAAACTAACTTTCTTATCTTCCCTCTATCGCTATGTCGTACTTTCATTCCCTAAGCTCTTAGCTCTGCGCCAACAACCCGGGACACGGGACCCGAGACACGTAACTCATTCATTCCTGGTAATATACCCTTTTCACTCTTTCGGAGATGCCGGTAAAGATCTCATAAGGGATGGTGCCCATCTTTTCGGCAAGTTCGGTAACGGGTATCTGATCGCCGAAAACGATCACTTCATCACCCTCTTTGATGTCACAGTTGGTAATATCGACCATGCACATGTCCATACAGATATCTCCCACAACAGGAACATAATATCCGTTGATATAAAACCTGCCAACGCCATTACTCAGTGCACGGCTAAGCCCGTCAGCATACCCGACCGGCACAACGGCAATTTGCATATTCCGGTCCGCCTTTCCCTTCCGTCCGTATCCAATGGTGCTCCCCTCAGCCACCTCTTTAACCTGGGTTACGGTACTCTTGAAAGTGCTGATATTACGCAGTTGATTCCGGTCAACCGCACTGATACCATATAAGCCTATACCCAACCGTACCATATCGTACTGGTATCCCGGAAACCTTTCTATACCTGCAGAATTCAATATATGCCGGATTACCGGATATCCCAATGCCATCGTAATCTTATCGCTAAGTGACTCAAATAAATTGATCTGACTTCTGGTAAATTTGTCCTGATCCGATTCGTTACTGGCAGCCAGATGAGAAAACACAGAATGCACCTTCAGATAATGCTGCTTTATGAGCTGCCCTATCAAAGTATCGACCTCCCGGGGTTTAAAGCCCAGCCGGTTCATTCCTGTATCCAGTTTAACATGTACCGGATATTCTTTACCTCCGGAGTTATCCACCATTTCACCGAATTTACCAAGCACACGGAAATTATATATTTCCGGTTCCAGATCATAATCGATCATCACTCCGAAACTTTCTTCCTCCGGATTCATCACAACGATAGGCATGGTAATCCCTGCTTCACGCAGCATCACTCCCTCGTCGGCAAATGCAACACCGAGGTAATCCACCCTTTGGTATTGTAAAACGTTGGCTATCTCATAGGTCCCGCTTCCATAGGAAAAGGCTTTTACCATGGCCATGATCCGGGTACCATCCTTCAATATGGAACGAAAATAATTGAGGTTATTGACCATGGCATCAAGGTCAATCTCCAATAAGGTTTGATGCATCTTTTCTTCAAGTGCATGGCTGATCTTTTCAAAATAAAATTTTCTTGAACCTTTCAACAAGATGGCTTCGTTGCGGAAATTCTGACCCGACAAAGCGGACATAAACTGCTCGGTAGATGAATAAAAACTTTTGGGCAGCTCAAAACAATCCCTGTTCGCAGATATAGCCTCCCCTATTCCAATCAGCCGGTCCACTTTATTCCGATGGACCCGATCCGCCACTTCATTGTACAGTTCCCGTTCTTCCCTTCCACTCTGAAGGATATCAGAAAGTATCAGCGTCTTTTTCCGATGCTGATTCTGTTGATTAAGCGTATTCAGGGCAATATCCAGCGAACCGAGATCGGAATTGTAGCTGTCGTTGATAAGGGTACAATGGTTAATTCCTTTTTTCATTTCAAGGCGCATGGCAACAACCGGCAGATCAGCCATTTTTTGCTGAATCCATTTCTCGTCAATACCCAGGTGAAGCATCAGAAGCCATACATGTATGGCATTTTCAATAGATCCCCGGTCAATATAGGGTATAACGACCTTCACTTCATGCTCGTGATATTCCCCCTCAATTGTAGTGTGGGTATTGCCTCTGTTGATGCTCTCAATATTCAGATCGGAACAACCCTCCAGCGACCAGGAAACCAGTTGTTTATCCTTCAACTGGTCACTCTCCCTGATCCGTTTATGAATTTGCTCATGATCTTTGCAATAGATCAACACTTCAGACTCTTCAAAAAGCTGTAGTTTCTCATCGACTTTCTGGCTCAAGTCGCGGAAGTTTTCCTGGTGCGCCTCCCCAATGTTGGTAAAGATACCGATTTCCGGCCGAATGATGTTCTTCAACCTGGACATTTCAT
Source organism: Bacteroidales bacterium (assembly GCA_021740225.1). Classification (GTDB taxonomy): domain Bacteria; phylum Bacteroidota; class Bacteroidia; order Bacteroidales; family UBA12077; genus JAGXLC01. Next base: position 3,671 of record JAIPAF010000100.1, on the reverse strand, counting down.
TGGGGTGGGAGATACCGGCTTCAAATACAGCCAGATTATATTCATTACCCATACTCCATACGGATAGCGGTACCCCTACCTGAGAATTATAGCTTTTCGGACTACGAACAATCTTATAATGATCTTCCAATACATGGTGAATCCATTCCTTCACAATGGTTTTGCCGTTACTTCCCGTAATTCCTATGACAGGATAATCGTATTGATTCCGGTGATAGGCAGCAAATTGTTGCAAAGCGCTCAATGCAGAATAAACCCTTACGAAATTGGCATTGGAATATTCTTCCAACTTATCGGGCAGGCGGGAAACAACAAAATTCTTCACCCCTTTTTCCCACAATCCGGAGATATAATCATGACCATCATGCCGTTCACCTTCAATGGCGAAGAATGCAGTATCCTCAGCAGTAAAAATTTTACGGCTGTCAATGGCAAGATGCCGGATAACCGTACCGGAACCCCGGTACAATTTCCCGGAAGTGTGGCGGGCCAGGTCTGTAATGGTATACTCAGGCATAGAAATGAATTTATCTGGTTTACGTGACTTTATGTGTCATCTTTTAAGCTTTTTGAAGCTAAGAGCTTAGGTCATAGAGCGAAGAGTACAGGACATGGTTTCGCCTAATTTACGTTTTCCTTTTTTCAGCCATTTTGGATCTTCTTGTATTTCCCATAGTTTCTTTTCTCATTCTAACGAAACATTTGATAAAAAGATTGTCAATGCATTACCGTTTTATTATAGCACATCCGGCACAGCGGTATATATTCATTTATATCAAATTTTCCCAATAGTTTCGTTATTTTTGTAATAAAATACAACAAAATTATGGATTTTAATCACAAACTCGACAAGATATTACAGGTTATCCAGGAAATTGAGAATTTTACCGTTGATTTTAAAAATGCCCGGTCCATCCCCAAGATTGAAATGGACATCCTGACGGAAAAGGTCCGCAATTTATATGATGAACTCATACGGATCGACCGGAATTATCCTTACGAGTCTCCTGCCCAGTCAGAGAAGGTTTCATTTGAACATCAAAAAGAGAATCAACCGGAAAACCGGAAAGAGCAGGTACAAGAACCGGCGCAAAAAAAGCATGCCACAACAAAAGTACCTGAGGAGAGTACAGAAAAGGTTCAGGAAAAAAACAAAAAGGAAGAAGAAGACAAAGAGACAGAAGAACCCAAAAGACCCGAAAAAAAGAATACAAGATCCACAGAAGAGGACAATGCTGCCCGTATACAGTATGAGGATCAATCGGTAGAAGAAAGCAAAACCGTCAACAGGCCCGACCATGATAAGGAAGATATACCGGAGATTTTGGCAGACAGGTTTTACAATACCAAAATCTCCATGCACGACAGCCTGGCCAGAAAACAAGTGCAGAACAACCTTTCTTCCAGAATGCAATCGAAGCCCATTCAGGATCTCAACAAGGCCATCGGGCTAAATGACCGGTTCCTGTTTATCCGTGAGCTTTTTGGCGGAGACAAAGATGCTTACTACGAGGCCATACAGATCATCAACGAGATGCCTGGCTATGAAGAAGCCGAAGAATATCTCCGGGAGCGTTTTAACTGGGATGAAGATAAACCCGAAGTAATTAGGTTCATGGAACTGGTAAGAAGGAGGTTTATTTCAGAATAACAAGTAGTCAAATCTCCTTATGGGAATACCCCTGGATATAAGCTACAATATACAAATTCCAAATATCAAACAACAACCAAAATTCAATGAACAAAATTACAAACCCAAGCCTTCCCGTTTGGGTCATTTAAAAATTGATTATTGGAATTCCCCGCCTGTTGCGGGGCAGGTGTTTGTTATTTGGTGCTTGTTATTTGTGATTTAATCGGTTTTGTCCCAATAGTCAAAAATATACAATTAGTTTTTCCATGGCTAAACTTTATATCATCCCCACTCCCATCGGTAACCTGGAAGACCTCACTTACAGGGCTGCCAGAATACTTCGGCAGGTTGACCTCATTCTGGCCGAAGATACCCGAAACACAAAAAACCTATTGGATCATTATCAGATACAGAACCGGATCGAATCATACCATAAATTCAACGAGCACAAGAAGACCGGTTCACTGGTTCAGAAACTCATGAAGAAAGATAAAACGGCAGCGCTGGTAAGCGACAGCGGATCACCCGGCATATCGGACCCCGGATACCTGCTGGTTTCAACCTGCCTGAGCAACGGTATGGAAGTTGAAACCTTGCCCGGGCCTACAGCTTTCATCCCGGCCCTTATCAATTCGGGATTGCCCTGCGACAGGTTCGTGTTCGAAGGATTTCTCCCTCATAAAAAAGGAAGAAAAAAAAGATTGGAATTCCTGGCCAATGAAACAAGGACCATCGTACTGTATGAATCGCCTTACCGACTGTTAAAAACCCTCCAGCAGCTTGTGGAATACTTCGGAGAATCGCGCCGGGCCACGGTTTCGCGTGAGCTGACCAAAATTCACGAAGAGAATATTCGCGGAACCCTGAAGGAGCTGATCAACCATTTCGAAAAGCAAAACATCAAGGGCGAAATCGTGATCATAGTGGAAGGAAAGCGCGGAAAATAACCGGAAGGGTGCAGGCAATGCTTCCTGCTTTTTAGATAATCAGACTTTCTCTCGATTTTGCCTATAAAGCCTAAATACAACAGTGCAAATTTAATAAAACCCCTGTAAAACTCTATTCTTAAATGGAAAACCAATAATTGAACTTCAGCATGAATACATCTTTGGAAGGAATGCCAAGTAGCTGATCAAAATCATTCCGTAATGACATACGGCTGATATTTTCATCATAGGTCTGGGCATGGGACCATACCAAATAGAGGACAGAGCCCAGTTTATATTCCCAGCGGAACACCAGATTCGATCTGAACTGGGCAAAATTAAAATCCGGATTGATGATTTCAAAGTCTCCATGAACAGGATCGGTTATATGATATCTGTTTTCGTCACTTAAATATTCAACCTGATGATCCCGGTAATGATAAAACTTCTCCTTAAATTCATCAGCATGAGGCTCCCTTACCTTCTTGAAATTTGTATAGTCGCCAACGGACATATAAGGATTGCCATAATACTCAAGCGACATTTCCGGTGTAATATACAGAGCAGCTCTTATAATTAGAGAAAGGATTTTCTGGTCCAGATCCCCGAAAAAATAAAGATCTTCATCTCCGGGAGTGTATTGATTGATGTATTGCTGTCCGGTGTATCGTGTGGTATATTCCAGATTATTGCTTAAACTGATCCGGTTTATGGGGCGCCATCTTACTTCGCCAGATACAGAATGATATTGGAGCAGGTTATTTTCATTGAATTGATAGTTATAACCCATATCAAAAAACAGATCTTTTGAGCTATTGGTATTCAAATGGATTTCGGATGACCAAAATGGATTGGAGGCCAATGCGGGCCCACCGCGCAATATTCTCGGGTCAAGCGCACTGAAATGCCGGCCTGCGGAGCTTGTCACTTCCCACATATTATTGAACATCGACTTAAAATAAAGCCCCATTCTGGAATCAATCAGTTCCTTACCAAAGGTCCAGACAAAGTTCTGTTCAAGGCCCAATTCATACTGCCGGAAAATATTGCCAGGCTCATTCATAACATATGAAAAAAGCATTTCCTCATTAATCATGTCGGCCTGTTTCATG
>JAIPAF010000099.1 GCA_021740225.1 Bacteroidales bacterium | reverse complement strand
ATTTTACTAAAAAAAGAACACTTAATGATGAAAAAAGAACTGGGAACATTCGATCGACTATTAAACATACTGCAGGAACTCAGAACAAAATGTCCCTGGGACAGGAAGCAAACCATGGAAAGCCTCAGGAACCTGACCATAGAGGAGGTTTATGAACTGGCGGACTCCATACTGCAAAAAGATATGCCCGAAATAAAAAAAGAGCTGGGTGATCTTCTGCTTCATATTGTATTTTATGCCAGAATTGCCGAAGAACAAAAAGTATTTGGCATAGCAGACGTAATGGAATCGTTATGTGACAAACTGGTAAAAAGACATCCCCATGTTTTTGGTGACACTAAGGTTAAGGATCACAAAGAAGTGGAAGAAAACTGGGAGGAGATCAAAATGAAAGAAGGATACAAGTCGATTCTTTCAGGAGTTCCCAGCTCATTACCTGCCCTGATCAAATCGAACAGGATACAGCAAAAGGTAAGAGGTGTGGGGTTCGACTGGGATCAAAAAGAACAGATATGGGATAAGGTGAGAGAAGAACTCGATGAGCTCCAGCATGAAGTGGATAAAGAAAAAAGGGAAGAGATCGAATCGGAATTCGGTGATCTGTTATTTTCCATTATCAACGCGGCAAGATTGTATGATATTGACCCTGAAAACGCTTTGGAAAAAACCAATAAAAAATTCATCAAGCGATTCAAATACCTTGAGGAAAATACCATCAATAAAGGAAAATCACTGAAAGATATGTCGCTGGATGAAATGAATGTAATCTGGGAGAAGGCCAAAAAGGATGATAAGGAGGAATAAGTGTCTTTTTCCGGTCAAAAGAAGGGACTCCCAAATCTATAGATAAGACAATAATGTCCAAATTACAAATGACAAACAAGCAACAAATACCAATAACCAAAATTCAAAACCGATGTGCATTGTCGTTTTAATAATTTGAAATTTGGGATTTATGTACGGTTTGTTTTGTCTTCATCCTCCTCACTATCTTTAGATTGCTCCGATTCTTCATTTTCCTCCTCTTGCTCTTCCGAATTTTCAAAATCCAGCATATCGAGGGCCTGTAGAGTATTATACCAGGTCAGGATTTTTTTGATATCAGAAGTATATACTCTTTCCTCATCATATTCAGGAATCACTTCAGCAAAATACTGCTTCAGTTCCGATCCTTTTGCCTTCTTGGGATTTAAAGATTTCCCGCCTTCTTCATGCTCATGAATGGCTTTGAATACTTCTTTTAGCTCCATATCCCCATTTTCCGTATAAATGCTGATGTCCTCAAGTGAATTGATACGGGCTGTAGGGTCAGCATTCATGCGTTTCTTCGTTTCCAGATTTTCCACGATAACACCATTGCGACTTTTCTTCAAATACTTATATAGTCCGCTGTAACCTGAAATAGCAAGAATATCTTTCAACATGGTTCATCCTTTTTGTAAAGTGCAAATATAGAACAAACCATCTTTTCAAAAAATGGTAAAAAGGTTTTTATCAAAGAAGCAGGGCATCTTTTTAACATGAGCACATCAGTTCAGGTTTCTCTCCTTTTTGATTTTCTCGTAAGCTTCATTAACCTTCTGAAATTTCTGATTGGCAGCTTTCTGGAAATCTTCTCCCAAATGGCTCACTTTATCCGGATGATATTTATTGGCCATTTTTCTGTAGGCTTTTTTGACCTCCTCGTTGGAAGCTGAGGGATCCACCTCAAGGATTTTATAGGCATAGCCGGTTTCTTCAATAAACATCGATTTAATCGAATTCTTATCCTTTTGAGAAATTCCCATTCTGCCGGCAATCACTTCAATGACATCCAGTTCGCGTTCATGCACCCTCCCATCGGCGCTGGCTACTCCAAATAAAAAGTGTAGAAGCTGTAAACGGGAGGAATAATCAAGATTGGATCTGATCTGATCACACACCTGATAAAGCGGAATATCCTGGTTTAGAATATCTTTCAACATTTTAACCGCTTCCTGGGCAGAATCGTATCCAAACGTTTTAATGAAGTATTGTTTGACGTAATTGAGCTCGGAGCGCATAACCTTGTTATCGGCCTTCATGACAGCCGCCACCAGAACCAGCAAGCTCATGGCATAGCCGCCCGTTGTAGTCGAGGACTTGGAACCAAGGGATTTCGTTGTATTGGTCTCATCAATCACCGAACCAATTACAAAACCGGCAATCCCTCCCAACGGGCCTAAAAAAGCCCATCCCAATCCACCTGCAATCCATTTGGTAAATTTCCCCATAACAAATTATTTCCTGGTTAACTGTTGATGTATATTAAGTATCTGTGGTATGACCAATTGAGATTCATCATTATAAATTACCGCATCGGCCATTTCTATTTTTTCTTCATCATTCATCTGATGCTTCATCCTGGCTTTAATGTGTTCTTCATCGGTATTATCTCTCCATGCTGCCCTTTTTATTCTCAAGTCTTCAGGTGAATATATCAGAATATTAAAATCCAAATCCTTATAGCCCCCACTTTCAAACAAGATGGCTGCTTCCTGAATGACATAAGGAAAAGCATTTTCATTTTCTTCTGTCCAACGGAAGAATAACTCCCGGACCACCGGATGAACTATACTGTTTACAGTACGTAACGCATCCCTGTTATTGAATATTTTAGTGGCCAGAAGGGACTTCTTGATTCCGTTTTCTCCATATATGTCCGGGCCAAAATAATCAATCACAGCCTCTTGAACTTTTGGATCTTCATCCAGTAGTTTTTTAGCTTCCTGATCGGCATAAAACACCGGAATGCCCAGTTTTTCAAATATCTGGCATATCAATGATTTCCCACTTCCTATGCCTCCTGTAACACCTACTTTAGTCATTCTTCCTTTCAATGATGTAATCCACCTTTTGTGGTGTATAGCTGTAAGACCTGAGGTAGTCAGGCGCCTTCTCCACAACTACTTTCAATTGCTCCCTGTTCTTCATAACATCCTCATAATCCACATACACTTTAAATAATTCAGGGATCACCTCTTCATAATTACTCAAACCCACCAGATAGGTTATGTTCACAGCACTTGGAAATGTTCTGACAATTACCGAGTCAGGGCTGTTTCTGACAGTAATTTCTTTCTTCAGGCTGCCTTCCGTATACTGTTCCACAGGTATCCTCAGTTTAACTTTCCGGGTTGAATATTCCACTTGTTTATGGATCTTGCTTAGACTTAATGTGGTAGCTATGGTAGAAGTCAAATCAGAAAACTCCTGATATTTGGTCTTTACGCTGTTTATTGTATCCAACACCGACTGAGGCCCTGAAATCTGAATACTGTCCGGTTCAATACCCACCTCTCCTTGAAGCATCATCTGTTTTCCGAAACTGTATTCTATATTTGCCGCTACCGGTATTTTTTTTGACGTTCGTTCGGTAAATTCAAAAAAAAGGGTATCGGGTGCAATCTCAAGAATTTCCATATCTGAACTCAATTGCCGCGTAAATTCAGGCCTGATGGAGCTGGTGGGTATATAATACATCAAGCTGCTTGTATCGCCATGGGTTATTAGATCATATGAATCAGCCCGAAGCATTATGGGTTTCAAATTCCTGGCAAACTTATATTCCAACAGTTTAAAACCTTCTCCCCTCACCTTAAGCTCCAAATAGGAAGGTAATTCTCCTACCACAATCTTATCCTCCGGGAATTGATTATACTGAATGGGATAATTGATCCGGGTTACATACTTACTCTCCAGCTCATTTAAAAACCAAAATATGGTGGTGATTATCAGAAATATTAAAAATGTTCCCAGGTTTTTTTTATAGTTCGGTGCTTTTAAATACTGAAAAAATATTCCTAAGGTATGTAAATTAATCTTCACAGTTATAGATTTAAATCAATTCTCCCAAAAGTAAACGAATTATCTTTAAAATACCAATACTTTCGGGAGAATTAATTTTATCTTTTCTCCCCAAGATCTTTTGCGTCTTTCAAAATAGCATTTTTGTCCACTTTGATCCTGCTTTGGTCCTCTACTTCAAGAATAACCGTTTGATCAGTAACGCCTACTATCTTACCATAAATACCTCCTGAGGTTACCACCTTATCTCCATTTTGTAACGACTGCCGGTATTTCCTTAATTCTTTCTGTTTTTTAACCTGGGGACGGATCATAAAAAGATAAAAAACCACAATAATCAGTAAGAGAGGCCACAATGAAACCAAAGGATTCTGACCTTCTCCTCCCTGTGGGGATGCCATTAAAATTTGAAATAATTGATTCATACTCATCATTTTTAATCTATTGTTTAGTTCATTAATACATTGGCTTTTATAGTTAGCCTGTTTTTACTCTCGGGTGCATTGGTTTTAATAATCACTGACTTATATTGATTTCCCCTTCTTCCTGAACTATCGAAGATCACCTCAATATTACCTTTTTCCCCGGGCAATATAGGCTCTTTATCATATTCCGGAACCGTACATCCGCAACTCGCGAAGGCCTCTTCAATTACCAGCGGTGAATCTCCCGTATTCTCATACTGAAAAGAATAAGACACCTTTTCCCCTTGCCGGATGTTGCCAAAATCATAATACACCTGTTCAAAGCTGATCTTTGGCGGAGCCTCTGTTTGTTCTTCTCTCTCAGCCTCCTCCTCCATTCTGTCGGATTGCCTTCTCTTACAACCAACAGCAACAAAAGTGAGTATCAAAACTGTATATAAAACTCTATACAACATCACTGCTGCAAAATTAAACAAAATATGGAGATTGAATGAAATAATCCCAAAATCATTATACCTCTCCTATCAACCCCCGGCCATGCTTTTGAATCCTGTTCTCATCCTTCAATTGAGTGATAATCTTATCAAGAATACCGTTTATAAAGATATTACTCTTTTCTGTACTATAAAACTTGGCAATCTCAATGTATTCATCCAAGGTGACTTTGGTGGGAATTGAAGTAAACTCAAGCATCTCTGTAATAGCCATCTTCATGATCAAAACGTCCATAACAGCAATCCTTTCCAGATCCCAGTTCTCCGAATTCTTTTTAATCAGATCGTCATATTCGGAATACTTCATAATGGTCTTCTTTAGAAGCTGTTTGGCAAAATCCTTATCTTCTTCCTTCTTGAACATAGGGAAAAGAAGTTTCCCGGTATGCTGCTCTTTTTTAAGATTTTTCAGAACTTTTACGATAACATTGATAAGCAGGTCGACCTCATCGTTCCAATAAATGCTTTGTTCTTCAAGCTGCTGATATAAAGGTTCGTAATCTGCTAAAAAATGAGCATATATCTGAATGACCATTATTTTGTCCTCATTATAGGACCTTTCGGGATTGTCCATATATTGTTTAAATATATCGGATTCAATGAGGTGGTTGTAAAAATTCTTAATAAAATCCTTCTTTTGTGACCACTCCAATTTTTTTTTATTAATGTAACGCCTTAATTCCTCATTGTTTTCAATTTGAGTTATTACTTGATTTTCAATAAATTTGGTGTTCGGATTAAGATCCTTATGGGTAGGTACTTTTTTACTCCGGGCTATTTCAATTCTACTTTCCGCGTGTTTCTTCAAATCCACAATAAAATACAGCAACTTGTGATACAGATCATAAAATTTCTCCAGGCTGAAGAAAAGTTCTTTTTCCGTTTGATCAATAGTTTTATTTTCTGAAAATAAATAGGAAAAAATGATCTGTAAAATTTTGATTCGTATGATCCGTCTTGTAATCATTCTTGCGGCTTATGAAAAGCTTTTTCTTTAATGTACAACCGGGTGCAAAATAAATGAAAAAAAGTGCCAAAAGAAAATCTGAGCATGGAATTCATAATAATTAAAAATAATAAAAATCAAAGGGGATTAATTTATATATGGTACATTAACATTAAATTTTTCAAAAAAAGATACATTTATAAAAAATAATCCACTAATTATTTTATACTTTTGTTTCTTAGTAAAACCTCAAAAGCAATTAATGATGGACGGATACGTAAACAAAGAAGGACAAGGACAACAACAAGCCCCGGAACAATCACAGGAACAGGGTCAAAAACAAGAACAGGAGCAAGAACAAAGTCAGGGGCAAGAACAAGGTCAGGGACAAAACGGAAGTGACATTATTTATTCCCAAGTCATTAGAGCCGGAAAAAGAACCTATTTTCTGGATGTAAAGGCTACGCGTAAAAATGATTACTATCTGACTATTACAGAAAGTAAAAAGAGATTCAAAAGAAACGGGAAGCGGTTTTTTGAAAAACATAAAGTCTTTCTTTACAAGGAAGATTTTGATAAATTTACGGAAAACCTGGAAGACGTGATCAATTTCATTAAAAATGCAAAAAGTGAAGAGATGAATCAGGAGGAAAGCAAAGAGGAGAGCCAAGATAATGAGCAACAAAATCAGGAAGAAGAAAATTCAGGTTACACTTCGGATGTAAGATTCGAAGATCTGGACAACAAAGAATAACAACTAAAAAACTAAAAGGGCTGAACAAATCAGCCCTTTTTCATAATCTTTTAATCAACCCGGGCTTATTGTAACAGTATTGTACAGACTACCCAATGAACTAATGTTTTAGCTGATGTTATACTATTGGCCATTGGTTCTTATCCTTATTTCCTTTATCTAAAAAATAACTTACAGACTAAGCTCGTTGCTTGTGTAAATGTTTAATTATTTTCTAAAAAAAGTTGGAATATGAAACAATTAGAAAGTAATTTACTGGAAAGACTAAGTAAAGAAAGAAGCCCTAATAGTATCTCCATTTACATGCCAACCCCAAAAGAGAATCCGGAATCTAAGGAAAATAAAAACAGAATCAATTTAAAAAACAAGATCAAACTGGCACGTCAACAACTGAAAGAGCAAGGACTACAAGAAGACAGCATTGAGGAATACCTGAAACCCTTGAATGATATTGTTGACGATGCCCTGTTTCTCAGAAACCTCTGGGAAGGCCTGGTCATTTTCCTGAATCAAAATATCTTTGAATACTATACATTACCCTTGGACTTCAAGGATTTTATGTATATGGGAGAGGATTTTTATCTGTTACCTCTCTTACGTCCTGTAAAGGAAAACAAAGAATTTTATATTTTGTCACTGAATCTTCATGGTGTAAAACTATATAAATCGGACCGCTTCAATATTTCTGAAGTGGAAGTGGAAGAATTTATACCGGAAAAACTGGAAGAAGCAGTAGGATTTGATCATTACAAGGATAAAGTCTATCAGCACAGAAGTGCAAAAGTGGGTGACGGAAGGACTTTTTTCCATGGGCATGCCAAAGGGGAGGAAGAAAAAAAGGAAGAGGAATTGAAGTTCCTAAGATATGTAGATCAGGGGTTACAAAATATATTGAACAATGAGGATAAACCGTTAATCGTGGCTTCGGTGGATTATATATTCGGTTTGTTCAAAGAGGTAACTGATTATAAGCACCTGAAAGAAGAAAACATTTCCGAGAGTCCCAAGGAAGAATCAATTAACGGGTTACAACAAAAAGCCTGGGAACTGATACAAAAAGAGCTGGATAAAGAAAAAGAGCAAATCGTGCAAAAATATATTGACTC
>JAIPAF010000098.1 GCA_021740225.1 Bacteroidales bacterium | reverse complement strand
ACCTGGACTTTCAGTACAGCATTGAGATCGTCTTTATTCTCTTTTGTTATATCCATGATATGATACTTTTGTTTTGTTCTATCTAAAAAACCGCTAAAACCTGTTACCCTGTTTTAGCGGTATGTTTTGGCTGAAAATTACCGTGCGGATGGAGGGACTCGAACCCCCACGCCCTAAGGCACCAGATCCTAAGTCTGACGCGTCTACCAATTTCGCCACATCCGCGTAAAAGTGGTGCAAATATATGTAAATTTTTAATTCAATGGATGATTCACCTGAAAAAATCTACCCATATCCAATTCAAATTCATCATATTCCTATTGCAGCGGCTTAAACTGATAACGATATATATTTGACGTTATTTTTTTCCAATTTACCGCTGCTGTTAGTGGAGTGTTCGATTTAATTAAAATTTCTGAGTTCAAAATTCTTACCCAGGTATACCTTTCGCACTTGTTCATCTTCTGAAAGTTCCTGGGAGGTTCCCGATTTCATGATGGAGCCTTCAAAAAGCAGGTAAGCCCTGTTGGTTATGGAAAGGGTTTCGTGGACATTATGATCGGTAATGAGTATACCTATATTTTTCTCTTTTAATCGGGTTACAATTTCCTGAATGTCTTCCACTGCAATAGGATCAACTCCCGCGAAGGGTTCATCGAGAAGCATGAATTTGGGATTTATGGCCAAAGCCCGGGCGATTTCGGTTCTTCTTCTTTCCCCTCCGGATAGTTGTATGCCCAGATTTTTGCGAACCCTTTTAAGGCCAAATTCATCCAGCAAACTTTCTACCCGCCTTTTTTGTTCGGATTTGGGTATGTTCGACATTTCAAGAACAGCCCGCAGATTGTCCTCCACGGTTAGCTTCCTGAAGACGGAAGCTTCCTGGGCGAGGTACCCAATACCCATATTTGCTCTTTTATATACAGGTTCCCGGGTAATGTCTCTATTGTCGAGAAATATTTTTCCACTATTGGGTCTTATTAGTCCCACGATCATGTAAAACGTGGTTGTTTTACCGGCACCGTTGGGGCCGAGCAGACCGACAATTTCACCCTGGGTTACCTGTACGGAGACTTGTTTGACTACGGTTCTCGCTTTGTATTTTTTGATAAGGTCTTTTGTATATAATGTAGTTTTTTCTGCCATATTTACCTTCATTTGATTAATCTACTCATTCAGAGATTTTTTAACCCGCTAATTGTTCTTCTTTTTCTTTTTGCTTTTCAATCCTTCTCGAAATAACAATTCCCACTTCATATAACAATACAAGCGGCAGTGTTACCAATGCCAGACTGAACACATCCGGGGGAGTGATGACGGCAGCCATTATGAATATGATTATGATGGCATGCCTCCGGTAAGTCTTTAAAAATTCAGGATATACCAGTCCCGCTTTGCTTAGAAAATAGATCAGTATCGGCAGTTCAAATATCAAACCGGCAGCAAGTCCTACTGAAGCAATGGTTCCGATATAGGATTTCAGGTGGATGGTGTTGGAAACCTGTTCACTGACCTGATAAGATCCCAAAAAGTGCACAGAGAGAGGGGTAATAACAAAATAGCCGAATAACACTCCCATAAGAAAGAGAAGAGAACTAAAAAACACGGCACCCCGGCTGTATTCTATTTCCTTTTCATATAAAGCAGGTTTGAGAAAATTCCAGAATTCCCAGAATATATAAGGGAATGCCAGTATTATTCCGAGCGCCAGAGAAATCATGATATGCATGGCAAACTGCCCGGTCATTTTTATGTTGATAATCTGCAGCGGTGTACGGTTTATACATAAGTTGTCTACGTTCAGTTGATCTGCGAGATTGCACAAAACGCGATTCGTAAAAAAATCCGGATTTTTGGGAGCCAATATTATATTAGTGAAAATATAGTCTTTTGCTATAAAAACCACAATTGCTATAATAACGATGGCTATAATTGAGCGAATGAGATGCCATCTTAATTCTTCCAGATGTTCTAAAAAACCTTGAGCGTTATCTTTATTTTTTTTCATTTGACGTGTCTTATACGATCCCTTCTTTTAAAATATCATGTAAATGCACCATTCCCACATATACTCCATCATCCATTACGATTAGCTGGGTAATGTTGTATTCTTCCATCATGTTAAACGCATTTATGGCCAATTCATTTTTGGGAATGGTTTTGGGTTTTGTGGTCATAATATCCTGTGCTTTAATATTACTTATTTCCTCGTGGCTCTCCAGCATGCGTCTCAGGTCACCGTCTGTTATGATTCCCACCAGTTTATTGCCATTGAGTACAGCAGTGGCCCCCAGCCGTTTGGAGGATATTTCCATTAGGGTATGTTTGATGGTATCATTGACATTTACCCGGGGCACCTCGTTCTGTTTGTAAAGCTTTTCAACAGTCAGATAGAGTTTTTTGCCGAGGGCACCGCCGGGATGATATTGGGCATAATCTTCCCTTGAAAATCCTCTGTATTCCAAAAGGCACATAGCCAGTGCATCGCCCATGACAAGTTGTGCGGTAGTGCTCGTGGTGGGAGCAAGGTTATGGGGACAGGCCTCTTTCTCCACAGTGGTTTGAATAATGTAATGGGCGTTTTTTCCAAGGAAAGAATTGGTGTTGGAAATCATCGCGATGAGCGGATTGTTCCTGTATTTGAGCAAAGGCACAAGAACTTCTATTTCAGGAGAGTTTCCGCTTTTTGATATACAAATAATGATATCGTCCTTTTGAATGATACCCAGGTCGCCATGAATGGCATCAGCAGCATGCATGAAAATGGCAGGTGTACCGGTGGAATTCAAAGTACCTACAATTTTTTCCGCTATGTTTGCGCTTTTTCCGACGCCCGTTATAACAACCCTGCCTTTTGAGTTATAGATGAGGTGTACTATATTTTTAAAATCTTCGTTTATATAATATGAAAGATTCCTTACCGCGTCGGCCTCCTGAATAATGGTTTCTTTGGCTAATTTTTGAATGTCAACTTCCATATTTTTTTATTGATGTAGATCATGATATTATTCAATAAATTTGAATAATTGTAACAAAATGTTGTGGTAGATGTATAAAAAATAGTAAATTTAAAGCTTCATTTATTTTTCGTTTAAAAATAGATTAAGTAAAATATAAATTCGGGGCAAAATTAATTAAAAATAAAGTGTTAATTGTAAAAATATAGAAGATTGGAAAAATGAGTGTAGGAGCAGAAATTTCATTAAAAGATTATCTGAAGAAGTATTTTGGGTTTGACAGGTTTAAGGGAAATCAGGAAGCAATCATCAGGAGTCTTTTAACAGGTCATGACACTTTTGTGGTGTTGCCGACAGGTGGAGGTAAATCACTTTGTTATCAATTACCTTCTCTGATAACAGAAGGGACGGCTATAGTCATTTCTCCCTTGATTGCTTTAATGAAGAATCAGGTGGATGCAATGAGGGGATTCAGTTCAGATGAAGGAGTTGCCCATTTTTTGAATTCTTCTTTATCTAAAACCCAAATGCAGAAAGTTAAGGAGGATGTCCTTAACAAAAAGACAAAATTGTTATATGTAGCTCCCGAATCATTGACAAAAGAAGATAATGTTGATTTTCTCAAGCAGGCCAATATAGCATTTTATGCTATAGATGAGGCCCATTGTATATCCGAGTGGGGTCATGATTTCAGGCCCGAGTATAGAAGAATACGGCCAATGGTTGACAGTATAGGCCGGGCTCCCATTATTGCCTTAACGGCTACAGCCACTCCAAAAGTACAACACGATATTCAGAAAAATCTCGGAATACTTGATGCCCAGGTTTTCAAGTCATCCTTTAACCGGCCAAACCTTTACTATGAGGTTCGTCCCAAGAAGAATGCCACCAAGGAGATCATTAAGTTTATAAAGAACAACCCCGGTAAATCGGGTATTGTGTATTGTCTGAGCAGAAAAAAAGTAGAGGAACTGGCAGAAACCCTCAAAGTAAACGGTATTAAAGCTTTACCCTATCACGCGGGTATGGATTCGGCAACCCGTACAAATACTCAGGATAAATTTCTGATGGAGGATATTGACGTGATTGTGGCCACCATTGCTTTTGGTATGGGTATTGATAAACCCGACATCCGGTTTGTAATTCATTATAATATACCCAAAAGTCTTGAAGCCTATTATCAGGAGACAGGACGTGCCGGAAGAGACGACGGCGAGGGGAAATGTATTGCCTTTTATACTTATAAGGATATACAGAAGCTCGAAAAGTTCATGCAGGGAAAACCCATCAATGAACAGGAAATTGGGAAACAACTGCTCCTGGAAACCACTGCTTATGCCGAATCATCGGTTTGCAGGAGACGTCAGTTATTGCATTATTTCGGCGAAGAATACCATGAACAAAATTGCCAGAATTGTGATAATTGCCTTCATCCCAAGGAACAATTTGAAGGTAAGGAATATCTTGTAAAGGTACTGAAAGCGGTTCAGGTCGTAAAAGAAAAATTTAAGCATGACCATATTGCCAATTTTCTGGCGGGAGAAACTACCAATACCGTAAAATCATACGGGCATGACAACCTGGAGTTCTTTGGAGCCGGCAAAGATTATGATGCCGACTTTTGGAAAACCGTAATAAGAAGAGCCATGGTTAAAGGATTGCTTGACAAGGATATCATTAATTATGGCCTGCTCAGGTTAAGTGACCGGGGCAGGGAATATCTTGATAATCCTTATAGCATTATGATAAGCAAAGATCATGATTATGATCACTACGATGACAATGAAGGAGGACAGGAAGATACCAGAAAAAGAGGCACCGTTGATAATGAGTTGTTGAGTATATTGAAGGATTTGCGTAAAAAAGTGGCTAAAGAACATAATCTGCCTCCCTTTATCATTTTTCAGGACTTTTCGCTGGAAGATATGGCCATTCAGTATCCCGTCTCAATTGATGAAATGAACAATATAGCCGGCGTGGGCACAGGAAAGGCACAAAAATACGGCGAGCCTTTCATTAACCTGATAAAAGATTATGTAGCAGAGAAAGACATCATCCGGGCCCAGGATATGGTTGTCAAATCTGTGGTGAATAAGTCAGGTTTGAAGGTCTCCATCATTCAGAGTATAGATCGGCAGATGCCGCTGGAAGATATTGCAAAATCCAAGGGGCTGGAAATGACTGATCTTCTGGACGAAATAGAATCCATAGTGCAGTCGGGTACCAAACTGAACCTCGATTATTATATCGATCAGGTGATTGACGAGGAAAAACAGGAGGATATTTACGAATATTTTCTGGAAGAAGCAGAAACCGAATCCGTGAAGGAAGCTATAGAGGAGCTTGGAGAGGATGAGTATTCAGAAGAGGATATTCGTTTGATGAGAATTAAATTCTTCTCGGAATATGGTAATTGATCCGGAATGTCAATAAATGATTAACGTTGATTCATCAGGGTCTCAAATAACAAATCTCAATAATCCTGCCTTGGCGGTAAGGCAGGATTATTGATTATATTTGGTCTTATTAAATGATCATTGTGAAGTAATTTAGGTATATTAACATGCATCTTAATCCGATCGGTTATGGCTTCTGATTCAATATTAGAAATTCGAAATTTAACCAAGAATTATGGTAGCCTTAAAGCCCTCGACGGCTTGAATCTGCACGTGAAACAGGGTGAGATTTATGGTTTGCTGGGGCCGAACGGAAGTGGTAAAACCACTACCCTGAGCATTGTTATGGGCGTTTTGAAGAAGACAGCGGGCGATTACTATTGGTTTAACCGAAAACCCCACTATACATCCCGGCTGAAGATCGGCAGTTTGATTGAAGATCCCCATTTTTATCCCTATTTAACTCTTTATGAAAATCTGAAAATTATTACCCGGATAAAAGAAATTCCTGAATCTCAAATCAATTATTCGCTTGGAATTACCGGTTTACTGAAACGAAAATACTCGAAATTCAGAACCCTTTCTTCAGGACTTAAGCAACGACTGGCGATTGCTGCTGTTCTTGCGGGTGACCCTGAAGTGCTTGTTCTGGATGAACCCACCAAAAGTCTGGACCCTGAAGGTTTCTCTGATCTGAGAGATATTATTCAGAAAGAAGCCGAAAAAGGGAAAACGATCGTTCTTTCCAGCCATATTTTGGATGAAGTGGAAAAGGTATGCACTCATGTGGGTATCTTAAAATCAGGAGAACTCGTTACCCAGGGGAAAGTTGAAGATATACTCAGTGGTAAGGAGGTAGTGTTTATTGCCAGCGAAAACCCCGATAAAACCAGCCAGCTTCTTTATCAGTGTCCGTTTATAGAAAAATTTGAAAAACTAAACAGCAGAGAATTTAAGTTACTGCTGAATAAGAAAGGATCACCTGTAGAACTCAATAAATATTTTTTTGATCAGGGAATTGTGCTGTCCAAACTGGTAAAACAGAAGAATACACTGGAATCTGAATTTTTACAACTGATGAAATAATGGATATATGAGAAAATTAATTCATGTTGAAAACATCAAAACATTCTCTTCCAATACATTCAGGGTTATACTCACCCTTCATTTTTTGTTTTATATCCTGGTGGTGCTTGCTGTCTCCCGAATTGAACTGAGCGTGGGAGAATTTTCCATTCACAGACTTTACCAGTTTCCTAATGTTTGGGAGTTTTTCTCGTGGGTGGCGAGTTGGTTCAATATATTGTTGGGCGTGCTTGTTATAGTTTTGATATCTAATGAGTTCAGGTTTTATACTTTTCGCCAACAGATTATGAATGGCCTTAATGAAGGGCATTTATTACTTGAGAAGATTTACATGATAATCGTTATTGCTGTGTATGCCCTGTTATTGGTTATTGTTTCATCATTGATTTCGGGCAATATTACAGGCAGCGAGTCTTTGGGTTTCTCACAGTTTTCCGGTATAGGGGTTGTGTGGGTATACTTTCTGCAAACTTTGGCTTATATGATCATGGCCATGTTATTTGCCATTGTTTTTAAGAATAACGGTTTGGCAATTGTCACTTTCATTTTGTATTTATTCCCCGGTGAGGTGATCCTTAGAAGCTTGATTTTTACAAATATTCAGGAATACTTTCCTGCAAAGCTTATCTCCGGTCTTACTCCTTTACCTTCTATATTCAGGGATCAGGCGGCTTCCTTTCAAGGTGTGGGAATGGAATTCGATACTATGCAGAACGCAGAAACAGCTTTGGTTACCTCTCAGGATGTGGGGCTAGCCATTGTCTACATTGTTGTTTTTCTGTCCATCACTTATTGGATATTGAAAAGGAAGAGCTATTAGCCTCATGATTTTTTCTTTTTCTTGTTTAAAAGATTGTTACAGGTTTCGTAATCCTCTTTTTTTTTGTAATAACTTAGTAGATCGTTAAAAAATGCCTCGTCCCGGTAAAATGGATGATTTTCATTAAAAGGTATTTCTCCTGTGATTGTCATTTCCAGTGTTTTTCTAAGGTGTTTTATCATTTTTTCCCGGCGTTCGCTTAACCCAAGTTGAAAATATTCCTGCCAAATTCCTTTATTAATAAAAAATTTCACTGTTTTTAGATCACAGATAGCCAGCACAATATATTTAACCTGCTGATTGTTAATTTAATTATATTATATTGATTTCAAGGTAAATAGT
>JAIPAF010000097.1 GCA_021740225.1 Bacteroidales bacterium | reverse complement strand
CATAAAATTGCGGTCAAAATGGTCTTCAATGGTACGTTTGCCTTTACCCGAAACGATCAGTATATCTTCAATTCCGGAATCCACGCATTCCTGGACTACATATTGAATGGTCGGCGTATCGATTATAGGAAGCATTTCTTTGGGTTGTGCTTTGGTTGCGGGAAGAAAGCGCGTACCAAAACCTGCAGCAGGAATAACAGCTTTTTTGATCATAGGTTTATATTATAAAGGGTTTAACAACTCTTGCATTGATCTTTTTCAGGTGGACCATCAAGCGACGCAGCATTTCATCGTCCTCGTACATCCCTATGATGGCTCCGCCCGAGCCTGAAAATTTTGCAGAAGCTCCGCATTCCCGGGCAACTCTTACCATCTCCTTGTTGGTCTCAGATATATTCATGATCTTGTTTCGCAGATCAAAGTTTTTATCCATAAACTGATTCAGGGTTTTATAATCGCGGTCTGCGAGTGCCTTCTTCCCTTCTTCTGCCAGTTCGGCAATTTCACTGAGCGTGTCAATCACTTCGCGGTCTCCCTGATGGTATCGTTCCTTAACATTGTTGAATACCTTGCCCGACACCTTGCTCAGGTCTGTTTTATAAGCCAGGTATAAGTTAGGCAGAAGCTTGTGATCAAGGGGTTCATAATATCCATGGCCGTGTTGGTCAAAATACTCCTTATCAAAATCCATGAATACACAGCCCTCATAAACCTGAATCACCCTGTCCTGAAGCCCGGCGTTGATCCCCAGCTCATCCACCTCTACGGAGAGAATCAGTCCGGGCAGTACAGTCTGAGGTATATCCACCTGGTAAAAACGCATGAGCGCTTTCATAGTGGCGGTGACAATAGCACTGGATCCGGCAAGCCCAACCTGACGGGGAATAGAAGTTTGATAGCGAATGGTGAAATTTTTGCTGTTCAACTTAATACCTTGGTCCTCGCAATATTCTCCAAATTTTTTTATGGAAGCTTTGATCAGGCGTGTTCCCCCATAATAACCGGTAGCCCTTACACTATCTATCAACTGGTGGATATTGCGAAACTGATTGGTATCCACTTCCTGCTCCTGAATAACCAGTTCGGGGCTTTCATAAAGGGTGACATTGGCACCGAAATTTCTTATGATAATGGATATGGTTTTACCAAAATATCCGTCTGATGGATTTCCTAGAAGTCCTGCCCGGGCAAAGGCTCTGGATTCAATAATCATGTGTTGCGTTTTGATGCTTTTAATCTCAAAAATATAAAAATTGTGGGAACATCACCAGATGAAATAAAGATGTTGACATTCCATACGATTTATTCAAAAATTTTCAATATGGACACGAAGTATATTAAATTCCACAAAATTGCTTATATTGCTTAAAAATTTAAAATAAAGATTATGACTTACGAGCAGTACATGTTGCCCATAATTCTTGCCAATCTGGTAGCTGTGGTGGTCATGCTTTCCTCCTATAATTTCCCGCGTTTTATGAGGTTCATTTGGGGACTCATCTTCATTGCAGCCGGCATTGTCAATCTGATAACGGTTTACAACGCACCCGGTATCTACGTCGATTCTTTCGGGCCGGCTGCCATCGAACGATACCAGGAGATCATATACGGTCCCTTCAGTAAGCAACCGGCTGTGTACGTGACGCTGATTGCCGTGGGACAAATTCTTGTGGGCGCCTTAATCTGGTCCAGGGGGTTCTGGTACTACCTGGGTCTCACAGGGGGCGTGATTTTCCTTCTGGCAATTGCTCCCCTGGGTGTGGGCTCTGCATTCCCCTGTACGATTATTCTCGCATTCGGTTTAATTTTCATGATGCGGAAAAGAAGAAGAAAAAGCCTATTCGGTATATAGAAAAAAGCAAATGAGTTACCAACAGTCGACAATAGCTCAGGCATAATTTTTGTCGATTAAAAAAATAAAAAACATAAACGCTATGAAAAAGATCTTAACCATACTGCTTCTTGCTGCATTGCTCGGTGTCGGCTTTTATAGCTGCAAAACCCAAGAAAAAAGGGGACTGACCGAAGAACAACGCGAGCGGATCGATGAGGATAAGGAAGATTTTGAAGAGGAACTGGAAGAGGAAGAAGAGGAAGAAGATAAAAGATAGAATAAGGTTTTTTGCTGCTGTCCCCAACAATATATTTACCCGGCTATCTTTAGCGGACCATGAATTCATCTCATTCCTGATGATGTGAAGACATTTATACCACTACTAAAGTCAGCAGCGGAAAGAAAAAGTACTAGTTATTCCAAAAAAATTGATAAATATTTTCTAATGTATATATGAGACCGGTCTAAAAAGGCTAAGCGGCTATTATTGCCAAATGCATTAAATGTACTTTATTGGTTACAAGAAAAATATAAGAGCCGCTAAGGCTGAATGGCCATAATCTGAATTTTTAAACAGGACGCATATATTCAAAATCCATTTAATATCTCTTAAATTTTGTTAGCACAGAAAAACCAATTATATTTGTAGCCCTTAACAAAAGGAAGGATTACAATCCATGTTGTTGTATCAAAGAAATAACAACATAGACAGAATTATTCAAACCCACCTTGGCCATTTTTCCGGAGAGGATACCGGAGAAATGGCATTTGTATTTCCCTTTCAAGAAGACATTATCCATCCCGTTCCATTCGGTCTGCATGAAGAATGGGTCAACAATCATACAACAGTCCTACCACAAAATAAGGCAAACTGTTTGGCTTCATTGCTTCGAAACTTAATATCTCAAAAAATATAACCCAAAAACCCTATGCCTATGTAACAAAGCAAAAAGCTCAAACTAAAAATTTTAACTTCATTAAAAAGGTTGAAAAAGTAATTTTATGGAAGGAGTATTCATTAAACAAACAATTGTAAACTTTAAAAGAGAAAAGGTTATGAAAAAACCCCAAAATCTTAGAAAAAACCTGAAACAATGTTCGCCATTGATGAAGATGCAACTTGTGGTTGTCATTTTCATGTTTTTTGGCTTTCAGACATTTGGAAATCAGGCATTAACTGCAAACTTAAACGCTTCAGCAAATGAAGGAGATGCGGTAGAAATGTCTGATGAAGCTGCCCCGGAGCAGCAACAGGTAACTGTTACCGGTAGTGTTACTGACAATCAGGGCAATCCCCTGCCCGGTGTGAATATAGTTGTTGAAGGCACAACTACCGGTACGACAACGGACATGGACGGCAACTACTCCATTGAAGTGCCTGCCGATGCCACGCTGGTATTTTCCTTTGTAGGATACCAGGAGCAATCTATAGATGTAGGCGGCAGGGAAGAGATCAATATCACCATGCAGCAGGGCGCTGTGAAGATGAAAGAGGTCGTTGCCATCGGATACGGGCAGGTACAGCGCGAGGAAGTAACCAGTTCTGTTTCCTCTGTAAGTGCCGATGAGATGAACATAGACCCCGCCGCCTCTACTGACCTTACCAGGGTTCTGCAGGGTAAAGTGGCCGGTTTGACCATTACCCGGACCGGCGGCGGTAATCCCAACCAGGATTTTGAAATCCGCCTTCGCGGTACTTCCAGTGTAAGCGCCGGTCAGGAGCCTCTGATCGTTGTCGACGGTGTTCCGGGTGGCAGCCTGGATGCTTTAAATCCGGAAGACATCAACTCCATCGACGTACTGAAAGGCGCTTCCGCCGCTGCCATGTATGGTACCCGCGGCACCAACGGTGTAATCCTGGTGGAAACCAAAACCGGTCAGGAAGGTGAGCAGCAAGATTTTCACATCACCTATTCCAGTAAAATGTTTACCGAAACGGTTCTAAGGGAAACTGAAGTACTTTCCGCCGAAGGATTCCGTCAACTCAAGCAGGACCTGCAGAGTGAACATCCCGATCAGGCTGCAGCCATGATCGACCAGGGATACAGCACCGACTGGTTTGATGAGGTACAACGGGATTTTCCCGTTAACTACAACCAAACCTTAGCCATCCGTGGCGGAGGTGAAACAACAACCTACAGGCTTTCCGGATCCCATATGAAGCATGATGGTATGTTCATCAATACCGGCCGGGAAGAATATAAAGTGAACCTGAACCTAACCCAAAGGGCGCTCAATGATATGCTGATGTTCAAGGCGCAACTCGGTACTTATGAAATTCAGGCAAAACCTACCGATAGTTATGCCTATCGACAGGCCATGGGATACAATCCCACTGCCCCGCTTTATTTTGAAGGCGACCCCGAACAGGGTCTTTATCAGAACTGGGGTGGCTGGGAATACGAAAACCCCGTTGGCGTCCTTTCTCAAAGAACTGACAAAGATCGGAGCAGCCGCTACTACACCCGGTTTACCGGCCAGTTCATGCCTAACGATGCATGGACCTTTAAAACCCAGATAGGCTATGACATCGAAAGGGGGATGGACGGATACTATCAGCCCATCGACTCCTATAATCAACAACAGGCAGGTACTTACGGTAATGCCCAAAGGAGCGCCGACCGGGATGTAACCCGTACGCTGGAATCTACCATCGACTGGGATAAAGACATAGGGAACCACAGCATCAATGTTATCGGTGGTTATTCCTATCAGAAGTTCGTTGGTGATGGATTCTGGGCCAACAACACCAACTTCATCAGCGACGAATTCCAATATAACAACCTGGGTGCCGGAACTTACCTGGAAGAAGGTAAAGCAGATATGGATAGCTGGAAGTGGGATAGCAAGCTTGTCGGCTTTTTTGCCAGAGGTATTTATGACTGGAACGACAAGTATTATCTCTCGGCCAGCGTAAGACGTGAAGGTTCCTCCAAATTCGGTGAAGAGAACAAATGGGGTACTTTCCCCGCCGTATCGGTAGGTTGGACAGTTACCAACGAAAGTTTCGCCGAAGGCCTCGAATGGCTGGATTTTCTCAAACTGAGGGCCGGCTACGGAAAAACAGGTAACCAGGATATTGGCAATTACATCCCGCTGGTTAGACTGGCACCGGGCGGATATTTTTACTACAACGGTGAGTACAGACAAACCTACGGTCCGGTCAGTAACCCGAACCCCAACCTGAAGTGGGAAACCAAACACGAATACGACATCGGTATCGACTGGGAAGTGCTTGACGGCCGTTTAGGAGGTAACATCGACTTGTATACAAGAAGAACCGAAGACCTCCTGCACGACTATGATGTTCCTGTTCCGCCAAACCTTTACGGAACCACCTTTGCCAACGTCGGTACCATGGAAAACCAGGGTATCGAGTTTACTTTCAACACCGTTCCCGTTCAGCAGGAAAACCTGCAATGGAACCTGAATTTCAGTTTTAACTATCGTACGCAGGAGCTGGTATCTTTGTCCAACGAACGCTATAAACTCGACTGGCACAATGCCGGCTGGCTGAGTGCTCCCGGTGTCCAAACCTGGACCCATCGTTACGGCGAAGGCATGGACATGGGTAACTTCCATGGCTGGGTATTCGAAGGCATTGGCGAAGACGGCCAGTGGCAGTTTAAAGACCTGGACGAGGATGGCGATGTGGATGAAGACGATAAAAAAGTGATCGGCAATGGCATTCCCGATTATTATGTCAATCTGAACACGACATTAAACTATAAAAACTGGCAGTTTTCCGTTATGGCCAGAGGACAGTTCGGTCATGAGATCCTCAATGCCAAAGAACTGTACTATGAAAACAGGAAACTGTTGCCCAAAAACATACTGGCCGATTACAACGATAAGCTGTGGGAGGAGCCCAAGTATTCCGATTATTACCTGGAAAACGGCGATTGGGTTAAGATCGACAACATTTCCTTGGGTTATAATGTCCCGTTTGAAAACAACGAATTGGTTAAGAGCTTACGGGTATATGGTTCTGTAAGAAACGCCTTCGTTATCACCCAGTCAGAGGTAAACGACCCGGAGGTATCCATCGGAGGCCTGACCCCAGGTATAAGCGGCCGTTATGATTATCCCAGTGTCAGAACATGGACCCTGGGTATAGAGGCTAAATTTTAAATAATCGATTGTAAACAATATAAAAATAAGCATTATGAGACATATATTAGTAATCTTATTGGGTGGTATCATTATGCTGGCATCCTGTACCGAATTGGAACAGGAACCCTACGATGAACTTACCCAGGAGCAGTTTTATAAAACTGAAAGACAAGTTATTTCTTCCATAGGTCCGGCCTATGCGGAAATACCCTATGATTTTGCAGCTCACTGGGGCGTATGGGGCGCTCAGGAAATACCCACTGATCAAATTATGATCCCTACAAGAGGGAAGCACTGGTATGACGGTGGTGCACACCTTCGTCCCCACTGGCATAACTGGAACCTGACAGAAGCAAAATTCAATACCAGCTGGAGTTGGGTTTACGGTGGCGTGAGTACCTGTAACCGCATTAAGTACCAGATCGAACAGTTGGAAAATCCTAGCGAAACGGCTCAAAAAATGGTAAATGAGCTAAATGCGCTTCGCGCCTTCTACTATTTCTGGGGACTGGACATGTTTGGTAACATACCCATAGTAAAAAAACACGATGTACCTGAAAATTATGCTCCTGACAACAGTTCCAGAGAAGAAGTCTTCAACTTTCTCGTCAGCGATTTGGAGGAGGCCATTCCAAATATGAGTGGAGAGGTTACTTCAAGGACCTACGGACGGCTCAACAAATGGGGCGCTTTCACATTGTTGGCCAAGCTATACTTGAATGCTCCGGTGTATACCGGAAATGCAACAGGCATTAACGGTACAACCATGTGGGATAAAACCATTGCAGCCTGTGATTCTGTAATCAATTCTGGTAAATATTCTCTTGAAGAGGATTACTTTGCCAATTTTGCCACAGACAATGAAAATTCCTCCGAAAACATATTTGTAGCTCCTCTTGATCCCAAATACAGCAACTGGGGCGGTTATTCATTAGCTTATGCTTCATTACACTACCAGAATAATAAAAGCTTTGAAGGTTTCATGGGCGGACCCTGGAATGGAGTATGTGCAGTTCCTTCGTTCATTGATTCCTACAGTGAGAATGATATCCGCGAGGATATGTGGCTGAGCGGTTATCAAACCAATACAGAGGGTGATACACTGGAAGCTACTGTTCGTCTGGCCGGTGAACCTCTGGAATTTATAAATGAAGTGCATAACATTGAAAATGCCTGGGAAAATGAAGGGCTAAGAATAAACAAGTATGACTATACGAATTATGAAAACGGAAATACCGAGGGCGATCTGGTACTGTTCCGCTATGCCGACGTGCTGCTGATGAAAGCAGAGGCGCTGATGAGGAAGAATGGCGGAGAGCCTACAGGTGAAGCGCTTCAGCTGGTCAATAAAGTACATACCAGAGCAGGCATGGAACCGCTCGATATGAACGAACTGACCCTGGATACCCTGCTGGCTGAACGTGGCCATGAATTTGCCACGGAAATGTGGAGACGCAACGACCTGATTCGCTTTGGAGAATTCACCAAGCCTTTCTATGAAGATTCCGATGTGGAAAACATACAAAAGAAGGTTGTCAATCAGGATTACGTGCGTTTGTTCCCCATTCCGTCGCAGCAAAGGAATGCCAACCCGAACCTGGATCAGAACCCGGGATATTAGTATAAGGGTTTGGAATAATTGAACATGTAATAAATAAATCCCGGCTTTGGACATGCCAAAGCCGGGATTT
>JAIPAF010000096.1 GCA_021740225.1 Bacteroidales bacterium | reverse complement strand
GCTGATTGCCTATGAACGGCAGGCAGAAGAGCATCCTAGCTATCGGGAAAACAGTTTATATATCAGTGAACTGGCTGTTGACCGTGAATATCGCGGCCAAGGCATTGCCAGGGAATTGCTGAAGACGTTTTTTCAGCACAGTTCCCGTTTTAAATATCTTCAGGGAGATCTTGTATATACGGTGCAAACCAATTCGGCAGGATGGAACGAGCCGGCCCGAAGACTATATGAATCTTTCGGCTATGAACCGGCCGGCACCAAAAAATATGAGAACCGAACCGATGTGGTGATGAAAAAACGACCCGGCTGATGGCCATCCATGCCATAGTTCTTAATCCCTGATTTTCCTGATTCCAATACCAGGCCGCTCGGGCAATATCAACTTTCCGTCCACTACCTTTACCCCTTCATAGGGATCATTGCTGATCAGAAGATTCCCGTCCAGATCGGCCCAGTCAATAGCAGGCGACAATTGAGCCGCAGCGGTTACCGAGCAGGAAGAGGCCACCATGCAGCCCATCAAAACTTTCATTCCCAAACTTCGCGCAAGATTGAGCATTTTATGGGCTTCTCTCATTCCGGTACATTTCATCAATTTGATGTTGATACCGTCATAAACCTTGTAGGCATCCATTACAGAAGAGATCCTCTGAATGGATTCATCTGCAATGGTAGGCAGAGGACTGTTTTCAGTAAGCCAGGCTATGTCATCCGTTTGATCTTTGGGCATGGGCTGTTCCACAAAAACAATTCCCTTTTCTTTAAGCCAGTGGATCATGTCAAGGGCCTCGTGCTTATCTTTCCACCCACCGTTGACATCCACGTAAAGGGGTTTTTCCGGAGCCACTGACCTGACCGAGTGGATCATTTCCTTATCATTTCCGCCGCCCAGTTTTACCTTGAGTACATTAAAGCGATCCGCCTCCCGGGTTTTCTTTTTTACCGTTTTGGGCTCGTCGATGCCAATGGTAAAGGAAGTTGACGGAGTTTTGGTTTTGTCATAGCCCCATATTTGGTACCAGGGATATCCCATTAATTTTCCCACCAGATCATGCAGGGCGATATCAATGGAAGCCTTGGCAAAGTTGTTGCCGGGAGCCACATGGTCTACATAATCCAGAATCTTTTCCATTTCAAAAGGATCCTTGAATTGAGCCAGATCCAACTGTTCATAGAATTTTTTTGCGGATTCCGGATTTTCCGGATAATAAGGTGGCATGGCCGCTTCACCATAGCCCGTATAACCGTTGTAATGGATCCGAACCTGCATATCCGGGGTAGTGGTCCGGGAATTTTTGGCAATGGTGAAGACATGTTTAAGCTGTAATTCGTATTCCTGGTAAGTCAATTCCATTTTTTTCGAACCTTTATGGTTATTTGAAATAGTGTTTCCCGGTTGGTTAAAGCCGTCCGTTCCGGTAAAAACAAAGCCTGAGGCTGCCAATAGTCCGGCTTTCTTTAAAAAGTCCCTTCGATTGTGTGTCATCGCTTTATTCTTTTATTGATAATACGGGTTTTCCTTAAACAGTGAAATGCCTTTTTCTCCGAGTGAATTGACGATTCTCCTCACCCGGATAAGTGAATTGGCCCTGGCTTCATTATAGTTGGGATCATTTTCATTTAAACTATTGATTTTAACCAGCCCGGAAGAATGGATGAACTGATGATCACCAATGTATATACCAACATGGGTTACCCTGTTCTCCCCGAAAAATAAAAGGTCACCGGGTTTTAACGCTTCGTAATTGTCTTTTACGGGGATGAGTTCCCCATGTTTGGTTTGCTGGGAAGCGTCTCTCTGCAAAATGATGCCGTGCATGAAATACACGGTTTTGACAAACCCGCTGCAATCCAATCCTTTGATTGAAGTTCCGCCCCATAAATAGGGGATTCCCATAAAAGACCGGGCCAGATCTGCAATGCTCTCTCCGGTGACTTCGGTTTGATCTTCCCATTCCGAGATGGTCATGGCTTTACGCTTCATCAGGTAACCCGATCGGCCGTCAGGAAAACTTACTCCA
Organism: Bacteroidales bacterium; assembly: GCA_021740225.1. Taxonomy (GTDB): domain Bacteria; phylum Bacteroidota; class Bacteroidia; order Bacteroidales; family UBA12077; genus JAGXLC01. Next base: position 5,745 of record JAIPAF010000096.1, on the reverse strand, counting down.
TACCAGTGGTTCGAATTTTTTTCCAGTTTGAGTATATCTCCCATTACCACATCTGAAACAGGGGAGGCATCCCTGCTTTTGGTCTTATAAACAGAGCCGTAATGCCCGGTAAAAATAATTTTTCCGGATTGTTTCCAGTTTTTTAGTTTTGTTTTACTCACTACCCGGATACCTGAGGCATCTATCCATCCGATATAGCGGTCGGGTGTTTGGATACGGTACCACCAGCCATCTTTTTCATAGATTTTTACAGGGGTACCCATTAGTGCCTGGGTTATCAGGGTTGAGGCATGGTTTGGCTTTGAACGTATATTTCCAACGGAAAGGTTGATAATACCATGGACGGATTCCAGGTTGTCATCCGGAAGAAGCTTGACCCGGTTGGTCAGGTTTTTCCCGGTTGAAGATTCTGTTGTTTCTTCAATTTTTTCATAGGCTTCTTTGGAAGAAGTGGCCCCTTCAAGATAGAGTTTGCCTTTTCGGGATGCTACTTCTACCTCAAAAATTTTTACCCGCGTATCGGGAATAAATTCATTTTTGATCTCCTGAATCTTTTGTTTTATGTTTTTTTCTGTTGCTTTTTTTACTGTGCTACATGAAAAGCAAAATACCATACCAACAAATAAAAGGATTGTCGTTTTTTTCAAGTTTAACGTCATATCGTTTGATTCATTGTAGAGGTTGAAAGTAACACTGAAAATCAGATTTTCAGGGCAAATAAGATGTAAATTTTGTATCCACTGCCTATGTTTGGAAGGTCATAAAATTAATAAATATTAAAGATAAATGTGTTGGATTATTTTGGCCCGAATTATATTTACAGCAGCTTTAGCTGCAAACAAATTTCTCTTAACCTTATGATAAGTGCCATGTTCAGATTAAAGTAGCTTAGCTTTATGTGTTTTCCTTTTTTACTTTTTTTCATCAAGGGAAAAAGGAATAAAGCAGACCGGGAAAGTTTCCATGACCGTTTTTGCCCCGAAAATTTTTGTACATTGGTCCATCAATTTATTTATAAAACAAAAAAGCAACATGATGAAAAAAAGTGTGATTCTGGGAATTTTATTGTTCTTATTTGTTCCCTTATACAGTTTCGGGGAGCAAAATGATGAAAAACAACGATCTAACGATCAGGAACAGCTCAGGGTAATGGTTATCGGTGCTCATCCGGATGATCCGGAATCTGCCGGGGGTATAGCGGCTAAGTATATCCGGCATGGAGCCAAAGTACAGCTTGTATCGGTTACCAACGGGGATAAGGGTCATCAAACCCTCAGTGAAGATGCCCTGTCAATACGAAGAAGGCAGGAAGCCATGTGTTCGGGTAATGTGATAGGGGCTGAATACATCGTTCTGGATAATCACGATGGTGAACTGGTTCCAAGTCTTGAAAACCGCCTGGAAATCATCCGTTGTATCCGCCGGTTCAACCCGGATATCATTTTCACCCATGCCCCGAACGACTATCATCCCGATCATCGCTATACAAGTATTCTTGTACGGGATGCCACTTATATGGTGATGGTCCCCAAAGTTACTCCTGAGGTGCCGCCCATGAAGTCCAATCCTGTGGTATTTTACCTTTCGGAAGGCGAAAAGGCGGATGTGGTGATAGGCATTGACGAGGTAGTAGATAAAAAGGTAGAGATGTATCATTGCCACAAATCTCAGATGTATGAGTGGTTGCCCTGGATGGGAGATTATGAGGACAAGGTGCCTGAAGGAGAAGAAGCCAAAAAGAAGTGGCTGAAGGAACAACGTTCCGGAAGTTGGATAGATGCGGCCAACCGCTTCCGGGATGTTTTGATTGAGATCTATGGCAGGGAAAAGGCCCAAAATATCAAGTATGCTGAAGCTTTCAACAAAGCACCATATGGAGGCCGGTATAGCGAAGATCAGCTTTACCAATATTTTCCTTTCCTGAAAGAAGAAACAAATCAATAAATTCTATTTATTATGAAATCACTGAAAAATATTTCAAGACGTAATTTTCTGAAGAAATCCTTCTTTGTAGGATCTTCAGTGGGTTTGGGCGGCAGTTTAATTGCCGGTAGCGCGTTTTCTGCTCCGGGAAATGAGCGGAACCGGTTTGCCGTGAAGCAATCCGGCAAACCTGTAAAGTTTGCCATTTCTTCCTACTCTTTCTGGCATTTTACAGATCAGAAGGTACCCATTGAGGTGGCCATCGATGCGGCAGCCAAGCTTGGAATAGGAGGAGTCGACGTATTGCACCGGCAGATGGAAAGTGAAGACAATGCCTATTTGAACAAGCTCAAGCGGTATGCCTGGCTGGACGGGGTGGATCTGATCAATTTATCCATACACCAGGACTTTGTTGATCCCGACCCCGAAAAGCGGAAAAAAGCCATTGAGCACACCAAACATTGCATCAAATTGGCCTATCAGATGGGAATACCGGCTATTCGCTTAAATTCGGGAAGATGGGGTACTGTGGAGTCATTTGACCGGCTGATGGAGCTAAAGGGACAGGAACCACCCATAGAGGGTTATGATGAGGATGATGCCTTTAAATGGTGCATTGAATCTACCAAGGAATGTATCCCCACGGCCAGGGAATATGGCGTAGTGATGGCCCTGGAAAACCATTGGGGCATTTCTTCTACTCCAGAGGGTTTGCTGCGAATTGTCAATTCCGTGGATTCTCCGTGGTTGGGTATTCTTATGGATACGGGCAATTTCCTTGAAGATCCTTATGACGAATTGGAACAGATAGCCCCGAAGACCATGTTGGTCTCAGCAAAAACATACTATGGAGGGGGAGAGTGGTATAGCCTGGATCTGGATTACCGCCGGATCGCCAAAATATTGGAGAAAGTCAATTATAACGGTTATGTAACGCTCGAATTTGAAGGGAAAGAAGATGCTCAAACAGCTGTGCCTAAGAGTATAAAGCGATTGCAAAAGGCGTTTGGCCAATAGAAGCCCTTTGACTGGAATGAAGCATTTTGAACAAAAAAATATTAAGGCCGTCATCCAAGAATACAGAAGTGATGACGGCCTTTTTTGAATTGTTACAGCGGATTCGGTTCCTTCTTAAGTAGCCGGTGTTTTAATCCTGATTGGAAACCCTTTTTGCAAGAAAATCCAGTTTATCTTGTGAGGTTTTCGCATTTCCCACGAATTTGTTTTTTCAGATTTTTCAGGGTTAATAATTCGGGAAATTTTTTTGTTTTAATCTCATTCCAAATGTAATAAAAAATCATTGAAGTGCTGATCAGTTAACTTTTTTATTTATCTAACTTTCCTTGTATAGGCAGGGGTAAATTTTCTGTAAATTTTACCAGTAAAATATTCAATCCATCATAGCATTGTAAGAAGATAATTATTAACATTGTAAGTAAAAAAAATCGACTGTTATGAAGAAACGATTCAATTTAGGAAATGTATTGTTGCTCACAATATTATCTTTATTCATATTCCTGGGATGCAGCAGTACTGAAAAAGCTTCCGGAGATCAGGAAGCCGGGAATAAAGAGGAAGAGGTAACGCGGGAGGATACCACTTATTATGTACAGGCCGGGGCATTCCATAATCAGGATTATGCCCACGTAAGGGCAAAAGAACTCTCCAGAAAGTTTGCCTACCAAATAGAAATCACAAGGGAGGATAATCTTTACAGAATTAAATTGGGCCCTTTTAAGGAAAAACCAAAGGCCCGGGAATGCAGAAGGGTGCTGATCAAAGAGGGATATGAGGATGCCTTCATAAACACCCCGTCTCAGCAGGAATGAATATATTCGGTGTTTGGGAATTGTATTTGAAAAAGAGATTTCTGAATTTTGGAAGTTGTTGTAATATAAAATGACCTGTTCTATGACTTTTTTCTGGGTGGCTATTGGTTATTTGGTGGTTCTGATGACCATTTCATTTACAAAAAGTTTTCTGGTTAAGGGACAAGAGGATTTTATGGTGGCGGGTCGTAAGGTATCCAGCTTGCGGCTTGTTGGCACATTGCTTTGTACCTGGATAGGTTCGGGAAGTTTATTGGCCGGTGCTGGCCTTGCTGCGCGTGTAGGATTTGGTGCATTATGGATGGCGGCGGGTGCCTGGATTGCTATAGCCATCATCATATTTTTGGCAGCAAAAGTACGACATATCGCCAAGTACACGTTACCCGACATTTTGGAGCTTCGCTATAACAAGTGGGCACGCATCCTGGGTACCATTGTCATCATTATTGCCTATACCACCATTGCCGGCTATCAGTTTCGCGCCGGCGGATTCGTTTTAGATTTGGTAGCTGGGATCCCTGAGTGGCAGGGGGTATTGCTTACCGCCGGCTTTATGATTATATTTACTGCTTTTGCCGGTATGATGTCCATCGTTGCGGTAGACATCATAAATGGTGCATTGATTACCCTGGCCGTTATAATTGCTGTGCCTGTAGTATTCATTAACATAGGTGGAGCCGAACACCTGGTAGCCACACTTGATTCTTCACATTTTCAGTTGTTTGGCGATAACAACTTTTTCTGGGCCATGGGAATATTCCTCCCTCCCTTTTTCTTGTTACTTGGTGATTCCAATATTTATTCCCGGTTTTTCTCTGCCAGGAATGAAAAAGCAGCCAAAAAAGCTGTTGTCGGTTGGGTAGTCGGCACCATCATCGTTGAAACCGCCCTGGCATCTCTGGCCATCTTTGCTTTCAGTCATTTCAATGCCCTGCCTGAGTCTTCTGATTTATTTCTATCTGAGGGAGAATCCGAACGAATCATCCTGCATACCGCGCGTTACAGTGTAGAGGTCGGTCTCCCGTTAATTGGCGGATTGCTTTTGTTGTGCGCTTCTATGGCTATTATTGTATCTACCGGAAACAGCTTTTTGCTTACCCCTTCGAGCAATGTAACCAGAGATATTTATCAGCGCTTTATCAACCCGAATGCCAGTATGAAGTTTCTGGTCACTTTTCAGCGGATTATAATATTGCTATTGGGTTTGCTTGCTTATTTATTGTTAACCCAGTTTGAAACCATATTGGCTATGGCCCTTACAGCCTACACCATGATAGGCGCCGGGTTGACACCTGCACTGCTTGCCACTTTCCTCTGGCGACGCGTTACAGTACCCGGCGGTATTGCCTCTATCGCAACCGGCATGGGCGTGACCCTGCTTATCACCATCACCAACTCCATTCTTGTCCATTTTACCGGTGAACCGCTGATAACTGAAGAATACATAATATTGCCCGCTGCAACATGTTCTATTCTGGTGCTGATTATTGTTTCATTATCGACTCCTCCCGATCCGAAAGAAAAATGGGAGAAATTTTACGCCACAGATGTTTCTTTAAAAGAAGCCCTGGAAGAAACGAAAGAAAATACTCAATAAAATTAACCCGAAGTATGGGAATTGGGCTTGTAATTTTATGAATTTAACGATTATTTTACTCTAATCCTATTGATTTTTTCCTTGAGAAGAATTAAATTTTACCTTTGTTTTGCTTAGCTATTTGTTAGACAGCCTATTTTTGCATGGATACGGATCTCTCTCAAATCATTTTCAACCGTACCAATACGGCATTTGTTCATCATAAACTTATTTGTGATACCAATGGCCAGGCCGTTGATTTTGAAATAATCAAGGCCAATCCGGCCTATGAGAAACTGACGGGATTACAAAACTCACAGATTGAAGGTGAAAGAGCCAGCCGCCTATCATCAGGTGTGATAGAGGAAGATATACAAGAGCTTTTGAAGGTATATGAAGATACTGCATTAAATGAAA
>JAIPAF010000095.1 GCA_021740225.1 Bacteroidales bacterium | reverse complement strand
GCGAATATAGATACACATCCCGGTAGATGCCGCTCAGTCTTTGCATATCCTGATCTTCCAGATATGTGCCGTCGGAATACCGAAATACCTTCACAGCGATTGAATTTTCCCCTTCCTTTAAATATTCCGTTATATCAAATTCAGCAGGGGTCATGGAACCCTGGTTGTATCCCACCATTTCTCCGTTGATCCATACATAGAACGCTGACTTAACGCTTTCAAAATGGAGGTATACAGGGCGATCGACCCAATTATCAGGTACAGTGAAATTTTTTACATAGCAGCCTACCGGGTTGTAATCATCCGGTACATCGGGCGGGGTGTAATTTTCAAATGCAGGGGGATTGCCCCAACCCACGTACATGGCCTTGCCATAGCCTTTCATCTGCCAGTTGGATGGAACCTCCAATGCATCCCAGCCGCTTACATCAAAATCATTTTCATAAAACCCTTCCGGGGCTTCACCGGGTGTTTGCGACCAGTTGAATTTCCAGGTACCGTTCAGGGAGGTATAATAAACAGAGTATTTTTCATTCTTATCCAGCGCATGGCTCAAATCTTGAAAAGGAACCAACGGCACATGAGGGGATAATTGGTTCCTCTCCAGTACATCCGGATTTTCCCAGTCGTTTTGCTGGGCAAAGGAAAAGCTGCACAGGAATAATCCGATAATTGACAGCAAAAATAAACGATTCATAGGCTAAAAATTTTTGTTTTTTAACATAAAAAAACCGGTCCCAACGGCCGGGACCGGTTTCATTCGTTTAACACAATAAAATTATTTATTAATAATTGGGATTCTGCGTGAGCTGGGGTGCACGATTCATTTCTTCAATGGCAATGGGAACCCAGTAGGCGGCATCTTTCCATTCTCTATCATCCTGAATTTTGTCTTGAGCCCATTCCCATCTCATTTTGCCGTCTTCCCATTCATAAATGTCTATCTTATGCACATCATTGATCACATCCTCGGCGATCATCCAGCGACGGATGTCAAACCAACGTTTGCCCTCACCGAAGAATTCAACCTTTCTTTCGTGACGGACGAATTCCCGGGCCTGGTCCTGGCTAACACCTGTTGATCTATCAGGCAGGCCTGCACGATTTCTCACCTTATTGAGGGCTTCAATGCCGTCCTGAATGTCTCCCACTTCAATGCTGGCTTCGGCATAATCCAGCAACATTTCGGCATACCTGAATTCAGGCCACGTCTGTTCGTTACTGTTGTACTGCCCCTGAATTTCAGGATCGAGGAATTTTTTCAGATAATAGCCGGTTTTGGTGCCGTTCCAAGCTTCAATCTCACCCTGGCGTGTATCCATTCCGGCAGTTAGGGCATCATCATTTGTATGATCAGCACCTGCTTCTACAAAATAACCGGTTTGTACGGTATCGGGCCCTTCGGCCGGTCGTTCCTGCCACGGAGCGCCGTGATACAGTACGGTAGCATAGAAACGGGGCTCACGTCTATAGTACGGATCCAGATAGGGATTACTTTCCAGTTCGGAGGCTGTTGCTTCCCGAACGGTCTCATTATCCACAGAAGCTGGAGCATCCCAATCGAATTCACTGCCGTCTGCCATTTCAAAATCCCGTACAGATGGTTCTGTCGGATTGTTGTTGCCCCAGTTGTGGTAACCGTTAGGACCAAACCACTGGTTTGGACTGGCATAATTGCCTTTATCCTGACGATACTGAATACCCCATATTATGTCATCATTCCATGCACCTTTCTGAAGAAAAACGCTATGGAATTTGTTGGCATATTCCCAGATTTGCTCCTTTGTCATATCTTCCGGAGGATCCTCGGTAGTACCGGTCAGACTATAGTCACCGTACTCTCCATCGATAAAGTTTTTGGCAGCCGTTTGTGCTGCTTCCCATCGTTGCTGCTGGGAACCTTCCTGGAAGGAAACAAGCGGATTGTCGGCTGCATAGCCACCATTGACCAGATCACTGGCACAGAAGGTCAGCAATCGTACCTTTAATGCAGCAGCAGCACCTTGTGTTGCACGACCCTGCTCAATACCACCTTTTTGGGGCAATCCGGCAATGGCTTTTTCAATATCGGAAAGAATGAAATCCCTGGTCTTTGCTATGGAAGATCTTTTTATATCCGAAAATTCTTCACCGAGTTCAAAGGGTTCATCCAACAAAATTACCCCTCCAAAAGTACGAAGCAGATTCGTATAGTCGAAAGCCCGGATGAAATAGGCCTCAGCCTTCATACGTGCTTTTAAATCTTCCTCCTGTTGAGTTTCCGCGGGAACATCATCAATGTTGGCAAGCAAAACGTTGACATTTTTTATATTATCGTATAAAGAATTCCAGTTAAGCCAACCATACCGATTAGAGCCCCAGTGCCCCAATTGAGAGGGACTCATGGTTCCCTTCACAAATACTATAGGGCCGGGCCTGTGAATACAAAGGCATTCATCGGTAGCTGAGGACAGCAAATCTTCTGTTAATCCCAAAACATTGTTTCCCCACCAACCTTCAGGGGCACCCATATCGTTGTAGCATGTGCCCAAGTACGATTTGGTCAGGTTAATATCCTCAAAAACCGATTTTTCGGTAAATGAGCTAACGGACTCCCGATCAAGGGGATCTTGTTCGCATGATGTCGGTATCATAAACAACATCACACCCACCGTTAAATATCCCAATATCTTTTGTATATGATTCATATTAATTGATTTTATTAGATTCACAATTTATATAATTTAGAATGTAAGATTTACACCCATGGCAATGGTTCTTGTCGGAGGATAAGTCATGGGGTCGCTTACTTCCGGGTCGAACTTATCCTGAGCGCTATAAATCATAAAGAGGTTATTGCCCCTTACAAAAATCCTTGCGCTGGTAAGTCCTATACCTCCAATTGTCGATTCAGGAAGATTATACGAAAGCGAGGCCTGCTTCAAACGACAATACGCCATGTTGTCCCACCAGTAAGTATTGTTATTCACCCAAAAGTTCCAATACTGGTCTTCACGGTTCCAGGCTCTAGGTACATCGGTATCTTTATTTGGCTCAACTCCCGGCAGTTCCCCCCGGGTCCACCTGTCATCATAATTCCATCCGAAATAATTACCGGCTTCCCCGCGGCGTCCGTCAGTTGTATGCTGCTGATAATAGGTTCCCTGTCCCTGAACCAGCATGGATAGGTTCCAATTCTTATAAGCCATATCCAAGGTCACACCGTAGAAGGTACGGGGTGATTCGGTTCTTTCCAGGAGAATCTGATCATCGGCAGTGATCTCGCCATCTCCGTCCTTATCCTTGAATTTGACATCGCCTGGTTTGGCACCGGGCCAGCTGGCGGAATTTTCTACTTCATCCCGGTCTTCAAAAACGCCGACTGCTTTGTACATCAAAGTTACACCGTAAGGTTTGCCTTCGCGTTCCTGCCAGGGTACCGATCGCTCAGGTTCGTCCATGTAAACAACTTCATTCTTGTTGTAGCTGAAATTTCCGCTTAAACTGAACCTGAAATCCTGACCCAATTCCTCGTTGTAACCGGCCTGAATTTCAAATCCGCGGTTGTCCACTTCGGCTATATTTTCCTGAGGCAAGGAAAGTCCGGTAAACTGTGGAACTGATGCATCTCTATAGGCGAGAATATCGGAACGCTTTTTATAAAATAGGTCCAAGTCCAAACTAAACATGTTGTCCAGGAACTGAGATTCAAAACCCACGTTATAAGAAGTTTCTTTCTCCCAGGTAATATTCGGGTTGGCAACACCTTCCTGATAAACGGTGGATTCAACCTCTTTACCACCTCCAAAAGTCATACCCGTACCGATGGTATATTGATTAAGGTATTGGAAAGCGTCACCCGGGTCCATCCCCACTTTACCGTAACTGGCTCTCAGTTTGAAGTAATTGATAAAGGGGAGGCTTTCCTGCCAGAAATCCTCTTCGGAGGCTCTCCATCCAACCATCATTGAGGGGAAATTGCCCCAGCGACTGTCGGGTGGATATTTCAGCGAACCATCCCGGCGGAACGTAAATTCAGCCAGATACTTTTCCTGGTAATTATAGCTGGCTCGACCTATAAACGATCGGCGGGAATAGATCCACCGACTCCCCCAATTGTCTTTCTCCTTTTCACCACCGGCATCCAGTGTCTGTACCTTGTCGGAAATATAGTAATTGCGGTAAGCAGCAATGTAATTCCCATCGTCATTCAACTGTTCCACAGAACCGAACAGACTGATGTGGTGATCACCAAAATCGCGCTCATAATTAATGTCAATATTGGCCTGCTCCCGTAAATCCCTATGATATTCCTCTGTCTGATTGGGTGCCTCGGTGCCGCGTTCTTGAGGATCAAGTTCCATGGTTTCGATGAAACCGTCTCCATCGGTATCTTCTGCCGTATCCCAGTTGGGGAAATATAAAGTCCAGGGCTTTTGGAAATACCAGTCGTAACGGTTGTCCACGTCATAAGCATACCTGGCTTCAATATTCAGATTTTCCAGTGGATTCAACTTTAATCTCAATGTATTCTGGGTTTTGTAGTGTTTTTCGTTATCGTGACCGGTTTCAAAAGTTGAGGTCACCACCGGGTTGTCGCCATATTCAATATCCGGTCCGGGCTTTCCATTGGGCCAGAATGCAGGCATGGTCGGTACCAAACGTGTTGCCTGTCCGTAAATGTCCCAGGCGCTTTTCGTAGGATATACGCGCTCGGTTTGAAAACCGGCAAAATCATAGGATACACTCATCCAGTCCGTAACGGGAACATCCAGTTTGGCCCGTGCATTATACTGGGTATAACTTGTGGATTCCTGTTCGTAAATGGCCTCTTCATTTCTCAGGCCTAATGAAAAATAATAACTGATATCATTGAAGGTCCCGTCCAGCGTCATGCTGTGCTTGCTGCGAGTAGTCCAGTCGGCGATCAGTTCCTCCATCCACCGGGTATTGGGATGTTCCCAAGGGTCTTCTCCGGATCTGAACAGTTTAATGTCCTCATTGGAAAATTGACGCTCTCTACCTTCATACATTTGATATTCGCTGAGCATGGTGGCATATTCTGCGGAACTGGCTATATCCGGAATCTTGGTGGGAGTCATAAAACCCTGATAGGAATCGATTCGCAATCTGGGTTCTTCGCTTTCACCCCTTCGGGTGGTAACTAAGATTACACCATTTGCTGCCTGAGCGCCATAAATGGCAGCCGAAGCATCCTTCAATACGGATATATCCTCGATATCAGCCGGATCCACTTCACTCAGCGAACGTCCGGGTACACCGTCGATCACAACTAGTGGGTCCACTACACCATCATCAGCATCTCCTAATGTTGTACGACCCCTTATTCGTATATTGGCCGCATTTTGTCCGGGTTCACCGCTTGGTTGCATAACCGTAACACCGGCTAATCGGCCGGCCATGGCATTGGTCACATCAGCGCTGGGTGTTTCGGCAAGCTTATCACCACTTACAGAGGTAACCGAACCAACTACCTCCTGCTTTTGCTGCCGCCCATAACCGACGGCCACAACTTCTTCCAGTTCGGTAACAGCTTGTTGCATGGCAACATTAATCTCCTCCCGGTTGTTGATTTCAACGGTTTGCTCCTGGTAGCCAACAAATGAAAATACCAGCGTAGCATCGGCAGGAGCTTCAATTGTATATCTGCCGTTCATGTCGGTTGTGGTGCCAATGGTAGTGCCTTCCACCACAATATTAACACCCGGCAAAGGATCGCCGGTTTCCGCGTCCGTTACCGTTCCGGTTACTTCAATTTCCTGCTGGAAATTAATGAGTTCATCTTTATTTTCGTTCTCAGGATAGTCTGGATCCGCGTTGACAAATAGCGGAGTGCATATAAAACATCCAAAAACCAACAAGGCTATCCATAACTGTGGAAAATGGGTTTTCTTTTTCATAAAATTTTAGGCTTTTTAGTTGAATTTTTACTTTTTCACATACTTAATAACGGAGTATATAGCAACATTTTTCCGTTATTTTTTTGATTTTTGAAAGGCATTCATAATGGGCTCCGGGTTAGGTTTTCATGGGCGCCTCCTTTCTGTTTTGTAATGAAATGGTTATAATTGTATATTCTACAATTATTAACGGCTAATATCTTAAGAGTATTTTAAATAAACAATGCACATTTTGGCAAACATCTTGCACAAAATGCTCAAAATTTATATAAAACCAATCCTGCAAAAAGTTTTTCATGAAACAGGGCGTTTTACCCGGGGTTTCAGACTGGTCAGTTCGGAAATTTTAACCGGCCGCCCTTCTTCTATACTCTTACGGGCAGCAATGCCAATGAGGATGGACATGGCCCCGTCTCTCGAACCGGCTGCGTGATTTAAGGGATCCGGCTTATCGGGATCCTTAAAGATACGGTTTTGTAGGCGTCTATCCCCTCCTCCATGACCACCTCGGCCATGGGGAACCTTAATCAGCTTGTAATCACCAAAATTGTCCATCACCATAATCTCCCGGTACTGGGTAGCCTCTTGTATTTCTTCCTGTGACATCTCCTCTTCATGCAGCTCGGCCTGGCTCAGTCTCTCATCAGCCCTCCAGGGTATGTCCTGCCAGGAATCAATACGACCGTCAAAGCCGTTGAATGCAATACGCCAGCCTTCATAAGGGGAATAGGTGGTCAACGAGTAACTGATCTGGACCTTGTTGGCGTATTTGATCTGGACCGCCATCTTATCATAGATATCGATCTCATGCCGCCACAGGCAGTTGTCGCGAATGTACCCGTCATGGTGCTCATTGTCTACATACAACTTCATGTAGGTATCGTTTTGGGTGATATCCCAATAAAACTTGCATTTATCCGTATGGGGGCAAGTGCGGCATTTGTTGCCCCGGAAGGAATTATTAATGCCGTAATGTTCCAGCTCACCGTGAGCAAAAACTTCATAGGGTTCGGAATCCACAAACCAATTCAGCAGATCGAAATGGTGGGTGGCCTTATGTACCAGAAGGGTTCCGCTGCTTTGCCTTTCTCCATGCCAGCGGCGGAAATAAGAAGCCCCGTGATAGGTATTCAGGTACCAGTGAAAATCCACCGAAGTCATCTTCCCAACGCGCTGATCTGCCAGCAATTCTTTTAGCCTGGTAAAATGGGGGCTATACCGGTAATTGAACCCAACGATCAGTTTTTTCCCGGTCTTACGTTCGGTATCCAGTATCCGCTGACACTTGTATTCATCTGTAGTCATGGGTTTCTCGGTAAGCACATCCGAGCCCTTTTCCATGCCCCTGACGATAAAATAATCGTGGGTCGCGTCTACAGTAGTAACGATCAGCAGATCGGGCTTCGTCTCGTCCATCATCTTTTCAAAATTGGTAAAAGTAGGGCAGTCGGCGCCGATATACTCCTTGCCGAATGCCAGCCGTCCCGGATTGATATCACACAATCCTACAAATTCAAGGATGTCACTGTATTGTTCTACCAGCCTTCTTCCCCAAAAGGTAATGCCCCGGATACCGGTTCCTACCAGGGCGATTCTTTGCTTCCTTTGCATTCCCCGGGAAAAAGCATATCCCGGAGCCGCATTGGAAAGAAGAATGCCTGCAAGAGCCGTTGCTGATGTGGCAATGAAACTGCGTCTTGACATGTTGGAATTTTCTGATTGCATAGTTTTTTGGTTTTTATCGTCTAAAATAGACAAATTCTATTACATTATCTTAACTTAAAAAGGAAGAATGATTTTGAACCACATAAGGCACATAGGAAATATAGGTTTTCACATAGATTTTTTGTTATTTTCATTCTTCTTTCTATGTTTTAATTCTACGTGAACTATTCACATCTAATTGTCAACTCATCCGGACTCAACTCCTCTGAATCAACTCTTAATTTTATGGTACCGGCAGTTGTGAACGGTCTTATTATTGCCTATG
>JAIPAF010000094.1 GCA_021740225.1 Bacteroidales bacterium | reverse complement strand
ATATAATGCATTGTCCATTGTCAGCTAATAAAATCTGTTGCGCGCTCTACGAGGCGCCCAAATCGCTTGGGTATGGCTGTTCTATCGCTATTTGCCCCTTATCGGGGCAAGAGGCCAGGATGATTCAGAACGTGTGAGTAAAGTGTACATAAAAGTTTCCCTGCTTTAAAATCTCAGATATACCAATTATTTTAAAGGCTTGCTTCTGTTTCTTTACTTCGTATTCTCCCTTATCCCTCTGAAAAACGGGACGATAGGCTTTCACAAGAGTCAAAGGTTTGCCAGGCATTGCCGGGTATATTTTAGTGGATAATTAACGCCATTCACTTTCTGAGACCTGAACCTTACAGAATGCCCTTGCAGAGGGACAATAGCGATAGCAGTACTAAGGAATTACAAACTCATGATATACGGTCTTGCCCTCGTAGAGGGCCAATAGCGATAGAAAAGATGCACCCGCTCCACCCCGCGCCTCGTAGAGCGCGCGATAGACAAATATATACATGATTGTATTTTATTTTGACTGCAAACCACAGAGTATTTCTATCGCTATTTGCCCTTTATCGGGGCAAGAGGCAGGAGCCTTCAGATAATATAAGTTAAGAACAATGAGATATAGTAAAATAACGCCAAAGCTTTTAGTGGTTGGAGGTCTTAGCTTATAGACAAATTTATGGATTCTACCTGTGTCAGGCTACCGGATAAAACCTGAATTTTCCATATCATCATCTGTACATTCTCCCTGTAGTAATCCATACATAGAGTATCGTCAGCCCTTTGCGGAGCTTACCTTTTAAAATTTCTTTCAATGCCCGCAAGGGGGAATAAAAACGCTGCATGCTCCTTTTTACTTCTTTCTGAAAGGCTTCCTGGCTCATATGTTTGGTAGGGATAACAGGAGCCAGGAAGGTCCATTGGTCCCAGTCGGGTGAGCCGTTACGTAAGGCCGTTAACCGGTCTTTGTATTTTTCCCAATATTCTGTGCCCGGGATAGGGGTTTCGATGGTCATGTCCGCGTAAGTGACCCCTTCTTCTTTTAATTTCCTGAATTGATTCCTGATACTTTTTTTATCATCAATTTCCGGTTTGGCCATACCGAAGGCATAAATGATCAGACCGTGTTTGCGCAGCAGGCGTAATGCTTTTTCCGAGTCGGTTTTGCTATGTGTTTTATGCATTGCTTTAAGCTTCTCGTCATCAAAACTTTCTACCCCCAGCATTACGGTTTTAATCCCGGCTCTCCTCAGCATATCCACATAAGTATCGCCTCCCCTTAATAGTGCGGGTACTTCATCCTGGATGATCATACTTTCAAACCACCTGCCTTTCTCTCTTTCATCAATCATTGCCTCCAGGAGGGACATTCTTTTGGAGGGTTGAACGGAAAAATTGTCGTCAACGAAAAAGATGCGTTTGTAACCCTCTTGTAATCGTTGCCTGAGTTCCTGCATAACCAGCTCGGGCGAGCGTCGCCTTACCCTTTTACCGTGAATGTTGCTGACACTGCAAAACTCACAATTCCTCGGACATCCCCGGGATGTAGAAACAGGTGTTAATTTAAAAAAGTCGAGTATGCTTTTGCGGGAATGATCCACCAGGTTTAAATCGGGCACGGGCAATTGATCGAGGTCTTTCACCTGAGGTCCTTCCACAATTCCGTTTAAATTTCCATTGACCATCTCTGCAATGATGTTTTCAGCTTCTTTTTGCACCACTACATCGGCATAGCGTGAAAATTCCTCTGCTTGCTCCATACCCAGGATATGCGGTCCTCCCGCTGCCGTTCTTATTCCGGGATTGTGTGCTGTAACGGCTTCCAACAATCGCAGCGCACGCCCGGCTGCCGGCGAGATGACGGATAGCCCTATAAAATCCGAGTTCAACAGATCGGGATGGAGCTCACCTTTCTTTTCATCGAAAATATGAGACCGGGCTTCATCATAAACAACAACCTGATGCCCCTTTTCCTTTAATATCGTACCCAGGTATACCGGCCCCAAAGGCACGATACTGAATAATCCGTAGGCACTATGCCTGGGTCTTACCGTTATAAGTGATATTTTCATCGGTTGATGCTTATTTGCTGATTAAAGTGACAAATGTTACAGGAGGAAGGTTTAATTCAACGCTACCTTTGTTAACAGTTACTTCCCCCGTTTTTTTCATTCCTTTATCCTGATTGGTAATAAAAACCTCCCATGTGGATCCTTCCTCAGGCAGGCCCTTAATGGCAGCCTGCCGTTCTGCTCCGTTGTTGACGATGTGCACGGCATATTCTCCACGGGCAATATTCCCGAAGGCAGCACAATTCAGTTCTTCTTCGTCCCAATTGACGGGCAGTGAAAAGGCATCTTCGGGAGTGGAAGCAAGTTGTTTGAGATTCCAGAACCGTTGTGTTGGACGGAGCGGACCTTTTGTGTCATATATTCCGATGCCCTTCATCACGGAATAATCTGCCGTTAATTGCCATTGCAGTATGGAAAGGGGCTCGCACATCTCTAAGATACGGGTATACAAATTAATTTCATACATTGCAAACGACTGCTCATAAAATATTTCGGGATATTTCCAGGCTGCCGCATCGGTGCTGCCCTCGCCAATGATCAGGGGCACATTAAGCTTATCGGCTGCGCCGGCCCATTTTTTCAGGTTTTTGTCGCTGCACCCCCTCCAGGAATGGAACGATACGGCTCCGATATACTTATGGGTTTTGGGATCATTCATGGCAGGAAGAATGAAATCAAAGGTAGTGGCATCGGAATTGTCCCCGAGGAGTAACTTGGTGGCAAGATCCCTTGAAGCCAGATGGGCTCCGAAGCCTTTGATGAACTCGGCATGTTCCTCGGCAGTTTGCCGGACATCGATGCCCAGGTCCGATTCATTGAATGAAAACATAACCGGTTCAACACCATAATGCTGTTTCATATAAACCAGGTAATCGCCAATGGATTGATAAATTTTTTCCATTTTATCCTGATCAAGAGGGTAACCGAAAATGCCCTGATCTCGGTAACGATACGCGTCTTCATGCTCTCCCACAATGGCCCATTCAGGTGCCTGCCAGTCGCTTACGATAACAGGAATACCCCGTTTGGCCAGTTTTTGGGCCATAAGCATCGATTCATGTACATGGGGATCCAGGTTGCCGTTTTCAGCGGCTTCTATTGGGTCTGTATCTTCGTCGGGGTGCCACAGTTGCCAGGGCATTTCTACTCTTCCCCAGGCTACGCGCATACTGTCAAGGCAATATTGTATTACCTGCGGATCTTTATCGGGTTTTTGAAGCCTGAAGTTACCACCCATTCCGGCAAACCTTCTACCCGGCTTATCCGCATCGATTGTGATCTCAACCGGTGATCGGTCAATGCTCCCGTTAGCCCGGAAGGTGAATTCGTTGTGGGCTTTTTGTCCTTCCCTGATGTTGGATTCCAAAAGTCCAATATACACCTGGTAACCGGAAGTTCCGGCTTCTTTTCTCAGGAAAACCGGTGCCTGAGATGCAAAAACGATGTCAAGCTGCCGTTTGGATGCTTCTATTGAAACGCTTTGGGCGGATATTTTGATTGGTTCGGCACCCGCTTGAACTTCGGAAAATGCTATGGTCTTTCCGGAAGCAGACCCCTTTTCAAACCGGCCGGTGGCATGGGAATAATACTCGCCGGGTAACTCGACACAGAAAAACACCCCTTCCACAAGGGTATCTTTTGTGGCAGTTGCATTAACCGAAACAATGGCGCTTCCCCTGCCATTTTCCCTTACCTTTTCGGAAAATTCAAATCCGTCTAATTCCAGACTTACGGTTTGCATCTTTCCTTCCCGGTGGTATTCCGTGGGTTGGCCTTCCTTTTCGGTTGCTGTAATGCTCCCCCAGTCCTTTTCCACAATACGAAAGCTCGACTTAAATTCCATAAGCTGGCCTTCAACCCTGATGCCGTTCAGGTTGCCCCAGGCCATTACCACCGGCTGAGCCGAAACAGAGCTTAATGAAAAAACAATTAGAAAAAGAATAGCAGCCGGTATCGTAAACATTTTGTATGAAACGGCGTTTTGTTGCCAGACGGAACAGAATTTACTGAAGATCATTTTTAAAATTTTTGAAGTGTTCAATAGGGATACTAAAGTATAAAATTCTCTGTTCATTTTAATATGTCTTATCTGATATTAGATCTTGTAAATCCTGTAAATCTTGTCTGATTTAGCTCCTATTCGTTTTTTCTAAAGTATCAGTCTTTTGCTCATCAGATCACTCCGATTCTCCTCATTTCCCAGAAGCACTTTTCAGTAGCATGGATATCTACCGAAGCATCGTGTGCTTCTTCAAAATCTTCCCCGAATAATGTGATGTGCAGTTCCGATAACCTGGGCCATTTGTAACCATATCGACCCGGCAGCCGGCAATAGTTCGTGGAAGCCTGCATGGTACAAAATCTCCTTTTTCTGTGGAAGTCGCTTTTGATTTCTTTTCTTATGAATTCAGCGCCCAAGATCTTTTCATCAAAATTCAGATTATGGGCAACGATATACTCCGCTTCCTCAACGTATTCATTGAATGTCACCAGCACCGTTTCAAGATCCTCTCCTTCGTTCAGTGCCCTTTCGGTAGTTATTCCGTGAACCTTCGATACCTGAGGAGGTATCGTAAAATTTTCGGGCCTGATGATGTATTGTTCCGATTCAATACGGTTGCCGGAGGTATCAGATAAAATCCAGGCAATCTGTACCATCCTGGGCCAATTGTTTACATCCGTTACCGGTGCTTTCCAGTTTTTGGGCAGACCGGTGGTTTCCGTGTCAAAAAACAAATACATGAGGCAGGGTTTTTACTATTCGAGGCTAAGATAATTAATTATGAATAATTTTGACGTTGCGAGACGTATGATTTTATCTGAACTTAGCTTTTAACGGCGCGAAGTCCCGAAAAAATCGGCCGGGTCAGAGTGGGTTTATGGGTGGGTAGGCTCATTTTTTCTTGATTTTTTTGTTTTTATGTTTTTAAATCAGATATTAGTAGGATAGAGCAACGTTCGTTTTAACCTGTGGAGTTGAAGCGTAAGTGACAAAAAAACAATGATAAAAGCATTTTTCTATATCAGGATGAAGCAATTTATCAGGACGATGAAGGAACTTGGCATCGTACGGATGCTTTTTCTGTTGATTTTATTTATTTTTTTGGTTGTTGCTGTTTTTGAATATACTTCTGACTCCCCTCATGTTTATGTTACCGTACTGATTTATATGGCAGGGATTATAACTATTCAGCTGAACAGAAAGGATTTAGCATTTCTGGAAACCCGGATTCACCATTATAAGCGAATTCTTATTGTAGAATACATGGTATTGGCTATACCTCTTATAGCAGGTTTGCTCTATAATCATTATTATGGAATGCTGATTTTGGCATTGGTTTCTGTTGTTCTGATCCCCAATATTGGGAAAGTTCCCAGGGTGGGTATTCCGAATAAGCTTTTTCTTCAATGGATTCCCGATGATTGCTTTGAATGGAAAGCCGGTATCAGAAAGGCCTTTGTTTGGATAGTACTGATTTGGACTATTGGTGTGGCCACCCCGTTTTCATTGGGAACAGTTCCGCTGGCTATTGTTATCCTGGGTATCATTATCTCCGGGTTTTATGAATATGGGGAACCCCTCCCGATGGTACTTGCCTTTGAAAAAAGTAACCGGCGTTTCTTATCGCATAAAATAACAATGCATATCAAACTTTTTTCTGTTCTCTCCGTTCCCCTGATTTGTGCTTTTATAGCCTTTCATCCGGATAAATGGTATATACCTGTTGCAGCGTATTTGATTTTCCTGTCGCTTCACTGTTACATTATTTTAACCAAATATGCTTTCTATGAGCCAAACACGAAATCCCGGGCTTCCCAGACATTTGGCCTTATAGGAATATTGGGAGTTTTTATATTTTTGTTGTTGCCTGTGGTCTGGATATTGGCTATATATTTTTATTTTAAATCAAAGGAAAACCTGAATTTCTATCTCAATGATTACTATTAAAAACCTCACGGTTTCCTATAAAAGCAACAAAAGAGTGATTGATAACCTGGAGCTTTTGTTGCATGAAAATCATATTCACGGAATTGTCGGACTGAACGGAGCCGGGAAAACCACTTTACTTAATACCATTTATGGGTTAAAAAAGAAAGATTGGGGAACCATTACCTGGAACGGTCAGAAATATTCAAAACAGGTTATCTCTTTTTTGCCTACCGAGAATTATTTTTATTCCGGCATCACCGGCAGGGAATATCTGAATTTGTTTAAAAATCCCTTTTTTCGGGAAGATTCATGGAACGATTTATTCTTACTACCACTTGATAAAATCATTGACGAATACTCAACGGGAATGAAAAAGAAACTGGCGCTGATTGGTGTATTGAAACAGGATAAACCATTAATGATCCTTGATGAACCATTTGACCGGCTGGATATTGAAACGGGCAAATAATACGCTCCGTTTTACTGAGATTAAGGGATAAAGGAAAGACCATACTTGTTACCTCTCATGTCATAGAGACATTAACCAATTTGTGTGACCGGATTCATTACCTTGAAGAGGGCAGAATACAGTACAGCAAAAATAAGGCTGATTTTGAAAAGTTTGAAAGAGAAATATTTGAGTTCATTGAGAACAAACATGAAAAAAAGATTGATGACCTGATGCAAAGGTGGAAGCCATCCGGGTAGTATTGCCAATCCGTATTGAAGATTTTTTAGTTTCGTGAAGGTGTAAGTTTTCCCAACCCGAATTATTTGTGAATAATGGACTAAAATAAGAAACTACTTTTCATTATTTTTGTTCTAGGTTTAGTATATTTTTACCAAATCTGTATCTCATTCAAAAATTGAATTCTATGAAAGCCAGCATTATTTACAGCAGCCGAAAGGGAACCACCGGGCGCTATGCAGAAGAAATAGCCGGATTCTTAAAGCAAAATGGCGTTGAAACCACCACGGCATCCATCAGTGATTATGATCCACAATCGGTGCAATCTGCAGATATTGTCCTCCTGGGAGCCTGGACAAGCGGATTGTTTTTGTTTGCTCAGCATCCGGATAAGGAGTGGAAGAAATTTGCAGCAGACTTTCCGGAAATCCAGGGCAAAAAGCTGGGGTTGTTTACCACCTATAAGACCTTAACCGGTTCCATGTTCCGGAACATGGAGAAACATCTGGCAGGTAAAACAGGAGAGAGCCATGTATATCTTAAGGCCCGAAGCAGCCAATTGACCCCTGAAAATAAAGAGCAACTGGAAAAGCTTATTCAGGTTAAATAAGGCCTGAGAAAGAAGTTGTAAGTTTATTACAGGCCGGTACATAGGAAGGAACCCTGTACTCCGCCACCCCGTCGGACCGATTATTGCCACAACAATAAAACCAGGCCAAAGGAAACCAACCGGGCATTTCAACCGGCAGAAACGAGAGGCATTTCGGTCTGACGGGTTATATAAATTTGCCCTGTTCCGGGAATGCCTTTTTCCGGGGTCAAGGTTTTGCCATTCCTGAGGTTTGGAGCCGGGCTGAAACTTCAGTCCCGCCGTTGGACGGGATTAAGAGGCGTCCCGGCGGGAGGAAGGAGGGGTCGTATAAAAAGTTAAAACACCAAAACCCACAAAACCTTGGTTTATATTTAAATGGGTTTGGTGGGTTTTGATGCTTTGGTGGGGGAATAGTTACTTTTCAGTCAGCCTCTATCCCTAACTGTACTATTCAGCCTTGGTGCCCAGGAAAACACGGGTTTCATTCCATCCGGAGAGCTCTACCTTGATGGTATAGAAGAAGTTCTCTCCTTCTGTTTCTTCGGTAGCTACTCCGCCATGCATATCCTCAGGGTTATTTTCCTGAACATAGCCGTAAAGATTACCACCCGCCACACTTTGTTTTTTAATTTCAAACGAAACACCGTCACTTGTTTCAGTGAGGTCTGCC
>JAIPAF010000093.1 GCA_021740225.1 Bacteroidales bacterium | reverse complement strand
TAGATTGCGCTGGTGATCTGCCAGTCCAAAAGGTACCTGTTTCTTCACCTCATTTCCTGACAATACCAGTACAACACCACCCATCAGGTTATGATTTTGTTGGATGGACTTTATACAGGCTTCAAAATTCTGGGCTATAAGACTGGAAGTTAAATATATCGTGAAGAAAAATAAAAAAACAAAGATTCTCATGGTATTTAATTTATAGATCTTGGTAAATATCCGTTCAAAAATATAAATTATATCATGCCAGATTATCTATGTATCCAATTTTCAATATTAATACCTGTAATTTTCTTGAATACAAATATTTGTATCAAGTAAATAGTTCACTATATTCAGGTGTATCTTGGTTATCTATTCTGGATTCTTTTATTATTTCATCTGAATTTTTGGAATAAAACAACAATTTTTCTTTGATTGTTCAGGAGAATATGATATTCGGGCGGGAGCGCTCACCATTGAAATAAGTGATCCCAAAGGAATTCATCAAAAACGCTGTTTATGAAAAACTCCGAACATTTGCCGATACCTGCTCCCACCCCATCGTTTCGCTATATGCCTTATATCAAAGTAAGTTCGAATCCAACTATTTTGAAAACCAGCAATTCTATAAAGACTACCTTTCGGAATGGGACCATCAGAAATCCTCCTATTTTAAAACATTCAGAAAGTCGCTGCCCATCCTGGAGAACCGTGAATGGCTGACTCGAATTGCCATTGGCGGCGCTTTTTTTGGTTTGGGGATACTGGTCATGCATCTGATCGGAAAACAAAGACAAAAACATAACAATTCGCTCAGTACTCTTACCGTGCAGGAAAGAAAGATATATGCCCTGCTCAGGGAGGGAAAATCCAACAAGGAGATATCTGAGGAGTTCAACATCGGACTGAGCACCGTCAAATCGCATGCCAACAACATCTACTCCAAGCTGAAGGTGAAGTCGAGGAAGGAACTGATGAATCTGGAAAAATGAGTGGAGGTGGAATTAATGATTGGATGCCTGCCTGCCGGCCGGCAGGATTGAATGGAGGCCCGCCTGCCGGCAACGGGCCTGCTCGCTACCAGGCGGGATTAAATTTTTCATTTAACTGAAAGAAATAACAGTTCACCAATTCAAAAAACGTATCCAAAACCCTCTCGCATGCTTGGATGGTACTTTCATATGGATTTGAATCCATCCAACATGCGTGTATGGTACTCTCAAAAGCTCCGAAATCCTTAATCATGCACGCATGGTACCTTCGGAAATTTCCGAAATCATCTCGCATGCTTGCGTGGTATTTTCGGAGGTTCCGAAACCGTCCCGCAGGCTTGCATGATGGTTTCGGAAAGTTCCGAAACCGTCTCGCAGGCTTGCATGATACTTTCGGAATGTTCCGAAATCACCTCGCATGCATGCACGAAGCTATCGGATAGACGGATATGTAATGTGGCAACTAAATCCCCACCTTATGGACTTGCACAGCGCAACAAACGTTCAAACGCTTATTCCCTGAACACCATCTGACCGTACGAAAGCGGATTATGGAATGCCGGCGGTGACCAGGAAGATGCCTCACGGGCTTCTTTTTCTTCTCCCTCTCCCCGACAGAAATCCACATACCACCGATCACCTTCTTTCGGAGGATGGTTGGGGGCGGTGTACACCTGATCGAACGGGATGGCTATTTCAAAAGTCCAGCCTTCATCCGTATCCGAGGCATCATTCAGGGTGCCCTTTAGCTGCACGGCATGTTTCAGGCCCTTAGCATCCCAATTCCACAATTGTTTGATATCCTTGCGGGCATTGTACTTGTTCAGTACAAACAGGTCCAGGATGGTATTCTTAGGATTGATCTCGATCTCAATGTAGGACTTGGAACAACCGTCTGCATTGATGAAAAACTCCACTACGTTTTCCTTCCACAGGTAAGCATCCCGTTCAGTCATGGTGGCCCACAGATGATCGTCTTCCACATGAAAAGCCCCGTACAGGTATTCATCGTCCCACAGCCATTGAAAACGGGTATCCAGGCGCGGCCCGGAACCGTCCTGAGCAACAAAACGGGCAACAGGAGCCTTCTCCCAGGCTCCTTCATCAATCTTTCCGTCGATCTCAATTTTTTCGCCGGTCTTGGAGCATTCATAGACCGGCTTGTCCTGTTGAAATAAGGATAGCATTGAAACGAAATAAACAAAAATGAGTAAAGTGTGCATAAATATATGGTTTTAAAATATTTACTTAATATAAACTCCAAATAACAAATAAATTCCAATTTCTAAATTACAATGTTCAAAACGTTTCAAATCGACTCATTCCGCATTCATAAACTTCACTTTCCCATTTCAGCAGGATTTATAAATAATCCGGGTTCAGTAATGTTTAGAAATTTGAATATTAAAATTTATTTGTAATTTGATGCTTGTTATTTGGTGCTTTTTCTTTATCCTTATACATTTTCTGATATTCAGCCAATTACCAATTTACTTTTCCCTTTGGGAAGCCTGAAACAAAACATGCTTTCATTGCGGTTCACATAAAATGTATTGTCCGAGAGCTCCAGCGGGGAATGCACTCTTTTGAAAGAAGCTTTTCCACCTGATTGTGCCAATTGTGCGCCTTTAACACGTTTGTTAATCCTGATGGAAAAACGGCTGGTAGAAAAGGGAGCTTTTATATGGATACCATTTTCTGAGCGTTGAAAACGGGTAAGCTTCTTACAAGCCCAGTAACGGGCAATTTCACTGTTCTTCATCCAGATCAGGTGGTTGTATTTTTGATGCAGACGTTTAACCACTGTTTTAAAGATGTTGAACCCCAGTTTGGTGCCATTGTAATAGATGCCGGGCCAGTGGCATACCATGATGGCCGGCTGGCCCGATTCAATAACATCCACCATCCTGCCTTTTTTGAGATCCGGAGTAATGAACCGGTCTGCACTACCGGGACTTAACCCATCCCATCCGCCAAACCAGTCGCCGGTACAACCAATGATGTGAACACTACAGCGGGGATTACCGGCACCTGTGCCGGATACATGAAACAATTCCGGCTCCACGCTTTGGCTGGGATCTGTTCGCACATCTCTGAAGAAATGAGGAATCTCCGTCTGAAAAACGTCGCGACAAGCCTGTAATGTACCCATAGCCAGATTATCCATATTTTGGCTGCCGAAGCCACCCGGGGTGGTGACTCCCTCGCAGGGGAGATCAGCTTTTTTCAGTATATCCAAAGCATAGGCAATATAGCTGGCCAGCTCATCTGAACTTTTGTCCTGACTCCACTCCCAATTCTCCATATATTCCGGTGTTGCATGTGGATAGGGTAAACCGCTCTGCGTATTAATCACCCGTGTATGACTGATCATCTCCGGATGAATATCCCAGTTTGGCATCATAAAATCACGCACCAGCCGAAGGCTGCTTTTCAGTTGCCCTGACGAACAGCCGGGAATAAACCGATGAAGCCATCCGGTGCATGCCGGATAGGGAACCATACTGTACTTTCCTTTAACACCATAATGCCGGCACCAATCCCCGAACTCCCTGACAAAGTCATCCGGAATTTCCGGCGGAAGCTTTTTCCAGTCCTGTTGGTATTGATCCGGAAAAACCTCCTTGAATTGCGGTATCCCGTAATAAGCCATATTCACCAGCGCGGTGGAATCATCAATTATGAAACTTACCGGTACGCGATTGCACGGATTGAGCACTTTCACCGAATAACCGGCCCTTTCGTTTGTATAGTTCACTCCGCTACCGGCGACAATTACACCGGCCGAACCCATAGCGAAATTTTTAATAAACGCTCTCCTTGAAAGATCAGCCATTGTATATTCATTTATGAGGTACCACCAGGCATGACGTTTTTCTTCAAATCTACAAAAAAAATTATTCTTCAGAAAAGCTTCTGAGCATGTGCCTGTAAGCTGAAAAGACATTGGCCCTGGATACGAATCCCAGGTACTTTTCATTTTCCAGTACAGGGAGGTTGTAATGTTTGGTAGTCTGAAACTTCTTGGCTACCTCTTCCATCGATTCATCGGGATGCACAACCGGGCTTGGCATATACATCAGCTCCCTCACGTAAACATGATCATATTTATCGCGGTCGAACATAATGTGACGGATGTCGTTGAGGAAAACGATACCTTTCAGGTTCTCTTCATCATCAAGCACCGGGACAATGTTCCGTTCCGATTTGGCGATTACCTTTACAAGGTCGCCCAGGGTAGCATCCTCATGAACGGGTTTGAAGTTTCTTTCGATCAGATTACGGACCTTCAGGATGGTAAGTACCATTTTATCTTTATCATGTGTAAATAGTTCACCCCGCCGACCCAATTGATAAGTATATACCGAGTAACGTTCAAATATCCTTGTAATGGCAAAAGAAATGGTAGCAGTGATCATCAGGGGAAATATCAGGGCATAACCTCCGGTAATCTCGGCAATAAGGAACATACCGGTTAAGGGAGCATGCAGAACTCCGGCTATCAACCCTCCCATCCCTGCAAGGGCAAAATGACTGTTCGGCAAAGAATCAACCCCAAAATGGTTGAATACTTTGGCAAAAAACAACCCGCTATTAACCCCCGTGAATAGCGTAGGAGCAAATATACCCCCCACTCCGCCGCTGCCAAAGGTAATAGATGTAGCGATAACTTTCAGGAAAATAATCAGAACAAAAAAGATAAATACCACATAAATATTATCCCTAAACCCGTAAAAGAGACTTTTCTCAAAAAGATAGCTAAAATCTCCCTCCAGACATGCGTTGATCGATTCATAACCTTCTCCGTACAAGGCAGGAAAGAAAAAGACGATCATCCCCAGGGCTACACTGCCAACAATCCACTTGGTGTACCGATTGTCTATGCGATCAAAGGTTTGTTCGACCGTTTTATACATCCGGGTAAAATACACCGAGATCAAACCGGTAAAAACTCCGAGAATGATATAGAAAGGCACTTCGCTTATGATAAAATCCTCGTTGATTTCAGCAGGTACCAAAACATTCATACCCAGAAAAAGAAAGGAAGTCAGAGCCCCGGTTAACGAGGCCAAAAGGAGGGGAATGAGAGACGACATGGTGAGATCCACCATCAAAACTTCCAGAACAAATACAATTCCCGCAATAGGAGCTTTAAAAATAGCCGACATGGCGCCGGCACTCGCACAAGCCAAAAGCAGGATTACCTGTCTGTAATTCAGGCGGAAAAGCCGGCCAACATTAGAACCCCACGCAGCACCCGTTGCCACAGTCGGACCTTCCAATCCTACGGAGCCCCCAAAACCTACGGTCAATGCACTGGTGATAACGGACGAATACATATTATGAGGCTTGATTCGCCCTCCGCTTTTCGAAATGGATGCCAGGGTTATGGGTATACCATGCCCTACGCGCTGTCTTAAAATAAAATGCATAAAAATCACGGCAATCAGTATCCCTATTGCAGGTAAAACAACATAGAGATAATTCTGATACTGCTCTACAAATCCACTTGTTACTAAAGTTTTAATAAGCTGGACGGCATTCTTGATAATCACTGCAGCAAAGCCCGACATAATCCCAACAACGACACTCAGGATCATCACAAACTGCCTGTCGCTGATGTTCTTTCTTCTCCAAACCAGAAATTTGCCGAGCCGCGTAGGTTTCTTCATAACAAGCACAAAAATAATATAACCTTTTTATATTGTCCCAAATAAACCGATTTTTTATTACATGATTTGAAGTCAAGGATTTTGCTATTTGTTGAATGGGTAAGTGTCAAAATATAAACAAAATGAAAAAGCCGGTGTTTTTATTGTAAATTTGAGCATTTATATAAGTTTGTGCTCCGGATGAATCAAAAGTGAAAAAATATGGTCGATTTCAACAAATATATACTGGATAACGGACTAACTCTTATCGTGCACAGGGATGATTCCACGCCCATTGCCACGATGAACATGCTTTACAACGTGGGTTCCAGGGATGAAAATCCTGAACGCACCGGTTTTGCTCACTTATTCGAACATCTGATGTTCGAGGGCTCGGTCAACATTCCCTCATACGATACACCGCTTCAGAATGCGGGCGGAGAGAACAATGCTTTTACGTCCAATGACATCACCAACTATTATCTGACCCTTCCGGTGGAAAATATTGAAATCGCCTTTTGGCTGGAATCAGACAGAATGCTGGGGCTTAAACTGGCCAAAGAAAAAGTAGAAATTCAAAAAAATGTGGTCATAGAAGAATTCAATCAACGCTATCTGAACCAACCCTATGGAGACGCTTTTTTTCTGCTAAGACCAATGGCCTATAAGGTGCATCCTTACCAATGGTCAACAATAGGTAAAGATCCCACGCATATCAAAAATGCAACCCTCGATGAAGTAAAAGATTTCTTTTATCATCATTATGCCCCCAACAATGCCTTTTTATCGATAGTGGGCAATGTAGATCCCGAAGAAATTAAAGCCCTTGCTGAAAAGTGGTTCGGAGGGATTCCCCGGCGCGATATCAAACAAAACGAGATCCCGGAAGAACCCAAACAACAGGAACACCGAACACAGGAAGTTGAAAGGGAGGTTCCCCATAGTGTGATCTACAAAGCCTTTCATATGTGTGCCAGAAACCATCCCGATTTTCATCCTACCGACCTGATCTCGGATATTCTGGGCAATGGCAAATCATCGCGGTTATACCAGAACCTGGTGAAGAAAAAGCAAATATTCGATACCGTCGATGCCTTCATTACGGGGGATGTTGATGAAGGCCTGCTTATCATATCAGCCAGCCTTTCCGAGCAAGTGGACATGAATACCGCTGAATCGGAACTCAATAAAGTACTCACCGATTTGCAGCAAACCCGAATCCCGGAGGAAGAATTACAAAAAGTAAAAAACAAAGTGGAAGCTGTGAATACTTTCAGTAAAACCAGCGCCCTCCATAAGGCAATGAATCTGTCATTTTACGAGTTGCTGGGGGATGCCGGCAGGATCAATCAGGAAATAGAAAACTACAAAAAGGTTACTACCGATGATATACAACGGGTGAGCCGTTACCTTCTGGATGAAAAAAACACCAATACACTGTATTATCATGCTAAAAAATCTTAACTATGCAAAATACGGAAAGAACGAAACAGCCCTATATTCAATCGATTGATACCATTCATATCCCTTCGGCAAACCGGTTCCGCTTATCCAACGATATACCGGTATATTCAATCCATTCAGGTACAGAGGAAATTATTAAAATAGACTTGTTGTTCCGGGCGGGCAACTGGTTTCAGCCCAAGCCCCTTATAGCAGTTGCTTCCAATGAAATGCTTCATGAAGGTTCCAGGAAATATACTTCTGAAGAGATCGCCGGAAAATTCGATTACTACGGGGCCTTTTTAAAAATGAACACCAACTTGGATGTAGCCACGATATCCCTGCTCACACTGAAGAAATACCTGAAAGAAACCCTGGAAATCCTCTCGGATATACTGATCAATCCCACCTACCCTGAAGATGAATTGAACACCTATATCAAGCATAAAAAACAGGAATTTCTTCTTGAACGATCCAGGGTAAATAACTTGGCGCGGGTCAAATTTAACAAAGCGCTGTTTGGAAATCATCATCCCTATGGAAAGATTGTACAACTGAACGATCATGACAATATTACACGGGACGATTTGGTGCATTTTCACAAGAATTATTATAATTCGGGCAATTGTGAGATCCTTCTGACCGGAATGACTGATCATTCCGTACATCAAACAGTAGATGAATTTTTGGGGACCTCCGAATGGAAAAGAGAAGGGAAGACCAAGGCCCCTGACTTTGTACCTTTTACTACCAGTGAAAATGAAATATTTACACCTAAAGAAAACGCCGTACAATCTGCATTGCGCATAGGAAAAATCATATTTGGCAAACATCACCCGGATTTTCCAGGCCTGAAGGTGGTAAACAATATACTTGGAGGATATTTCGGATCCCGGTTGATGAAAAA
>JAIPAF010000092.1 GCA_021740225.1 Bacteroidales bacterium | reverse complement strand
AGACTGTGGCCGGCTATCCGGTCCCTCGTTTCTCCGTCGAGGATGTCATCCAGCCTGCTCTGTGCTCCCCGTTCATTGGTGAGGCGCTTGTAGAACTGCAGGGGATCGGTAATTTGCCAGCGGGCATAGGTATCCACGAAAATGAATTTCTTTTCCTTGGTAGGAATTTGGTTGGGATCCCCGTCCCATTCCATATAGCGTTTTTCAAAGAAGTTCGCCTTCTGAATAAAAGGGGTCTTAACTTTTAAACCCGGTTCGGTTACCGGATCGCCTATGGGCCTTCCGAATTGCGTTACCACCACCTGTTCGGTTTCTTTTACTATATAAAAGCTTTGGGCTAAAACGATGATGCCTACAATGATGAGGGCTATGATTAGGATTATTTTGTTTTGTTTCTTCATGGTCATGTGCTTTAAATAAATCTTATACTGTGTTGTTTTATTTCATTTCCTTTTTAAGTAAGGGGATCATGTTGTTGCCTCCTTCTGAAGTGATGACCTTGTCTCCCAGTTTGGGCAGGACTTCCTGCAAGGTTTCAAGATAAATTCTTCTCTTGGTTACTTCCGGCGCCCTTACATATTCGTCATATAAAGCGTTAAACCGGGCTACCTCGCCCTGGGCATTGTTTACACGCCTGGTGGCATAGCCTTCGGCTTTTTCAATGGTTTCTTCCGCTTGGCCTCTGGCCCTGGGAATCACTTTGTTATATTCAGACTTGGCTTCGTTGATCAGCGTTTCCCTTTCCTGCTGTGCTTCGTTTACCGCGTTGAAAGCCTGCTTCACTGACTCCGGTGGATTGACATCCTGAAGCACCACCTGGGCGATTTCAACGCCCAGTGAATATTCCCGGGCCAGTTCCTGTACCAGGACTTTTACTTCACTGGCAATTTCAGCCCTGCCAACGGTCAATACCTCATTGACCGTACGGTCGCCCACAACCTGTCGCGTTACTGCTTCGGAAAGGTCCCGGAGGGTGTTGTCGGCATTGCGAACTTTGAAGAGGTAGTTGTAGGGATCGCTCACACGGTATTGAACAACCCATTGTACATTGGCCAGGTTCAAATCACCCGTCAACATCACGGCTTCATCTCTTGTGACTGAACCCGTGCGGGTATATTGAGTTCTGATACCGGCCTGTTCCGTACGAAAACCAAATTCCTGTTTTTTTTGCCTTTCTACAGGTACCTTGTACACATTTTCCGCAAAAGGTATTTTTGTTTTTAACCCTGAGGAAACCGTTCTCACGTGTTTTCCGAAACGGGTTACTACACCCACTTCTTCCGGTCCTATCTGGAAAAAGGCACTAAATCCCAAAATAAGCAAAACAATAACCGTTAAGATCGATTTGTAATGCTTTTTGATTGTTTGTTCTATTTCTGGTGCGTTTGATTCTTGATTTGCCATAATTTGATCCTTTTTAATTTTTTGCAATTTACAATGAATTGCTTGGGATAACAATGAAATTGGAGAGATAAATTCCAGGTTATTTTAAAAAACAAAATTATTGGGAGTGATAACATAATTGAACAGATGATCAGCGAATTAATGGTTTGCTAATTCGTTGATAAAATCATTCAGCAATGTATCGAAAGCTTCCGGCGTCTCAAACTGCGGACAGTGTCCTGCCTGGTCTAATACTTGCACGGTGTTTTGCCAGAGTGTAGGCAGTTTCAATTCTCTAAAATATTCCCCATTGATAAGCTGGTCTTCGCTCCCGTGAAAGATGGCCAGGGGATGCTCCATTTCACTCAAAATCCTGGCTTCATCCTGAATTTCTCCTTTTGAATAAGAAAGTCCCAGTCCGGCGCGCATATCGGGGTCGGAATGCCGTATGGCTTCCATAAGCAGTTCAGGATCTTCGTGGCTTTCTCTTACACAGGCATGGGCGAGGGTATGAATCTCCTCCTCGGTTAGATCTTCCTTATATACCAGGTATTGGGCAGGGTGATCCAGATGGGTTTTTTCCATCTGAGGGGGCATGGTAAAAGGCGGGGCACCAAAGATAACCATGCCCAGCATGCGGTCTTTCAGTTTGGGATAGGCTTCCATTATGATATGACCGCCAAGGGAATGCCCCGCGAATACGGCTTTTTCTATCTCCATTTTCTCCATAAAATTAAGGAAATGATTAATTAAGCCCTGAAGCGAATAATCTTTCAGGGGATTGTCGGAATGGGCAGACTGTCCGTGCCCGGGAAGATCAAGGGCAATAAGCCGGTAATGATCTGCCAGCAACGGATCGGCAAACTGCTCGGAAAAAATTTCCGAGGATAAAGAATTACCATGTAGTAAAATAACGGGTGTACCGTCAGACCGGCCTTCATACCAGGCCAGATCGAGGTTCTTGATTTGTATGGTTTCCGGATGCATAATATTTTTGGCTAAATATACTGAATTTTTGGTTAATTGGCAAAATGTGTCAAAATGCATAAAATATCAGGATAATTGGCCTACTGAAAATTTTTATTTGGGCCAGTTAGCAGCAATCAATACACCAGCACAGGCTGATCGCTTGACAAGGGAGGTAAGGGAGGGTACGCGAACATAAAAACCACAATTCCATTCGATATTTATCTTCAAACATAAGCTTTTATTTCTTAGCGCAACAAGTTTTTTCCCTCTATGTTTTTATGTCTCCATGAAAACCCTTTTCTTTGAAAGTTTAAACGGATTAACTGTTCAGGATGGAGAGGCTTTGCATCAACCATTTATTTTCAGGAGGGCTGATCACCAACTATTTCTGCCCTTCCGGATGCCGACATTGTTTGTACGGTTGTTCCCCCGGGAGGGAAAAGGATTATATTGACCGGAAGATGTCGGTAAACGCCATGCGGAAAATCCTGTCCTTAGGATGCCGGGCCATTCATATTGGCGGAGGCGAGCCCATGCTCAACATTTCCGGTTTGCTTCAAGTAGCCGACACGGCTAAGGAACAGGGTATGGGAATTCATTATGTGGAGACCAATGCCACGTGGTTTAAAAATGAGGAAGATGCCGTTAGAACTCTCAGACAATTAAAGGAGCATGGCATTTTAAACCTGCTGATATCCATGAGTCCCTTTCATAACGAGCACATTCCTTTTTACAAGACCAAAGGGTTGATCAATGCCTGCAGGAAAAGCGGAATACAGCCTCTTCCCTGGATCATGGATTTTTATTCGGATATAAATGCTTTTGATGATAAAATGAGCCATTCATTGGAGGAATATGAGGAAGCATTTGGGAAGGATTACCTGAGGAATATTCCCGAGCGTTACTGGACCCATCTCGGAGGCCGTGCGGTGTATACCTACAAGGATATTTTTTCACTGCAACCCCTTGAGAAGATTCTAAACAGTCCACCGTGTGATGAACTGGAAGATACCTCTCATTTTCACATTGACCTCTATGGCAATTACATTCCGGGATTGTGTTCGGGCCTGGCTATTGATATGGAGGATTTGGGAGCTCCTTTGAACGAAGCTCAATACCCCTTCATTTCCATGCTCTATAATGGGGGAATAGAAGCTTTATTTCATCATGCAAGGAATGAATACGGTTTCGCACCTCAGGAGGCGTATTTGAACAAGTGCCATCTATGTGACGATATACGGTTGTTTATGGTCAGAGAGAAGCAGTTGGATTCTCCTGAACTGAAGCCCGGGGGGTATTATCGGTATGTGGATGAAGTTAACGTAAGATAGTTGGCAAAGCGCAGTTGGCAGTGGGCAAGCTGTAAAAGGCTACGGGTAAGGTGAAAATATTAAGTATTGATTTTATCTGAAAAGGAAGGGGAGGGATATTTATGGTATTGAGTATATCATTGCGAAACAGAAATAATTTTAAAATCAATAGAGCCAAACCTGACAGATTTGTATATTTGTAAAAAATTTAAAGCTACATTGTCTTATAATAAAAGAATAAAAGCAATAAATAGAGACTATAACTCGTCATCAAACTAATGTAAAATTAAAAAAGAGAATTGTATGAAGTTTAAAATTTTAGGAAGTCTAGTAGTTGGAGCTATGTTGCTGGCAGGTTGTCAACAGGGAGGTAATCAACAAGAGGGAAGCGACAGTGAAGAAACTGGCGCCCCACAAGAGCAAGCACCTGCCGGTCAGCAACAAATGCCCGAACAGATGCAGCAGCAACAGAATATTGACGTAAGCGATGAAGAAATTCAGAAGTTTGTCTCGGCAGCCAGCAAGATTCAGGCTTTAAACCGTGAAATGCAGAAAGAAGTGGGGCAAGCTATTGAGGATGAAGGCATGAACCGTCAGCGGTTCAATGAAATACATCGTTCTCAGCAATCTCAGCAACCCGGTCAGGAGACCGATGCTACTGAAGAGGAGATGCAGCAATACCGAAATATTATACAAAAATTACAGAATATGCAGAAAGGATCTCAGCAAGAAATGCAACAAGCAATAAAAGACGCTGGATTGACGATGCAGAGGTATCAGCAAATTTCTAAAGCTGCACAAATGGATTCCTCTTTAATGAAAAGATTGCAGGAGGAATTGAAGAAGAGTATGGGCGGTACCCGATAAAATGCTTCTCATTTTACTTTTTTTTGGATTTATGGTGTTTGTATCAATAAATTATTATATTTAAGGTATAAAAAAGGAACATATATGCGTGGCTAAACATCAATATCCTTAAAAACTGCATGTTTGTTCCATAGCTTTTCAGTTAAACTTTACAATGGAGATTAAAAAAATGAAAAAATTGGTTACCCTTTTAGTGGCGTCCTTCATCCTTTCCTTGTTTATGGCTGGATGCGCCGGCAAACTTTATGTGGAAAAGATGAACGTGGATCCGTCACCTGTTTCACCCGGTGATGAGGTTGTTTCCTATGTTATCCTGAACAAATCCTCGGATAAGGTAGAAACTGTGAAAGGCAAAGTACGGGAATACCCTCAGATGACCGTTACTTATAATAATGACGGCACCGATGGAGATGAAAAGGCAGGAGATAATATCTGGAGCAAGAAAATGAATATTCCGTATAATGCTCCCTCTCAAACCTTCCATCTCGATATCACTGTACTGGATGAGGAAGGCAATATCATTGCACAAGAAGAAGCGAAAGGAGAAGATTTAGAACGAAGCGGGAGCATATCGCTTACGATTGAATAATAGCGAGGGTAATAAGAATATAGGCAATGGACATAGGAAGTTTTTTGTCTGAAGACCTATGTTCTTTTAATAATGAATTAACCCAGGTAGGATATTAATCTCCTGTTTCTTCCCGGTTGTTTGAGTTTGCTGATTGCCTGGTCTTTCACCTGTCTTGTTCTCTCAGGGGAGAGATTGAACTTTTCGCCGATTTCTTTCAGGGGTAAAGAAGATTTCTTCCCGATACCATAGTAAAGTCTAATAATGGTTGCTTCTCTTTTATTAAGACATGAAAGGGCTCTTTCTATTTCACGGTGAAGCGATTCATTCATGAGGTTTTCATCGGGAGGAGGATCCTCTTCATTTTCCATAACCTCATACATGCTGTTTTCTTCCTCTTCATTTAAGGGGGCATCTATGGAGAACGGTTTATTGGAATGCTTCCAGGCATCCTTGATTTTCTTGGGGGACCATTGTAAAACTTGAGCAATCTCCTCCGGGGAAGGTTCTCTTTCATTTTTTTGTTCCAGATCGGAAAAGGATCTGTTAATTTTGTTGATGGTGCCAATTTTATTCAAAGGCAATCTGATGGTTCTTCCCTGCTCGGCTAAAGCCTGGAGCATAGATTGCCTGATCCACCATACGGCATAAGATATGAATTTAAACCCTTTGGTTTCATCAAATTTTCTGGCTGCTTTGATTAATCCCAGATTGCCTTCATTGATCAGATCAAGCAGGCTAAGACCCCGGTATTGGTATTTTTTTGCCACTGAAACAACAAAGCGAAGATTGGATCTTATCAGTTTTGTAAACGCTTCATCATCATTTTGCTTAATTCTTTTTGCCAATTCCACTTCCTCTTCCGGGGTTAATAACTCTTCTTTGCTGATTTCATGAAGATACTTATCGACCGACAATTCTTCACGATGGGTGATCTGTTTGTCGATATATAGATTTCTCATAATACCTCCCCCTAATTGTTAAAAAGTTAAATTTAACAATTTTATAAAATTGTGGTCTTAAGTAAGCAAAAAAATTTCCGACAAAATCTAACCCAATTATTCAATAATACATATGAATGAATATGAAAAATCATAGATTTGTCAGAGCATCTAAAAGAATCGAACATGAATCTGGGAATTGAAGAATTACTTGACAATTCTTCCTTTCGGGTTAATCTTCAAGGGAAAAGGGTTGCCTTTCTCGGACACAATGCATCTGCTACCCGTGATGGCCTGTTCTCCCTCGAGGCTTTGATGAAAGGTTGCACGCTGAGGCTTTGTAAATTGAACCAACCTTTGACAAACACAAGGGAAAAATTTGTTCCGAAAATTAATTTTTTGGTTAAAAAATATTTAGATTTGTCTTGAGGTGAATTTTATAAAGATAAATTCCCTTTGAAATAATTAATTCAAATTTTAAAATTAAATTTTATGAAAAGATTATTCAGTACAGTAACCTTATTGGCACTGGCCACTTTTATTCTTTCCAGTTGCGCAACAGTTTTTACCGGAACTTCAGACATGATCCAGTTTGAAACAGAACCGGAGGGTGTTTCGGTCGTTAAGAACAACATGGAAATCTGTGAGACTCCGTGTAGTCATGAAATCGAAAGGGATTTGTCAGATGTTTACGTGACCTTTGAAAAATCGGGTTATGAGAACAAACGTATTAAATTGGAGAGAAAATTCAATGTTGTTAGTGTTCTCAATTTTGGTAACATGTTAGGTTGGGGAATTGATGCTGTTACAGGCGCTGTTTTTAAGTACGAACCCACTTATTATGACTTGGAGTTGGACAAAGAATAAGTTTTAATCGAAAGTAGTTTTTAAGGGAAGCCGAATAAGGTTTCCCTTTTTTAGTGCGGTTACACGCATGTATGCTATCACTCCCAATAATTTTGTTTGTGTAATAAAATCTGGAAAAACCAGGAGTGCACCCAAGCTGCGGTGGGGATTTGGTATTCTTTTCATTTTCCTTTTTTCCTTGATGAAAAAGAGGTACAAAAAAATCAAGAAAAAATGAGCCTACCCACCCGCTATCCATCCCTGACCCGGCCGATTTTTTCGGGCCTTCGCGCCGTTAGTAGCTTAGTTTGGATAAAATCAAACGTTTCGGAGGTGTTTTTTGACTGGCACCAATAACTCTTTCATAAAGGGAGAAAATTAAAATAGATCAAATAGATTTTATGACGTTCCCTTCTTGGGAAAACATAAAACTAAGCTACTTTACTCTAAACATGGCATTTACCATCAGGTTAAGAAAAATTTGTTATGATATTTTTGTAAAATAGAATTGTTGCGGGTTACAATACTCTATAAGTGAAAATATGGGAATTTCATCCTTAAAAGACTAAAATGAAAGGCTGAACAACAATTTATAAATATAAAATATAAAGTAAAGTATGGAATACTCCACTTTCTTCATTAATTGGAAATGAGAGAACTACTGAATCAGAGAATTGAGTTGCTTTTGTATCACCAAATGCTTCTGGATTATCTACATCAAGATAGAAACGAATTGCCTCGAATCCATCAGTTCAATTCTTGATATATTCTTCATTATCTGTTCCATCCTGATTAATAGTTTTTTCTACATGCTCGCTAAAACCTAAAATATCCAAGAAGCATACAACTCGATTTTCGTAATGCATAAACCAAAGAAGATATAATTGGATTCTGTGTATTCAAACGTGTATTCAGTAAATTTTGAAGGTACATGATCTATCTTACAAAAACCCAAGTGCCCGAGGCGGGACTCGAACCCGCACCACCTTACGGTGACATGACCCTGAATCATGCGCGTCTACCAATTCCGCCACCCGGGCTTTATTTTCGGTGAGCTTGTAATGAGCGAGGGCAAATATAATAATTTTTTTGCTTGTAATGAAAGTAAGGGAAATTATTATGATTTACTTTTAA
>JAIPAF010000091.1 GCA_021740225.1 Bacteroidales bacterium | reverse complement strand
CAATAAGATTGTCGAAATGACCTGGAATCTGGGCGTTAAGCTTTGTGGCCGTTACGATGAAAAGTTTTAGCATTTTTACACTACCATTTAGTCTTAAAGTTTTATTTTTGTCCGGGGACATTTATGTTCCCGGATATTTTTATTAACCGACACTGCATTGGATTGTGCTATTAAATACCGGCAGTCAAACAAAAGAACATTATGAACAGAAGAGGCTTTGCAAGCGATAACAATTCCGGTGTCCATCCTGAAATCTTCACTGCTTTACAGGAGGCCAACAGGGGACATGTTGCGGCCTATGGTGAGGATTCGTATACCCGCCAGGCATATAAAAAGTTTAAGGAATATTTTGGGAACAATACCGGCATCTATTTTGTTTTTTTGGGCACAGCAGCCAATGTATTGGGAATGGGAGCTTTCACCCGGTCGTATCACTCGGTGATTTGTGCTGAGAGCGCTCATATTCATGAGGATGAATGTGGAGCACCTGAAAAATTCAACGGGATCAAGCTTCTTCCCGTGGAGACTGAGGACGGAAAATTAACCGTTGAAGGTATTCAAAAGCATATTAAAGGCATTGGCTTTGAGCATCATTCTCAGCCCAGAATTGTTTCCATTACCCAGGCCACTGAGCTGGGTACGATCTATTCTCAGGATGAGGTTAAAGCGCTTGCCGATTATGCCCATGAAAATAATATGTATCTTCACATGGACGGGGCCCGTATTGCAAATGCTGCGGTTACTCTGGAAAAAGACTTTCGGGAATTCACCGGAGATGCAGGTGTTGATGTGCTTTCTTTCGGGGGTACCAAGAATGGCATGATGTACGGCGAAGCCATCCTGTTCTTTAATGACACCGCTAAGGAAGAATTTAAATACATTCGTAAACAGGGCATGCAACTGGCCAGCAAGATGCGTTTCATATCGGCTCAGTTTTTTAGGTATCTGTCCGATAATCTTTGGTATGAAACCGCACAACATGCCAATAAAATGGCCCGGCTACTGGCACGTGAGGCGGCTCAGATCGACGGAATTGAAATAACACGGAAGGTGGAAGCCAATGGAGTGTTTGCAAAGGTTCCCCCTGAAATTATTCCTGAACTGCAGAAAGAATTTTTGTTTTACGTATGGGATCATGAACAATCGGTGGTGCGATGGATGACTTCCTTTGATACCACCGAACGGGATATTCA
Organism: Bacteroidales bacterium; assembly: GCA_021740225.1. Taxonomy (GTDB): domain Bacteria; phylum Bacteroidota; class Bacteroidia; order Bacteroidales; family UBA12077; genus JAGXLC01. Next base: position 6,834 of record JAIPAF010000091.1, on the reverse strand, counting down.
TGATTTCGTTGCTCTGATACGCAAGCATATGAATAAAGGATAAGGCTGAAGTTAAGGTTGACAGAGAATATGGGAGAGGGAGAAAATGGGAAGATGAGCAGTGCTTAAATGCATAAATATACCAGCATACCGGTTTTACAATCAAGGAAAAAAGAAAAGAATACCAACATACTAACCTTCATTATTTTTAGAACCCTTATTCAAACTTTTGCTTAATCAAAGGGCAGCAGCAGAGAGCTGTCGCCGTAGCTTAAGAAACGAAAATCATTCCTAAGCGCGCAGTCATATATTTTTTTCCAGTCTTCTCCGACAAACGCGGCAATCAGCATCAGCAACGTACTTTTGGGGAGGTGGAAATTGGTGATCAATCCCCTGGTGAGCCTGAATTGATATCCCGGTGTGATCATGATCTGAGTGCTTGCATTGAGATGATTTTGCCCGGTATTTTCCAGGTACTGTTTTATGACATTCAAAGCCCCGGTAACTCCCATTTTATCGGGCAATTGCAGATGTTCCCATTGGTTTAAACAGATGGAGGCATCACCTAAATATTGCTCATTTATCTTTATACCAATCCAATAAAGGCTTTCGAGCGTTCTTACCGAAGTAGTTCCCACGGCTATGATGTTGTCATACTGTTCTATCAGTTGATCCAGGGTTTCACGTGATATTGAAAAGTGTTCAAGATGCATGGTATGTTGACCGGCAGTTTCCGTTGTTACCGGACGGAAGGTTCCTGCTCCTACATGAAGGGTGAGTTCAGTCCTGATTATACCTTTTTTATCCATTTCTTTAATGACCCGGTCGCTGAAATGAAAGCCCGCGGTGGGAGCTGCTACAGAACCTTTTATTTTGGAATACACCGTTTGATACCTTTCCTTATCTATCTTTTCGCTTTCTCTTTTTAAATAGGGGGGTATAGGAACTTTTCCCGCATGATCCAGTATATCGCCAAAAGTAACCGTCTCGTCGTCCCAGGAAAATTTTATTATAACTTGGTTATTAACACGTTCGATCTTACGTGCTTTTAATCTGATTTCCTTTTCATTGATTGTTATTTTTTGCTCAAGCTCCCCTGTTTTCCATTTTTTCAAATTGCCTACCATACATTTCCAGCGTACAGTTGAGCTTTGCTGAAAAGCTGAGGCATAGTCGGGTGGTTTCAAAGGCTCAAGACAAAATATCTCAACGGGGGCGCCGGTCTCCTTTTTAAAAATCAACCGGGCATAAACCACTTTGGCATTATTGAATACAAGCAGTTGGCCGGAGGAAAGATAACGGGGTACATTGCGAAAACGGTCAATGGTGATGGTTCCGGAATTGTATATCAACAACCGGGATTCGTCCCGGTTGGGTAAAGGATATCGGGCGATGCGGTCTTCCGGCAAATTATAATCGAATGTCTTTACCGATATATGTTTCGGATTCACCATATTTTTATTATTTGGTATGCAAAATTAGTTAATTTTGTCGTTTGCTGTTAAAACGAAGAGTGGACCATTAGACGTGTTATTGTTTAATTATAAAAAGGAACAGGAGATGAAATTAAAAGTTGGCGACCAGGTAAAATTCTTAAACGACACGGGTGGAGGAAAGGTTACTGCCATCATTAACAAGGATATGGTCAACGTACTGAATGAGGATGGCTTTGAAGTGCCCGTGTTGAAGGAAGAGCTTCTCAGTGCAGATGAGGAGGAAAGCAAAGAGGAAGAACAATATACTTACGAAGATTATCAGGCGGAAGAAGAGGAACCGGATTACGATGCCTTTGGGGAAGAGGTTCCGGATGTTGAGTCCATGGATTCTACGGAAGATCCGGGCAATCATGTTTATTTTTCATTTCTTCCGCTGGATCAGAAAAATCCGGTTAATGATGATTTAGAATGTTATCTTATTAATGACAGCAGTTTTTATTTGCATTACCTTATTTTACTTAAAAGAGCGAATACCTATGTATATTTTGCCTCGGGTGAACTGGAGGACAATACGAAGATCTTCATAAAGACCATTGAAAAAGAGCGTATAAATGAGATTAAACATTTCCGCTTTCAATTTCTGTTTTACAAGAAGGGTTTTTTCCCGCCGCATGCTCCTCTGGATCTTACCATTAACCTGCAACCCCAGAAATTTTTTAAATCGGGTACCTTCAAGGAAAACGACTTTTTCGATGAGAATGCTTTGCTTCTAAAGCTGAAAAAAGAAGAAGAATTCAGTAAAAAGGTTTCGGCCCTTACAGAGGAGGAGATCAACGAGGTGATCAGAGAGAAAGAAAAAGATAACAGGGAATCCAAAGGAACCGGAACAAGGGAGAAAAAGACCGATACGGAAGAAGTGGACCTTCATATAGAAGAATTGGTGGATAAACCCAAGGAATTATCCAACAAAGAGATGTTGGAGATACAGATGGGTAAGTTTCAGACGGCATTGGAAGGTGCATTGAAGACGCCCAAAACCAAAAAGATCGTTTTTATTCACGGAGTGGGAAACGGTAGACTAAGATACGAGTTAAGAAAATACCTGGATCGCCACTATTCAAATCTCGATTACCAGGATGCTTCGTTCAAAGAATACGGTTATGGAGCAACTTTGGTTTTTCTTCAAAAATAATCACTCTTCGATCTCGTTCTATTTCATAGTAATAAGATGTAGCAGGTTGTTCCATCGTTCCCCCGTTCAAGCGGGAGAAAGGAAAGTCCGGGCAACAGAGAGCACCATGCTTCCGAAAGGGGAGATATCCGTGAGGATATAGCGCTGGAGCAGAAAAGAACCGCCTCCTGCCGTTGGCAGGGGTAAGGGTGAAAAGGTGAGGTAAGCGCTCACCAGTATTCCGGGTGACCGGAATAGCTGTCCAGACTCATGGGTTGCAAGACCATGTATACCGGCATTCGAGGGTTGCTCGCCCGAAGCCGGGGGGTAGGTCGCTTAGATAAATGATGGAAATCCGGCTCAGCCGGAGAACAGAACCTGGCTTATGAACCTGCTGCATCTTTTTTTTAATTTATTTACCTGAATTTTTGCCATTGTATAAATATTCCATTTTCTTTGCAAAATAAATTTTTAACCAATACTTTAATAAAAAATTGTTTTATGGCTATTGACAAGCAAAAAGTCGTTTCTGTAACTTACCAGTTAAGTGTGAATGATTTTGACGGTGAGGTTGTGGAAACGGTGGATCAAGAAAAACCCTTGACTTTTCTTTTCGGGGTTGGTAATATGCTCGAAAAATTTGAGGAAAACATAAAAGGGTTGAACGAAGGAGATAACTTTAATTTCAAAATACCTTCAGAGGAAGCTTATGGTGAAGCTTCGGAGGATGCCATTGTTGATCTTCCCATAGACACTTTCAAAATAGAAGGTGAAATAGACTATGATCTCCTGAAGGAGGGAAATTATATCCCTATGCAGGATCAGGAAGGCAACCGGCTTGATGGTATTGTTCTGGAAGTTGGAGAAGAAAAGGTGAAGATGGATTTCAACCACCCCCTTGCCGGGGATGATCTGTTCTTTAAAGGTGAAGTACTCTCCATAAGAGATGCCAGCGAGGATGAGATCAACCAGGGTTATGTCAGCGAAGCGGAAGGCATTTAATCCGTTTGGAACAGTTTTTGTTTTATAAAGTTATAGAAACAACCAAAAATTTTACTTATGAAAAAAGTCTATATCATTTTATTTCTGATGGTAATTGCCTTACCTGGTGTTTTTGGCCAGCTTCAGTTCGGTGTTAAAGGCGGAATTGTGTCTTCGTCAACCAGTCTGGATACGAGAATTACCAACCTTCCTCAAAACCAAGACATTAATTATGACGCGCTTGAGATGGAAGCTATGGAATCCAAAGTAGGATTTCAGGCAGGATTCTTCGGCAGGATATCCCTTGCCAGCCTTTATGTACAACCCGAGTTATTGTTTACATCTACCGGTTCCAAAGTGAAGGTGACAGAAGTTTATGAGTCATCTACCCAAGAGAACGTTGAAACAGTCAAAAATCAGGAATTCAAAAAAATTGACATTCCGCTGATGGCGGGCTTTAAGTTTGGACCTGCGAGAATACAGGCTGGCCCTGTGGGAAGCATCATGCTCGACCACCAATCAGCTATTGAAGCTGCTACCAATTACAAAGAAGAGTTTAATGGCGCCACGTGGGGATACCAGGTAGGAGTGGGACTTGACCTGTTTAACGCCTTAACTCTTGATGCCAAATATGAAGGCAGTTTGAGCAAGCTGGGCGAGCGTGTTAAAATAGGTGATAAGGCCTATTCGATTGACAATCGGCCAAATCAGTATGTGGTCACTCTGGGGATATTCTTCTAAGCAATAATAACTTAAGTCTCAAAAGGGGCTAAGCGTATCAGCTAGCAAGCCATCAAAAAATTACATTGATCGACAAGAAAATAAAGGAAGGCTTTTGTGCATCCTAAGGTTAATGCCTTATTAACCGGAATCATCGTTTTTATTTAAAATTTTGTCAACAACTACGGCTTAAAGTTGTTGACATTCTTTTTTTTGTTAAAAAATATTAAAAAAAATTCCGTCAAATAATATTCCCCTGTACTCCTCGTTAAGCTTTTCATAGTATTTTTAACAGGAAATATTAGACCATTGCCATTCGGTTTTCGGTGAACATTTTATGTCAATTAATGTTTGTCACTTTTGAAGTACTTTGTTGTAGAAATTAAATTATTGATTAATGGTGCCCATGTCCATAAATAAAAAGCTAATTGCTTTGGTGCTGGTATTTTTTGGCGGAATAGTCATTTCCCTGTCAGAGCGGTCGATGTCACTGGATTCGGGTTCAGATATGACGAGACATGCCATTTCACACAAATTGAGCAATGCGCTCTCTTCATATCCTAAAATTGCTGATAATGAAGAAAAAATAAGAGAATTCCTCAATCGATGGAATATTGAAGGGGCTTCGGTTGCAATTGCAAAGAATGAACGGTTAGTTTACGCCAAAGGGTTTGGTTATGCCAATCGGGAGGATAAGGAAAGAGTTCGGCCGAAACATCTTTTCCGGGTGGCCAGTATATCCAAACTGATCACCGGTGTAGCGGTAATGCGTTTGAATGAAGCGGGCAAACTGGATTTACATGATCAGGTGTTCGGGGAAAATGGGATTCTAAGTGATCCCAAATACCAAAATATACGTGATTCCAGGGTTAAAGACATTACCATATATCATTTGCTGACCCACTCAGGAGGCTGGGACATATATGGCGGAGATCCTGTTTTCATGCCATATACCATAAGCAGAGCAATGGACAAAGAGCTTCCCATTGATCTTGAAACAACCATTAAGTATACGTTGAGCCAGCGCCGACTTGATTTTACACCGGGAACAAGAAGTTCTTATTCCAATTTTGGATATTCCGTGCTGGCCAAGGTGATTGAAAAAGTTACCGGGATGGACTATGAATTTTACGTGACCTCCCGTATATTAAATCCGCTGGACATTTATGATATGCACCTGGGTCACGCCAGACTTTCCAAACGTTTTTCCAATGAAGTGAAATATTATTTAAATTCAAGGAATAAAACTACTTTTTCTTCATTTCATTACAGAAAACGCGTACCAAGGTATTATGGAGGCACCAATCTTCAGGTTCTTGGTGCTGCCGGGGCCTGGATAGCCTCCCCGGCTGAATTGCTCAAGTTTTTGGTACATATCGACGGTTTCCCGGGCAAGAAAGACATCCTTTCCCAAAAAACCCTGAACCAAATGATTTATTCTAAACCCGGTTACAGACCAATCGGATGGGTCAGTACCACGTATAACGGTACATGGAGAAGATCGGGGAGTCTTGCCGGAACTTCTGCTCTATTGAAGCGGTGCAATAATGGATTTTCGTGGGTAATGCTTTTAAATACCAGTAACGGGCAAGGACATGATTTTACTTATAAAATTGATGAGGTGATGTCAAAATTTATCAGAAAGGTAGATGAGTGGCCCCAGCATGACCTCTTTGAATATACTACACCCAAACCCTTATATACCTATACCAGTGCGAAGAGATAAACTAAATTTATTTTCCTTTGTTACATATCAATTTGGAAGAAAATCTCCCGATGTGTAATGAAAACCTACACCCAGCATTATTTCATAAAAGCGAGTCCGGAAGAAATTTACACTGCCCTGACCAATCCGTTTACCATTGAATTATGGACCGGATTTCCCGCAGTCATGGAGGAAAAAGAGGGCATTGAGTTTTCGTTGTGGGAAGGAGATATCGTGGGGAAAAACCTGGAATTTGAGAAAAACCGGAAAATCGTCCAGGAATGGTATTTTGGCGATCAGGAAGAACCCTCCGTTGTGACCATCTTATTGATTAAAACGAAAAAAGGGACCAAAATAAAACTAACCCATGAAAACATCCCGGATATAGCCTATGACAATATGAAAATGGGATGGGATGATTTCTATTTTGGCAACCTGAAGCGTTTTTTTGAATTTTGATTTGAACCGGCTTCAATTCTAAACGCATCGAATTGGATGCTATTAAAATTTGGGAACCCCGCACGCAAAGCTGCGGGGCAGGCAGCTCCGAAGTGAAGCAAGGGGCAGGGTGGTATCTCGTGAGAGATGCACTGAAGTAAGCCAGAATGCGCGGTTGGTACCGACGAATAGAACTTAGCGGAGCGATCTCACTGCCTGTCCCGTTTTGCGGGAACCGTTAGGGAGTAAACTGAATATGAGGCTATGCCGGTTGGGTGAGGTAGCACGACTTGTCCCGTTTAGCGGGATCATACCGACGCCCTAACACGCAAGTGAATACCAGTATAGTAGATTCAGCGGCGATTAACCGAAAGACATTTACCTTACCAGGGGAGATCTTGGCC
>JAIPAF010000090.1 GCA_021740225.1 Bacteroidales bacterium | reverse complement strand
ACTGCGGGAGTCAATATAAAAAGATATACCCGCGTAAAGGGAGGTGGTCAAAAAACTGGTATCCTTTTTAAACAGTTCAAAATCTGCGCTGAGCCCAACAGACTGCAAAAACATGAAGGGATAGTCCATTTGCAGACTGAGCTCTTGTGATCGTTCCTCCAGGCTATTCCAGTTTACCGCTATACGCTCGCCTCGTCTGAAAAGATTTGACAAGCTAAGATCAAACTGGCCGGTGAAACGGATCTTGCCGTCTCCTTTCGGTAGAAAACCCACCACACCATCTAACTGATTGCTTTCTACCCTTTCTAGATATAAAAAAACATTCACACGGTGATCTTCAGAGAATTCCAGTTCAAAATCCCTTATCTGCCTGAGAAAAGCAAGATGCTCTATTTTATCGGGGATTTGCTGTAACTTGCTTTCATCATATACCATTCCGGGAAAAAGATCCAGGTAGGGATAAAGGTATTGTCTACTCACCGGATCATTGCCTTTGATCAATATGCTATCGATGACATACCGTGCTCCCGGTTCGACAGAAAGGGTGGCATTAAGCGTATCGGAAGCGACATTTTCCAATCGGTCTATTTTGACAGAAGCAAAAGGATAGCCCCGGTTTTCAAGGTGAGTAACAATGCGTTCCTCTAAGACATTCAGTTCATTCAGATCGATCACTTCATGCTTTCTGATCTGACGGGAAAAGGGCATTCTTTTCAGGAGGGAAGAATCCGTGGCGGTTACGGAAAATCTACCCCAATGATATTGCCTTCCGGCATGAAGCCAGGTTATAACAGTATCTTCTTCAATTCTCATACTGTCATAGCTTGCAGCCAAAAAACCCGCACTTCTCATTTCGGACAGGGACTGCCTTAGCTTCAACCCTATCGCGGCAGTATCCTTATAATGTCCTTCCGGTTCTTCGGAATAATTCATGATATAATCGGTAGTATCGGACTCCCGGATATCCAGGTAATATTCCTGTCCTCCTGCTGTAAGGGCATTCAAAAGAAAAAATCCACCTAACAATATGTCTTTTAGAATATCCACAGTTTGCCAAATTTAATCACCGTTTCTTCAAAATTATTGGCAGATTCAATAAAATAGGCTTCATGAAATCATAATACCAGGTAAAAATAAAAAAGCTGCACAACAAAATTGCTGCGCAGCCTTGCATCATAAAAATAAAAGATCACATGTGATTCATAAACCCCTGGCTCTGCAATACTTTTAAATACTGTTTGGAAAAATACAGGTTGTCTTCTTTTTTATACCTGTTGTCGGTATATACCTGGGCAAGGGTTTCCTTATTATTTTCTTTGAGGATCTGTTTTGTTTCTTCCAGCGATTCTTTTTCGGCAAATATCCTGTCGATATCCTCGTCAGTATAATCCTTATAGGTTTCATAATGGACCACCCCTTCCAGAGGGAGCCGGTCGGTCAGACCAGGATCTTCATCCGGGTAACCCATCACTATGGCTGCAACAGGAATCACGCCGTTGGGCAGGTTCAGTATTTTTATAAGCTGATCGGCATTGTATGTAGCCGTTCCGAGGTAACAAATGCCCATCCCTTTCGCCTCAGCAGTAAGACAAACATTTTGCGACACCAACAAAGCATCAATGGCCGCATTAATGTACCAGAGAAAATTGTCGTAAGCAGGTTCCGCGTCACGCTGCTCACACCACTTGTGAAAACGATTAATATCCGCACAAAAAGTCAGATGCACAGGCGCCTGCATAACCATAGGCTGATCAAAGTGCACCGGTGACAGCTCCTTCCTTTTCCCTTCATCCCGGGTAACAACAATGGAATAGAGTTGCATATTCCCGGTTGTAGAAGCACGTGTTCCGGCTTCCAGAATTTCATTCAGGTCTTTTTCATCCACCGGTATATTTTTATATTGCCTTATGGAACGGTGTTGCATGATGATATTCCGCATAGCTACTGTTATTTAAAGTTCTTTTGCAATATTAATAATTTTTATAATTTTTATAGTTTTTAGATTTTTGCTATTTTTGAAACCAAAATGCAAAAGTTATTTCCATCATGAAGAAATTAGCCATTGTTTTGCTTCTTGCTTTTGTCCTGGCTACCATGTTTTCATCTTGTAAAAGCCAGTATTGTCCGACATATGAGGAGGAAATTACCGCAAGCACGAGTACAGGTGCATCATGACCATACTCAATCAGACAAACGCTCTATTTTTTATTTTCTCTCTACTAAAATCAGCATTAAAGGTTAATAAGGTGGGATATAACCTATCTAAACGATACCTGAAAAGCCCATAAACGCCAATGAGAGCAAACCGGCTACTATAAATGCTATAGGCACTCCCCTCATGGGTTTTGGAACATTTACCAATTCAAGGTGTTCCCGGAGACCGGCAAAAACGATCAGGGCGAGCCCGAATCCTATGGCATTAGCCAGGCCAAAAACAACGCTTTCGAGTAGGTTGTAATTATTTTGCACAGCAAGGAGCGCAACACCCAGAATGGCGCAATTGGTTGTCATAAGAGGGAGAAAAATACCAAGAGCCTGATACATTGGAGGACTTACCTTCTTAAGAACAATCTCCACGAGTTGAACCAGAGAGGCAATTACCAGAATAAACGTGATGGTTTGCATGAAGGTTATACTCAAAGGCACCAGGATATAAGTTTGTAACAGATAAGTAATGATGGTGGCCAGAGTCATGACAAAAGCCACAGCACCAGTCATTCCGATAGCTGTTTCCACCTTCCCGGATACACCAATAAAAGGACAAATACCCAGAAATCTGTTTAAAACGATGTTGTTAACAAAAACTGCCGAAATAATGATAATAACATATTCCATAGCCTAGTAGATTTTCTTTTTCAATTTATCCGCCAACATAATTAGATATCCCAAAGCCAGAAATGCTCCCGGGGCCAATACAAAAACCAGCATGCCATCTCCTTCGTATATGGAAAACTCAATAAGTTCGGGAATTAAGGTAAAAGATCCACTTCCAAGGATTTCCCTTACTCCTCCAAGAACGGTCAATGCCATTGCAAATCCGAGCCCCATTCCCAAACCATCGAGAATGGATGAAAAAATATCGTTTTTGGAAGCGAATGCTTCTGAGCGTCCAAGAACCAAGCAGTTGACCACTATAAGGGGAATAAAAATTCCCAATGCTTCATACAAGTCGGGCACAAAGGCCTGAGTAACCATTTGTACGATTGTTACAAATGAAGCGATCACTACAATAAAAGTCGGTATTCTTACCTTGGGCGGGATCAGGTTTTTAATGATGGATACCACCAAATTGGACATTACCAGAACAAAAGTAGTGGCCAATCCCATCCCCAGCCCGTTATATGCCGAAGTGGTCACAGCCAGGGTAGGACAAAGCCCCAGAAATAATGCAAAGACAGGGTTATCTTTTATAAAACCTTTGCTGAAATTTTGCCATTGATTCATTTGTGTAAAAGTTTAATATATGCTCTGTGCCTCAATATAATACAAATTCAAAGTCTGGGTTTTTAGGATCAATCGCCATGAAAACCGCATGTTTATTTATGTTCTTGTTGTAAAGGTTATTGCATGCGGGTTTCATTTGGCACCTCCTTTCTGAAATGCCTTATAGGCTCTTTGTACTGCATCACAATAAGCCCTTGATGATATGGTAGCAGCGGTGATGGCATCCACATCGCCTCCATCTTTCTGAACCTGCAAATCAAAGTTCTCCGGATTTTTTCCGTTGAACTGGGTACTCCAGTCTGATTTGGCTTTTTCAATTTTATCGCCTAAACCAGGGGTTTCGGCATGTTCCAACACCGATATATTATTGATGGTACCGTCGGACTTAAAGCCCACCATGATTCTTATCCTTCCGCTGAAACCCTGATCGGTAAATGAAGAAACCGCCAATCCCACCAGTTCGCCATCTTGCTCAGCGGGGTAAATTTGCAGACTATCACCTTCCACGGCAACTTTATAGGAGTCATTATTCGGTTGATTGGAAAATTCAGGTACCACCTGCCGGATGGCCATATTTTTCTTGCGCAACTTCGCCTTGGCAATTGGTTCCCGCGTCAGTTCGTAAATAAAACCCAAAGTAGTAGATGCTGCCAGTGTAACAATAAACAAGGTTAGCACCATATTCGTGAAAGTAGATTCTTTATTAGCCATGTTGCACCTCCTTTCCGAATCGATCAGGTTTTATGTATCTGTTCAAAATGGGGACAAACGCATTCATGATCAGAATGGCAAAAGAAACACCTTCGGGATATGAACCAAAAACCCGTATGATAACTGTGAGCACTCCGATACCAATTCCATATATCCATTTGGCTTTGTTGGTCATGGGAGAGGTAACATAGTCGGTAGCCATAAAGATCGCTCCAAGAAGTAATCCCCCGGAAAGAATATGAAAAAGGGGATCGGCGTATTGTGTCGGATCAGCAAGCCACAATATTCCTGTAAATACTCCTACGCTCAACACGGTTGAAACAGGAATGTGCCACGAGATAACCCTCAGGTAAAGCAGTATTATAAAACCGATGATCAGAGCAAAAGCTGCCATCTCACCCAGGGAGCCACCCATTTGACCATAAAACAAATCAGAATACTGAGGCATTTTATCCATAAGTTGGGGGACAGCTACATCTCCTTCTTCCTGAAGGATACCCAGCGGGGTAGCGCCTGTTTGCGCATCGATATAATTGGTGCCAAATCCTTTGGGTTCCGGCCAGCTAGTCATCTGTACAGGGAACGATATCAGAAGAAAAACCCTCCCCACCAAAGCGGGATTGAATGGGTTGGTTCCCAACCCCCCGAATGACATTTTACCCATTCCTATAGCCACCAGTGCACCAATAATGATAATGCCCACCGGTAAATTTGAAGGGACATTAAATGCCAGCAGCAAACCGGTTACCAGGGCTGAACCATCGGTAACGGTTGGTTTTTGTTTTAGAAGAAATTTTTGTATCAAATATTCAAAAGCAATACACGAAAGTACGGAAACCAATGTAACGATAATGGCCCCAATGCCGAAAGAAATCACTGACCATCCAAGAGCTGGTATCAGAGCAACTACCACTCCATACATGAGTTTTCTTACACTGATATTTTCGTATACGTGTGGCGAAGGTGAAACTGTTAGTACCTTATTGTTATCCATTACTTCTGTTTTCTGTTTCTAATGAGTTGACTAACGTTGGTTTTTCCAAATCTGATATAATCAAGTAAAGGCACTCGTGCCGGACAGGTAAAACTGCAGGAGCCACATTCCATACAATCCATTATAGCATTCTCTTCACATTCCTCATATCTTTCCAGCCGGGCCAGTTGTTTCAGTAAGTAAGGTTCGAGCCCCATCGGACAAACATCCACGCATTTGCCGCACCGGATACAATTGAATTCCTCCGCCCTGTGGGCCTCCCTTTCAGGAATTACCAATATCCCGGATGTTCCCTTAACCACAGGTACATCCAAAGAATTCAAAGCTTTTCCCATCATCGGACCACCGCTGACTATCTTTCCGGTATCTTCAGGCAGACCACCGGCCGCTTCTATCAAATCCTTTACAGGAGTACCTATTCGAACCATAAAGTTGGACGGTTTCGAAAGGGACTTGCCTGTAACCGTAACTACCCGTTCAATAAGAGGTTTATTCTTCTGTAGGGCTTCATACACTGCCAGAGCGGTACCAACATTATGAACCACCACACCCACATCAAGCGGCAATCCCCCGGAAGGAACCTCGCGGTCAAGCAAAGCCTTGATCAACTGTTTTTCACCTCCCTGCGGATACTTAACTTTAAGGGGATAGACCTCCATGCCCTCTTCCTCACTTACAAAATTGGTTATATGATCGACCGCATCAGGCTTATTTCGCTCTATCCCAATAAGCACCCGGTCTACACCCAGGGCTTTTTTTATAAGTTTAACACCGATCAGCATTTCCTCAGTTCGCTCAAGCATAACCCGGTGATCGGAAGTTAAATAGGGTTCACACTCCACTCCATTAATTACAAGCGTATCGATCTTCTTGCCCTCGGGAACACTTAACTTAACATGGGAAGGAAAAGTAGCACCTCCCATTCCTACAATACCGGCTTCAAGTATCTTATCGACAATCTCCTGACTGCTGTAAGAAATATTCCTAATAATATCCGAACTTGTATCGATACTGTCATTCCATTCATCATCCTCAACATTAATAATTACAGCGGGCTTTCTGAATCCGGAGGTATCCATAACCTCCCCTACTTTTGATACGGTGCCGGAGACGGATGCATGAATATTGGAGGAGACAAAGCCCTGACTTTTGGCAATGATATCCCCCGCCTTGACTTTATCTTTCTTGTTGACTACCGGTGTTGAAGGAGCCCCAATATGTTGGGCTATGGGTATGGAAACCTGCTTGGGTAGTCCCAACTTTTCAATGGGCTTATTCCCGGAAAGTTTATTTTCCGGAGGATGTACCCCACCTTTTGTAAATGTCTTTAGCATATTCATCCTGTATGCTCGCTTCATACAAAATTTTTAGTTTTCTCCTTTACTTTCAGATTGCACTGATTCCGACTTTTCCTTAGCTTTCTTTCTTCTTGGCGGAAATCCCACTTCTAAAATTGAATTTGTGGGACAAACCGCTACACATTTTCTGCAAAGCTTACATTTAACCGGATCAATATAGGCCAGGCTATTCTCAAGCGTTATGGCATCAAAAGGACAAACCTTGACACACTTTCCGCAACCAATACATCCAACCCTACATGCTTTCCTGGTGAGTGCTCCTTTGTCCTGATTAACACAGGCCACATAAATCTTCCTGTCCTTCTTATTTCTCTTTCTCAACTCGATAATATCCCGTGGACAAGCTTCCACACAGGCGCCACAGGCGGTACAATTATGATCAATTACATAGGGTAAGCCGGTTTGCTCATTCATAAAAATGGCTTCAAAATCACATGCCTCAACACAGTCTCCTTTTCCCAGGCATGCGTAAGGACAGCCTGTCTCTCCGCTATACAACATAGATTCAATGGCACAACTGGCCGGGCCATCATATCGGGTAATTGCAGGAGCATTTTCGAAAGAACCGGCACACCTAACAACAGCTACCTGCGGCTCTTTCTCCTCTATCTCCTGACCAAGAATTTCAGCCACTTGCTGCATGGTCTCATTTCCCCCAACAGGACAATAAAATTCCGATAAATCCTCTGCTTTGACCACAGCCTCAGCAAACGCACGACAGCCGGGGTAGCCGCAACCTCCACAGTTGGCTCCGGGCAAAACCTCTTCAACCTCATCTATGCGAGGATCTTCATAAACCTTAAATTTCCGGGCCGCCATATACAAAATAACAGCCGCAGCAGCCCCCAACCCACTTAAAGATAAAATCGTATATATGACTATAGATGACATGATAAATTTAATTTAACTTATCTTCTGCAAATGAAATGTAAACGACCTTTCAAAATAATTTCTCCTATAATATATAATAAAATAATAGGGTACCAGGATACCCAGGGATAACAACCCAGCCACTACTTCATGCTTAAAGATGGCCGAAAACGAAAACAAAGCGAGTAACAACAATAGAAAGGGAAATACATATCCAAAAAATAAAGCTTTAAATCCCAATGATTGTTTAAGCAAAACCTTAACTTCTTCGCCCTCCTGAAATCGGGCAGAGGTATCAATCACTTCAATCTCTTTATTTTCCATACCCGCAGCCGAACACACGCTTTTGGCATGGCAATTGGAGCAAGCGCTCATGGTTACAAAATGAACCTTTATCCTGTTCCCTTCAATAGAATCAATTCGACCCTTATGTTCAATTACATCCTTTGCCATATATTATTCGCCAAACATTTTATACAGACCACAAAGTTACGCATGTTTGAAAAATAACAGATGATATATAACATCTTTACGGGTTGAGAAAATTATTTAGAACGAATTTAAATAGATGCCAATGAAAATAATTTTTATGGTCGTTCCAAAGAAGGGACCACCACAAAACAGAATCCATTTAATCTGTCTTAACTTTCTGTCTTAATGAAAAGAGTTATTGGTGCCACTTAAACAA
>JAIPAF010000089.1 GCA_021740225.1 Bacteroidales bacterium | reverse complement strand
CTTGCTCCATCTCTTAATACGGTTACCTGATTGGCCTTATTTAATAAAATGTTTTTGGGCACCTCACTGAAACGTTTTACCGGCTTACCGTCCACAGCCATAACTTTATCGCCATCCTGAAAACCAATGGACTCGGCCAGAGAATCCGCTGCAATTCCATATTTCACATTATCGGCAGGTAAATACTGCTCCCCCCATACAAAAAGTATCGAGGCATAAATCAGTATAGCCAACAAAAAATTCATGAACACCCCTCCCAACATGATCAGCAGTCTTTGCCAGGATGGTTTGGCCCTGAACTCATAGGGCTGAGGAGGCTTTTTCATCTGTTCCTTATCCATCGATTCGTCGATCATACCTGAAATTTTCACGTAGCCCCCTAAGGGTAACCAACCCATGCCGTACTCGGTTTCACCCTTTTTAAACCTGAACAGAGAAAAACCCGGGTTAAAAAACAAGTAAAATTTTTCAACCCTTGTATTGAATATCTTAGCCAGTACAAAATGACCAAACTCGTGCAAAATCACAAGAATGGATAAACTCAGTATCAACTGGGCAACTTTGACTAATATTTCCATTTATCTTCCACTTTTTTTTGATATTAAACTTCTCGCCAAAACCCTTGTTTCCTCATCTGTTTGCATGTAATCCTCCAGCTTCGGGCTGCGAATATATGACATTTTATTCAATGTTTGTTCAACAACTGCTGATATCTGAAGAAATCCGATCTTATCCTCCAAAAAGGCTTCCACGGCAATTTCATTGGCCGCATTCAAAATGCAGGGCATATTGCCACCGGCTTTCATTGACTCATAAGCCAGGAAAAGATTGGGGAACCTTTTCGAATCAGGCTTCTCAAAGGTTAATCTGGAAAAATCTTCAAAATTAAAACGTTTAAAATTGGTTTTTAATCTATCTGGTGTGGTTAAAGCATAAAGTATGGGCAACTTCATATCCGGAAGCCCCATTTGGGCTTTCATAGAACCATCTTCAAACTGCACGATGGAATGAATAATAGACTGGGGATGAATGATCACATCTATCTGTTCAGGTTCCAGGCCGAACAGCCAATGGGCTTCGATTGCCTCCAACCCCTTATTCATAAGAGATGCAGAATCTATAGTAATCTTGTTACCCATATTCCAGTTGGGATGCTTTAAAGCCTGTTTCTTAGTCACCTCTTTTAACTGTTCCGTGCTAAAATTCCGGAATGGCCCTCCGGAGGCTGTCAGATAAATCTTCTCCACGTTATTGCTTTCTTCTCCTATCAAACACTGATAAATGGCCGAATGTTCAGAATCAATGGGATATATTGGCACCTGATACTCCCTGGAAAGTGATTTGATCAGATCGCCTGCTACAACCAGTGTTTCCTTATTGGCCAGCGCAATATCCTTTCCGCTTTTTATTGCACTTATGGTGGGAAGCAAACCGGCATAACCGACAAGCGAAACCAACACCATATCGATATCCTCCGACTGTACAATTTCTTCCAGAGCATTCACACCGGAATATATACTTACGGAAGAATCTTCCAAAAGCGTGCTGAGCCTTTTATACCTTGCTTCATTGCAAACTACAACAGATGTGGGCTCATGCTTTCGCGTCTGTTCTGCCAACAGGTCGACATTGGAATAGGCAGAGAGCACTTTGATATCAAAATATTCAGGATGTTGTTCCAGAACCTCCAAAGCCTGTGCTCCGATAGAACCAGTAGAACCTAAAATGGCGATTCGCTTCTTTTCCCGCATATACGCACTTATCCTTCTGACTTAAAAAACTATATATTTTTCCGGATCGAGGGGAGTACCGTTCCTCCAGAGTTCAAAATGCAGATGGGGACCGCTGCTTAATTCCCCGGAACTTCCTATGATGGCGATCGCCTCCCCTGCTCTTACATGATCACCTACCTGTTTTAACAATTCTGCATTGTGCTTATAAACGGTTAAAAAATTGTTGTCGTGTTGTATCTGAATGATCCATCCGGTTTGCAGCGTCCAGTTTGCCATTGTGACCGTACCATCCAATGCCGCCTTTACCACGTTGTTGTCTCCTGCTACAATATCGGTACCAAAATGATTTTCATTGGCTTTATAGGGATTCGTGACTATACCTTTACATGGACTAAAAAAATGAATCTGAGAAAGATCTCTTCCTTTGGATTCCTGGTAATTCATCCCCAGGGTATATTTCTCCTCCTGTTCGATTTCTTCCCGAAGCAGAGAATCATGTCTGGACTTTTCAAAAGTGACATCCTGTTGGTTGGCGGTCGTATCCCATTGTTCGGTACTCCTTTCCGGAACATCACCGGTCATTACCGTCGAAATGTTGTCGATATATCGGGACCTCAGTCTAAGCTCCTTTTCGAGAGAATCAAGCTTCTGATAATTTTCTACCATTTTCCGTCTTACATCTCCCTCGGGATAACCGGGTATAAATTCCCGGATTGGCGTATAAGCAATCAACACACTCACCAATGCAATGATCAGTATCGCTCCTGTTCCAAATACGGCCAATATATTGAGGCGGCTCAATCGCATAAACCAGATCTCCTCAAAAGTATCATCATTAAAGATGATCAGCCGGTACTTGTTTTTCAACTTTTGAAAGAAAGGATGCTTATTGTTATTGTATTCCTCTTCTCCCATTTGAAAACATGCTTAAAATAAACCTACAAAGATAATAGTTTTCATGAATTTATCAGAGACAATAACAAATAAAAAAGGCTGCCCATATTATGACAGCCTTTTTTGATAGTAGCGGGGACAAGACTCGAACTTGTGACCTTTGGGTTATGAGCCCAACGAGCTACCAACTGCTCCACCCCGCAATATATTTTCAAGTGTTTTTATTAACGAGGGCAAATATAATGTAATTACATTAAAAAACAAAAAATTTATAAGTTTTCTAAAGCTTTTATTCAAATTCAACCATCACCACAGATTTGGCAGGAACC
Organism: Bacteroidales bacterium; assembly: GCA_021740225.1. GTDB lineage: Bacteria > Bacteroidota > Bacteroidia > Bacteroidales > UBA12077 > JAGXLC01. The sequence continues at coordinate 5,184 of JAIPAF010000089.1, read as the reverse complement.
TCCACCTTTATTCTGCCATTTTCTACTTCAGCATTGTTAAATTCCCTGACTGTAACCTTTTTCGGATCTTCAAAGGTGTTGTGTGCATTCATCTGCGAATGGGTTAAAACTTCTCCCCGCTTGAACTCCAGTGTCCTGTCTCCGTCCGGAGCACACTCTACTGAAGCTGTATTGTGGGGATCGGCATTTGTAAATGTGATGTGGACTTTGCCATCCTCATCCTCGGAGGCTGAAGCCGTCACTGCCTGTATTTCCTTATTCTTGAATTCATAGTCCTGGCTTATTAGCTTCAGGGGTAGATAGGTTGCATCGTGATGAACCTGATACATATCGAAAACATGATATGTGGGCGTTTTTATCAGTTGCTCCTCCCTGGTAAGCACCATAGCCTGAAGTACATTTACTGTCTGGGCTATATTGGCCATTTTCACTCTATCGCTGTGATTGTTGAAAATATTCAGTGAGAGCCCAGCTACAAGAGCATCCCGCAAGGTATTCTGCTGATAAAGGAAACCGGGCCTGGTGCCGGTCTCAACATTGTGCCAGCATCCCCACTCATCCACAACCAGGTCAATATCGGCATCGGGTAAATATTTATCGATGATCCGGGCATTGACCTCAATCAAATCTTCCAAACGTAACGCTTTCCTAATGGTAGTAAACCATTCAGATTCCCCGAATTCTGTCGCCGAACCTTTATCCTGCCAATTCCCGGGCACAGTATAATAATGAAGGGAATACCCACTGAAAAGATGTGCACCCCCTTTTTCAGCTACATTTTTCATGAACTCTTCGGTCCATTCCGGATTAAAGCCACTGGGCCCAACAGCAACCTTATAAAGGGGCTTATCGGGATAGCTTCTCATGTAAGTAGAATATCGAACCATCTTCTCATAATACTGGGTAGGATTCATGTTACCGCCGCAGCCCCAGCTTTCATTTCCCACTCCCCAGTATTTAACATACCAGGCATCTTCCTTGCCGTTTTTCTTCCTTAACCGGGTCATATCGCTTTCGATGTCCGAATTCACATACTCCACCCAGTCAGAAAGCTCTTTGACCGTGCCACTGCCAACATTACCCGCTATAACTGGCTCGGCATCAAGTAAATTGCATAATCTCAAAAATTCATGGGTGCCAAAGCTATTGTCTTCGGATACCATTCCCCAATGGGTGTTGATCATAGGAGGTCGCTCATCTTTAGGACCTATACCGTCTTTCCAGTGATATTCATCGGCAAAACATCCTCCCGGCCATCGTAGATTGGGTATGCCGATACCTTTCAAAGCATCAATAACCTCTTTTCTGATTCCCTGGTTATTGGGTATGGAGGAATTTTCTCCAACCCATATACCGTCATAAATACATCGCCCCAGGTGTTCGGAGAAATGGCCGTAAATGTGGCGGCTGATCTTGTGATCATCCCCTTTAAGATCAACGGTTGCTTTCGTTTGTGTAAAGGCGTTCGTGCCGAATGCAAAACAACCGATAATTAACAGAACCAAAATTTTCTTCATAGTGACAATTGTTTTTAAGTGTAAATATAACACCAAAAATAATAATTATAAAAAAGAATAGCAACATTTCCGGAAAAAACAATATAACATAATCCATGAGGCCTAAGTTAAGATATTTTCACCACTCCGTTATAAATTTTCAAATAATAAATTTACCTGTTCAGAGCCTCCGCCGGAATATTTCTTGTTTAACGATTTATGTTTTTCCTGTCGCTATCCTTTGGTATAGGCTTTATATAATTCCAATTAAGGGTCTTAAACAATTTATCTTTTCTATTAATATGCTCATCTTTTGTTTAATGGTTTTCATCAATTAATTGAAACATTTATAGTATTTTTTCGTCACCACAAAAAAGTCTAAAGAAGATACAGAGAATTAATATTTATTTTCAGTTTAATTAAAATTTATAATTATGTCACGAGAAGTACTATATGAAGACAAAAACCTCAGATTAGAGTACGTACCGGAGGGCAACTATATCCACGAAACATGGTGGGGTGCAACTCCCGGGAACCGTTTTTCAGAACTTTTGGATATTATTCTGGAAAATTTGGCCAAGAAAAATGGGAAAGGTCTTCTTCTTGATGCCCGTGAACACAAAGGGTTGGGTCCGGAAAATCAAAAACTGGCAGCCCAACGGCTTGAGGAATATGCTCAGGCTTATGGTTCTATTAAACATGCAACTATAATTCCGGAAGATGTTTTTTCAAAGTACTCTGTTAGTACTCTTTCCACAAATCTGAAACCTGACGAACTGGTAATTAACAGGTATTTTGACAATATTGAAGATGCAGAAAACTGGCTGAAAGAGGATTAGTGCTTTTAGAAATTATAATACTCGGTTGATACTTGAGTCCGGTCTAAAAAAGCTCACATATAAGCATTTAATATTTTGCATATCAGCAAATGCATGGAATGTTAAAATAAACTCACTGCCAGGATTTAGCTAACTATTGTTTGTAGTTTTGACTCCGGCTATTTTATACCTGTTTTCAGGCCATACAGCGACCACTCGCTCATCTATATCGTGATAGAATATCACCTTAAAGGGTTTTATTGATCTTCTTTACGTTCATTTCCCCACAGATCCGGATCATTGCCCATATTTTTCCTCCATTCGTGTCGCCACTTATGAATGTCGATCTCATTGATAAATGACTTGGGTTGCCTCTCTTCCTTTCCGGGAATGGGGGGCAACTCTGACAGCGGAGGTTTTACATACCAATAGGCAACGCTGGCCAAATCAAGAGTAAGACAATTGTTATGTCCGTGTTCAATTGAAAATCTCAGGGATTCATCAAAATACACCGGATCGCTGATGTGGAAACGATATACGTGGGTACGTCCCAGCCAACCAATGCCTTCATTGACCCTAGGATAGCCGAAATAGGGATGAGAATATTCCGTTTTCGGGCACCATGAGGTATTGAAGTAATCTTCCGTACCGGTACCGTGCAGGGAGGGCTTTTTCTCCCCGTCAATAAAGAACATGTCATCGCCTTCACCGTACCACATAGGTGTAGGGGAATGCACATAATAGTTCACGCCCATAAAATGGCCTTTGCCTTCAATATCGGCTATCAGATAATTTTCTTTTCCGGTGGGATTCTTGCCCTGTTCACCGAGCACGGCCCATTCATTCTCTCCTTCAGGAGGCGCCCCGGTCAATTCGTGATTGTACCAGGCATGGAAGCGTCCCATATCCTCATCCAGTTCTTCTACATCTTTATAATCAATATAGTAATAAAAAGCGCCAATCTCTCTGCCGGTCTGATTTTCGATCTCTATCCTGGCGCCGTCGGAAAAAGGCATGGTGAAATAAGACACAAGGGCTCTGCCCTCGGTCGGGCCAACGGCAAGGGGAAGGCTGGAATAATTATAGCTTTCCTCCCAGCCCTGCCCGAAAAACGGTCCGATGGGTGATACCACAGAAGGAAAATCGTTGCCATCCCAGTACATTTTTAATATGATATCATTTCTGCTAAGGTTTTCTGGTGTTGGCGCAATGGTAATCCAGATATGGTTAATGATCCCCGCACCATCCACATCGAAGAGGGTTCGGGTTTCACCATCCCGAATGTGCTCAAAGCGGTCGTTGTTGCCGCCGGTGGTGTCATAGCTGCTAACGCGCTTAGACTTCACTTCTTCCTTGATTTTTGCCAGATCGGATAGGGCATTCTCGTTTACCTGAGCGGATATCTGACTTACCGGTAACAACAATGCCCATATAAAACATATCAATCTCAACTTCATAATCACATCTTTTTATAGGTTAATAGAACAATTTTCGGTGTTTTTCAGCATATTGGATCAACTCATCTGCCACTTCCGGGTACCTTTTGATCACATTCCTTTTCTCATAGGGATCATGTACCATATCAAAAAGTGCAGTATCAATCTTACGCTGGGTATATTTCAGGGGTATCCTGATCTGTTCGGACAAGCTGGAATCGGGCTGATACCCTCTGACCTTTCTCCTGGTATACTCCCCGCCTTCTCCTTTCTCCATTGACCTGTACGAATGGGGCAGATGTAATTTCCAGTGTCCGTCAGCGCTTATCAATGCCTCCAAACTGGCATGCCGGGCAAAAGGATAATAATCGTGAGGATTTTCCACTCCGGGCTTATGAGTAATCAGATCCCATACATTTTTTCCGTCAACTTCATTTTCCGGAAGTGCAGTGCCTGTCAGATGACAAATCGTTGGCAAAATATCAATGGAGGCAAAAGTTTTGTGGGAATTGGTATTGGGCTCAATATGACCGGGGTATTTTATGATGCATGGATTACGGACACCGCCGTCAAAAGTAGTACCCTTGCCTTCCCGGTAAGGCGTCTTTCCGGAACGGTCCATATAGCTTAACCAGGGACCATTATCGGAGCCGATGAATATAAAGATGGTATTCTCTTCCAGTCCATTCTCTTCCAAAGCACCCATGATCTGTCCAACCGACCAGTCCAGCTCCATTATTACATCTTCGTATAAGCCGAAACCGGATTTGCCTTTGAATTTATCGCTGCAAAAAAGCGGGACATGAGGCATAGAATGAGGAACATACAGAAAGAATGGCTCATCATCGTGACGGTTGATAAAATCAACGGCATTTTCTGTATACCAAGTGGTAAGCATTCTCTGATCTTTGGGTGTCATAGAATCGATCTTCACTTCCCCGTTCTCCCAGTAAGATAAAGGCCATTGACTCCAATATTCAGGATTTTCAGGATGATATGACCACATATCATTGGAATACATCAGACCCGAGGATTCATCAAAACCCCTTGAATGTGATCTGTGTCCCGGCTGATCACCCAGGTGCCATTTTCCGAAACTGGCAGTGGTATAGCCGTTCTGTTGCATGACCTCTCCCAGGGTAGCAAATGCCGTGTCAAGACCTTTCTGACCGGGGCCATGGGCACCAAATACACCGGTTCTGCCCGGATAACACCCTGTCATCAGTGCTGCCCGGGAAGCCGAAGAAACGGCCACAGGCACATAAAAATTATAATAACTGCGTCCCTCCTCTGCCAGTTCACTGACATTAGGGGTTGGATAACGGGTTTCACCGAAAGGCTCAAAATCAGCAAAACCACCATCGTCAATGAATACCATTACCACATTGGGTTTTTGTTTCTCTTCTTCCGTGGTTTGGTTGCAAGCAAATGCAG